>CAZDYH010000001.1:0-4962 GCA_964509355.1 uncultured Mycobacterium sp.
GGGCTCCATCGTGGCGAGCGTGAACATCAAGCCACTCGAGGACAAGATCCTCGTACAGGCCAACGAGGCCGAGACCACGACCGCGTCCGGTCTTGTGATCCCCGACACCGCCAAGGAGAAGCCGCAGGAAGGCACCGTCGTCGCAGTTGGCCCCGGCCGCTGGGACGAGGATGGCGAGAAGCGGATTCCCCTGGACGTGTCGACCGGCGATGTCGTGATCTACAGCAAGTACGGCGGCACCGAGATCAAGTACAACGGCGAGGAGTACCTGATCCTCTCAGCCCGCGACGTGCTGGCTGTCGTCTCCAAGTAATCACCATGTCCGCCCCGGTGATCCCCGTAGATGTTGCGGGTGATTGCCGGGGCGGCGTGCGTATCGACTCCGGAAAGAGCTCATGAGCAAACTGATTGCATTCGACGAAACCGCGCGGCGCGCGATGGAGGCCGGTGTCGACAAGCTGGCCGACGCGGTCCGGGTGACGCTCGGCCCACGCGGCAGGCACGTGGTGCTGGCCAAGGCGTTCGGTGGCCCGACGGTCACCAACGACGGCGTCACCATCGCCCGCGAGATCGACCTGGAAGATCCGTTCGAGAACCTCGGCGCCCAGCTGGTGAAGTCGGTGGCCACCAAGACCAACGATGTCGCCGGCGACGGCACCACCACCGCGACCGTGCTGGCGCAGGCGCTGATCAAGGGCGGACTGCGCAATGTCGCTGCCGGCGCCAACCCGATTGCGCTCGGGTCGGGCATCGGCAAGGCAGCCGACGCGGTGTCCGAGGCGCTGCTGGCAGCGGCCACACCGGTGTCGGGTAAGACCGCCATCGCGCAGGTCGCCACCGTGTCCTCGCGCGACGAGGAGGTCGGCGAGCTGGTCGGCGAGGCGATGACCAAGGTCGGCCACGATGGTGTGGTCAGCGTCGAGGAGTCCTCGACGATGAACACCGAGCTCGAGGTCACCGACGGTGTGCAGTTCGACAAGGGCTTCCTGTCGGCGTACTTCATCACCGACTTCGACCTGCAGGAGGCGGTGCTCGAGGACGCCCTGGTGCTGCTGCACCGCGACAAGATCGGCTCACTGCCTGACGTGCTGCCGCTGCTGGAGAAGGTCGCCGAAACCGGCAAGCCGCTGCTGATCATCGCCGAGGACGTCGAAGGTGAGGCGCTGTCGACGCTGGTGGTCAACGCCATCCGCAAGACGCTCAAGGCGGTTGCGGTCAAGGCCCCGTTCTTCGGTGACCGCCGCAAGGCGTTCCTGGAGGATCTGGCGGTAGTCACCGGCGGGCAGGTCGTCAATCCTGACGTGGGGCTGCTGCTGCGCGAGGTCGGCCTGGACGTGCTGGGCTCGGCGCGGCGGATCGTGGTCAGCAAGGACAACACCGTGATCGTCGAAGGCGGCGGCAGCGAAGAGGCCATCGCGGGCCGTGCGGCGCAACTGCGCGCGGAGATCGAGACCACCGACTCCGACTGGGACCGCGAGAAGCTCGAGGAGCGGCTGGCCAAGCTGTCCGGCGGGGTCGCCGTCATCAAGGTCGGTGCGGCCACCGAGACCGCGCTCAAGGAGCGCAAGCATCGCGTGGAAGACGCGGTGGCGGCGGCCAAGGCCGCGGTCGAGGAGGGCATCATCACCGGCGGCGGTGCCGCGCTGGTCCAGGCCCGGCCGGCGCTCGAGGAGCTCCGCGCTTCGCTGACCGGCGACGAGGCGCTCGGTGTCGAGGTATTCTCCGCGGCGCTGAGCGCCCCGCTGTACTGGATCGCGGCTAACGCCGGTCTGGACGGCTCGGTCGTGGTGAACAAGGTCACTGAGTTGCCCGCCGGGCATGGTTTCAACGCCGCCACGCTGAGCTACGGCGACCTGCACGCCGACGGTGTCATCGATCCGGTGAAGGTCACCCGTTCGGCGGTGCTCAACGCCGCGTCGGTGGCCAGGATGATCCTGACCACCGAAACGGCGGTGGTGGAGAAGCCGGCCGACCAGGAAGCCGACGCCCACCACGGTCACGCGCACTGATCTACAGCGAGAAGGCCCATCCCGGTATCCGGGATGGGCCTTCTCGCCTGGCTCGATCAGGCAGTGCGGCGGATACCGCCTTTGAGCAGGAATTCGCGCTCGGATTCCGAAAGGCCACCCCAGATGCCGTAGGGCTCGCCGACGGCCAGCGCGTGGGAGCGGCACTGGGCGATCACCGGGCAGCGCCGGCACATCTCTTTGGCACGCATTTCGCGCGACACCCGGGCGCGTCCGCGCTCCCCGTCGGGGTGGAAGAACATGGCGGAGTCGACGCCCCGGCAAAGGCCATGTATCTGCCAGTCCCAGATGTCGGCGTTGGGTCCGGGTAGCTGCTGCGGCTGTGGCATTGGAAAACCCTTCTCTCCGCGTAAGTTTGACAACGCGTGAGCTGTGGAACCGGTCCGAGTGCTGTCGCCGATGACCTACTCGTGCACACAAGGTAGGGGAGTCCAGGAAACTCAGTCAATAGCAGAGTCATGTGCTGAATCGCATAACCGCAGGCCGAGAATTTACCTCACCTTCATCATTGCGACGTGTCCTGAGCTGCCGCCGGGGGTGTCGCGGGCGTATGGCCGCGCGCGCGTTAGGCAGTTGACGTGGCCGTAACACGCCGACCACAAACTGTTAACCGCCGCAGCGGGGTGAGTTGGTAGCGTCGCGATCCGATGATCGAGGCAACGCTGGCCGCAGCCGCCTTCGGCAATGAGCCGGGCCGGTGGCCGCTGCCCACCGCAGGTTCGCCGTATGGACTATGGCTGCGCGCGGTCGCGGCCGGCGGGCAGGGTCGATACAGCTGCGCGCGCGCTGACCTCGCGGCGCTGTGTCGCGGTGAACCATCCGGCCCGCTGGCTTCACTCGCGCACAGCACGCAGGCATCGTTCCTCAGGCAACTCGGCTGGCACCGACTCGCCGGCGGCTCGGACGGCCGGGCGCTGGCGCTGACCCCCCCGACCGCGGAGACGGCGGGACTGGCGACCGACGCGGTCGTCGACGCGCTGATCGGACTGGCCGCCGATGCGCTGGGTGTGGGCCGTTTCGCCGCTTCGGCCGCATTGCTGCGGCGTGCCCGTGACCACCTGGCCGCGGCGGACGCGCCGGCGCACCGGCTGGGGGTGCGGCTGGCGTGGGTCAGCGCTGAACTCGCGATGGCCGTCGGAGCCGGGCACGACGCCGTCCTGCATGCCGAGCGGGCCGTTGAACTGGCCGGCGCGCTGTTTGCTGTGCCGGTATCGGCGCGGCACCGCGCCAAGAGCGATGTGGTGCTGGCCGCTGCCCTGTGCAGCGCCGGCTCCATTGGGCGGGCCCGCGCGGTCGCCGACGCGGCCCTCGAGGCCACCGGCCGGTCAGGGCTGGTGCCGCTGCGGTGGGCGGTGGCGTGCCTGCTGGCCGACATCGGAAGCGCCACGCACACAACGGACGAGGTGCAGGCGATCAGGGACGTCAGCGCCGCCTTGGTGCGGCACAGGGGCGGACTCTGGTGTGACCGCTGACGGTCGAAAGGCGGACTGGGCCGTTATTGTCTAGCTGTGCCACACAGCCGGGATGTGTCCGGTTCGTAACGTTGGAGATGCCGAAGTCGATGACAATTTCGGGAGAACGTCTCGATTCTGTCGTTGCTGACGCCGTGGCGGGCGATCGGGACGCGCTCCGGGAAGTGCTGGAGACCATCCGTCCGATCGTGGTTCGGTACTGCCGAGCGAGGTTCGGTTCGGCGGAGCGTAGCGGTCTCTCTGCTGATGATGTCGCACAGGAGGTGTGCTTGGCCGCCATGATGGCGCTGCCGCGCTACCAGGATCAGGGACGACCGTTCCTGGCCTTTGTGTACGGTATCGCCGCGCACAAGGTAGCTGACGCACATCGTGCGGCGGGCCGCAACCGTGCGGACCCCACCGATGTCGTGCCGGAACGTCATTCCACCGAGGCGGGCCCGGAGCAGATGGCGATGAACGCTGACTCGGCGGCGCGGATGAACGCGTTGCTCCAGGTACTGCCAGAGAAACAGCGCGAGATTCTGATCCTTCGGATCGTCGTCGGCTTGAGCGCCGAGGAGACCGCCAGCACCGTCGGGAGCACTGCCGGAGCGGTCCGGGTGGCCCAGCACCGCGCGCTGGCGCGGCTGAAGTCCGAGATCATCGCGACGGGACACGACTATGCCTGACTTCGGTCGTTCGCCAAGAGACAGGGGTGAGCCGTCCCTGGATGCGATCGCCCGCGCCGATCGGTTCATCGATGCGCTCGCCGCTGAGCAGCCGGTGGCATCCAACGATCCGGGTGACCTCGCGCTGGCTTCGCTGCTGGAAGGCTGGCGAGACGACGCGAGACGGTCCCCCGCGACGGGCCTGGTTTCCGAGCAGGAGGCCGCCGCGGCCGTGCGGGCCGGGACGGTCACCCGAAAGCGGGCGCATCGCGGCCTCACGTTGGTCGGTTCGGTCGCCGCGGCACTGCTGTGCATCGGCGGATTCGGTGCTGTGGTGGTCGGCGCGCACCCCGGCGACGCCATGTACGGCCTCCGCACGACCCTGTTCGGCGAGCCTCAGTCGGTACGCGACGACCGGGTGGCCCTCGCCGCGCAGACCGAACTCAACCAGGTCCAGGACATGATCGCCCGCGGCGACTGGGAACAGGCCCAGGACAAGCTGGAAGCCGTCAGCACTGCAGTGCAGACGGTCAACGACGCCGATCGCAAGCAAGAGCTCATCGACGAGTGGAATCGGCTGAACGTCAAGGTCGAGACGCGCGATCCGGACGCGACGGTACCGCCGAGTTCCCCGCCAAACCCCGAGGTGGTTGCCCCATCGTCCACTTCGGTGACCGTTCCGCTGCCCGCGCTGGTGCCGCCGACCACAACGCCGACCTCCGAGTCCCCGTCGCAGGAGCCCACGTCTCCGCAGACCACCACGACGACGAGCCCGACCCAGGCCGGATTGCCACCGGCCCCGCCGACATCGGTTCC
>CAZDYH010000001.1:5062-24290 GCA_964509355.1 uncultured Mycobacterium sp.
CGACGACGAGCCCGACCCAGGCCGGATTGCCACCGGCCCCGCCGACATCGGTTCCATCAGCACCCGGGTCCACGACGGCACCGCAGACGTCCAGCACGGCGCCGACGACCACCACGACGGCACCGCAGACGTCCAGCACGGCGCCGACGACCTCCAATGCGCCGGCGCCGGCGCTGCTGCCACCCTCCTCAGAGGTCACGACCACCACCGCGAAGGTCACTGCGACCACCACCACGTCCACGGCGGCGGCGCCACCGACCAGTGAGTCACGCTCGAGTAGCGCTCCGGCGGCCGGGGAATCGTCGTCCGCGCAGCTGGCGCCCGACGTGACGACCACGACGACCGCGCCGCAGCCGGTGATTCAGCTGCCTGTCCCCGGCATCAGCTGAGGCTGGGCAGGTGCCGGCTGCTCAGCGGTAGCCGTCCGAATCCGACGTGGCCTCGTTGAGTGAGGCATCGGCGTAACCCCGGCAGTAGTCCCAGGTGACATACGCGTCAGGTTCGGGGTCAAAGGCGGGCTCATGCGGCCGCACGGTGCCGTCGACGAGCAACTGCAGCAGGTTGGCGCGCAACATGTCCCAATCGTGATAGTGGTCCTGCTGGCATTCGTCGCAGCACACCACCAGCCCGCGAATCCCTCTGTGCGCCAACAATGCTTCGTAGACCGCCAGGTCGGCCAGGTCGGCCTCCACCGCCGTGCGCTCCTGCAGATCCAGCGGCTGGCCCGGCTCGATGGCATCGAGCGCCGCCGACGGGTCACACGGATCGTCGGCGAAGGGATCGGGCGGCAAACCCGGTGGGAGGTGGTCGCGCACGCCTATACAGTACGCAGCCCTCCAGGCATCGCGCCAGCCGTTGGTGTCTCGCCGGGAGGCCGCGATTGTGCGGAAACGGGACCGGGCCGCGGGCCGGGAAAGCCCGGTAGCCGATAGGATGAGAGTCTTACTCCGCATGCCTATGGAGGCCCCATCGATGTCCATCGCCGAAGGCAACGCCGGCCGTGTTAGCGGACTGGCTGATGACGCGTTACCGACCGGTGGGGACGATCCGCAGAAGATCGCGATGCTCGGCCTGACCTTCGATGACGTGCTGTTGCTGCCGGCGGCCTCCGATGTGGTGCCCGCCGGTGCCGACACCTCCAGCCAGCTCACCAGGAACATCCGCCTCAAGGTGCCGCTGGTCAGCTCGGCAATGGACACCGTGACCGAATCGCGGATGGCCATCGCCATGGCCCGCGCCGGCGGTATGGGCGTGCTGCACCGCAACCTGCCGGCGGCCGAACAGGCCGGCCAGGTCGAGACAGTGAAGCGGTCCGAGGCCGGTATGGTCACCGATCCCGTCACCTGTTCGCCGGACAACACGTTGGCCGAGGTCGATGCGATGTGCGCCCGGTTCCGGATCTCCGGGCTGCCGGTGGTCGACCATTCCGGCGCATTGGTCGGCATCATCACCAACCGCGACATGCGCTTCGAGGTCGACCAGAGCAAGCCGGTGGCCGAGGTGATGACCAAGGCCCCGCTGATCACCGCACGCGAGGGTGTCACCGCCGACGCCGCCCTTGGACTGTTGCGCCGCAACAAGATCGAGAAGCTGCCGATCGTCGACGGGCACGGGCGGCTGACCGGGCTGATCACCGTCAAGGACTTCGTCAAGACCGAGCAGCACCCGCTGGCCACCAAGGACAGCGACGGGCGCCTGCTGGTCGGTGCCGCTGTCGGTGTCGGCGATGATGCCTGGGCGCGGGCGATGGCCCTGGTCGACGCCGGCGTTGACGTGCTGGTCGTCGACACCGCCCACGCCCACAACCGGCTGGTGCTCGACATGGTCGGCAAGCTCAAGGCCGAAGCCGGCCACCGGGTCGAGGTGATCGGCGGCAACGTGGCCACCCGCAGCGCCGCGGCGGCGCTGGTCGAGGCCGGCGCGGACGCGGTGAAGGTCGGCGTGGGGCCGGGGTCGATCTGCACCACCCGCGTGGTGGCGGGTGTCGGCGCGCCGCAGATCACCGCGATCCTGGAGGCGGTCGCCGCCTGCGGGCCGGCCGCCGTGCCGGTGATCGCCGACGGTGGCCTGCAGTACTCCGGCGATATCGCCAAGGCGCTGGCCGCCGGCGCGTCGACCGCCATGCTGGGCTCGCTGCTGGCCGGCACCGCGGAGGCGCCCGGCGACCTGATCTTCGTCAACGGCAAGCAGTTCAAGAGCTACCGCGGTATGGGCTCGCTCGGGGCCATGCAGGGCAGGGGCGCTGCTGGTGGCTCCGGGCGGAGTTATTCCAAGGACCGCTACTTC
This sequence comes from uncultured Mycobacterium sp., assembly GCA_964509355.1. Classification (GTDB taxonomy): domain Bacteria; phylum Actinomycetota; class Actinomycetes; order Mycobacteriales; family Mycobacteriaceae; genus Mycobacterium. The sequence goes on from CAZDYH010000001.1 coordinate 7,349, forward strand.
CAGGACGATGTGCTTTCTGAGGACAAGCTGGTACCTGAGGGCATCGAGGGCCGGGTGCCATTCCGCGGCCCGCTGTCTACGGTGATCCATCAGCTCACCGGCGGCCTGCGGGCCGCCATGGGGTACACCGGTGCGGCCACCGTCGAGGCGCTGCAGCAGGCGCAGTTCGTGCGGATCACCGCGGCGGGTCTCAAGGAGAGCCACCCGCATGACATCGCGATGACCGTCGAAGCGCCGAACTACTACGCGCGCTAGGGGGAGGCCGATGAGCCGCTTGCGCGAAGAGAGTGGGGCCTAGTCATGCGAGACATGGTCGAGATCGGCATGGGCCGAAACGCCCGCCGCACCTATGTGCTCGACGACATCAACATCGTGCCGTCACGCCGCACGCGGTCGTCGAAGGACGTGTCCACGGCGTGGCAACTCGACGCCTACCGGTTCGAGATCCCGGTGATCGCGCATCCCACCGACGCGCTGGTGTCCCCGGAGTTCGCCATCGAGATGGGCCGCCTCGGCGGGCTCGGTGTGCTCAACGGCGAGGGTCTGATCGGTCGCCATGCCGACGTGGAAGCCAAGATCCTCCAGGTCATCGAGGCCGCCGAGAAGGAGTCCGAGCCGTCGGCGTCGATCCGGCTGCTGCAGCAGCTGCACTCCGCACCGCTGGACCCGGACCTGCTGGGCGCCGCGGTGATGCGCGTCCGTGACGCCGGAGTGACGACCGCGGTGCGGGTCAGCCCGCAGAACGCCCAGGCGCTGACGCCCGCACTGGTGGCCGCCGGGATCGACCTGCTGGTCATCCAGGGCACCATCATCTCGGCCGAACGAGTGGCCCGGGACGGCGAGCCGCTCAACCTCAAGACCTTCATCTCCGAGCTGGACATCCCGGTGGTCGCCGGCGGTGTCCTCGACCACCGCACCGCCCTGCACCTGATGCGCACCGGGGCGGCCGGTGTGATCGTCGGCTACGGCTCCACCAGCGGTGTGACGACCAGCGACGAGGTGCTGGGCATCAGCGTCCCGATGGCCACCGCCATCGCCGACGCCGCCGCGGCCCGGCGCGAGTACCTCGACGAGACCGGCGGCCGCTACGTCCATGTATTGGCCGACGGCGACATCCACACCTCCGGCGACCTGGCCAAGGCCATCGCGTGCGGCGCCGACGCGGCGGTGCTCGGGACGCCGCTGGCGGAGTCGGCCGAGGCGCTCGGCGACGGCTGGTACTGGCCCGCCGCCGCCGCGCACCCGTCGCTTCCCCGCGGTGCGTTCATGCAGATCGCCTTCGGCGAGCGGCCGTCGCTGCGCCAGGTGCTCACCGGTCCGTCCGATGACCCGTTCGGCTCGCTGAACCTCGTCGGCGGTCTGCGCCGCTCGATGGCCAAGGCCGGCTACTGCGACCTCAAGGAATTCCAGAAGGTTGGCCTGGCGGTGGGGTCGTAACTCATACTGAGCCGATGAAGCCGGATTACGACGTTCTGATTATCGGTTCGGGTTTTGGCGGCAGTGTCACCGCGCTGCGGCTGACGGAGAAGGGCTACCGGGTCGGGGTGCTGGAGGCCGGTAGGCGTTTCGCCGACGAGGACTTCGCGGAGACGTCGTGGGACCTGCGCAAGTTCCTGTGGGCGCCGCGGCTGGGCATGTACGGGGTTCAGCGGATCCACCTGCTGCGCAACTGCATGATCCTGGCCGGCGCCGGGGTCGGCGGCGGATCGCTGAACTACGCCAACACCCTCTACGTGCCGCCGGAGCCGTTCTTCGCCGACCAGCAGTGGTCGCACATCACCGACTGGCGCGCGGAGTTGACGCCGCACTACGAGCAGGCGCAGCGCATGCTCGGCGTGGTGCAGAACCCGACGTTCACCGACGCCGACCGCGTTCTCAAGGAGGTCGCCGACGATATGGGGGTGGGCGACACGTTCGTGGCGACACCGGTCGGGGTGTTCTTCGGGCCCGACGGGCGCAAGGCTCCGGGCGAACGCGTTCCCGACCCGTACTTCGGCGGGGCGGGGCCCGATCGGGTCGGGTGCACCGAATGCGGCTCCTGCATGACCGGCTGCCGGGTGGGCGCCAAGAACACCCTGGTGAAGAACTACTTAGGGCTCGCTGAATCGGCTGGCGCACAGGTGATTCCGATGACCACCGTGACGGGATTCGAGCAGCGGTCCGACGGGATGTGGCGGGTGAGCACCGTCACCACCGGCCGGTGGCTGCGCAAGAAGAAGCGGACGCTGACCGCCACGCAGCTGGTGTTGGCGGCGGGCACCTGGGGAACCCAGGAACTGCTCTTCAAGATGCGCGACAAGGGTAAACTGCCCGCGCTGTCGGACAACCTCGGCGTGCTGACCCGGACCAACTCCGAGTCGATCGTCGGCGCCGGGCGTTTCAAGGTCACACCCGACCTCGACCTGACCCATGGCGTCGCCATCACCTCGTCGATCCATCCGAACGCCACCACGCACGTCGAACCGTGCCGCTACGGCAAGGGCTCCAATGCGATGGGCCTGCTGCAGACACTGATGACCGACGGACCGGGCCCCGGCGGCACGGACACGCCGCGCTGGCGGCAGTGGCTCCGCGCGGCCAGCCGGGACTGGCGCGGCACCCGGCGGATACTCAACACCCGGCAGTGGAGCGAGCGGACCGTGATCGCGTTGGTGATGCAGCATCTGGACAACTCGATTACGACGTTCATCAAACGCGGCCGGCTGGGCGGGCGTCGGATGTCCAGCAAGCAGGGCCACGGCGAACCGAACCCGACGTGGATTCCGGCCGGCAACGAGGTCAGCCGCCGGCTGGCCGCCAAGATCGACGGCGTCGCAGCCGGTAGCTGGGGCGAGCTGTTCAATATCCCGCTGACCGCACACTTCCTGGGCGGCGCGGCGATCGGCGACAGCCCGCAGCACGGTGTCATCGATCCCTACCAACGGGTGTACGGGTATCCGACGTTGTCGGTGGTCGACGGTGCGGCCATCTCGGCGAACCTCGGGGTCAACCCGTCGCTGAGCATCACCGCGCAGGCCGAGCGGGCGGCGTCGCTGTGGCCGAACAAGGGCGAGGACGATCTGCGGCCGCGCCAGGGTGAGGCCTACCGGCGGCTGGAGCCGATCGCGCCCGCGCATCCCGTCGTACCCGCCGACGCACCCGGCGCTCTTCGGCGCCTGCCGATCGAGCCGGTCAGCTCGGCCGGTTGACCGTCTGGTTGGTGCCGAGTGTCGGGCCTACCCGAGAAATGCGCCGGCAGTTTCACATTCGGCGGCCTCGACGGGTCCCCGTCCGGCCGCCACTAGACTGAAACGGTGGAAGCTGCCTCGCCTCGCCCCGTCCTGGTAGTGGATTTCGGCGCGCAGTACGCCCAGCTGATCGCCCGGCGGGTCCGGGAGGCCCGGGTCTTCTCCGAGGTCATTCCGCATACCGCGACCGTGGCGGAGGTCAAAGCCAAGGATCCCCAGGCGATCGTGCTCTCCGGCGGACCGGCCAGCGTCTACGCCGACGGTGCCCCCCGACTCGACCCCGCGCTGTTCGACCTCGGTGTCCCGGTCTTCGGTATCTGCTACGGCTTCCAGGCGATGGCCCAGGCCCTCGGCGGCACCGTCGAGCGCACCGGCACCAGTGAGTACGGCCGTACCGAGCTTAATGTCGTTGGCGGTGAGCTACATTCGGGCCTGCCCGACATACAGCCGGTGTGGATGAGCCACGGCGACGCGGTCACTGTCGCGCCGGACGGATTCGAAGTGGTGGCGACCAGCGCGGGTGCTCCGGTGGCCGCCTTTGAGGACCGCGGTCGCAGGCTGGCCGGCGTGCAGTATCACCCCGAGGTGATACACAGCCCGCACGGGCAGCAGGTGCTCAGCCGGTTTCTGCACGACTTCGCCGGGATCGGCGCGACATGGACCGCCGCCAATATCGCCGACACGCTCATCGAGCAGGTGCGCAACCAGATCGGCGACGGCAAGGCGATCTGCGGCCTGTCCGGCGGGGTGGATTCCGCGGTGGCCGCGGCGCTGGTGCAGCGCGCCGTCGGTGACCGGCTGACATGTGTGTTTGTCGACCACGGGTTGTTGCGCGCCGGGGAGCGCACGCAGGTGCAGCGCGACTTCGTCGCCGCTACCGGTGCCAACCTGGTCACCGTCGACGCCGAGGCGACCTTCCTGAATGCGTTGTCCGGTGTGACGAATCCGGAGGGCAAGCGCAAGATCATCGGCCGGGAGTTCATCCGGGCGTTCGAGGGCGCGGTCCGGGATGTTTTGGGGCACAGCGACGCTGGATCTGATCAGGGGATCGAGTTCCTGGTGCAGGGCACGCTGTACCCGGACGTGGTCGAGTCCGGCGGTGGCAGCGGCACGGCCAACATCAAGAGCCACCACAACGTCGGCGGCCTGCCCGACGACCTGAAGTTCACCCTCGTCGAGCCGCTGCGGCTGCTGTTCAAGGACGAGGTGCGCGCGGTTGGGCGCGAGTTGGGTCTGCCGGAGGAAATCGTTGCGCGCCAGCCGTTTCCGGGGCCGGGCCTGGGTATCCGGATCGTCGGGGAGGTCACCGCGAAGCGGCTGGACACCCTGCGGCGCGCCGACGCGATCGCGCGTGAGGAGCTGACCGCGGCGGGTCTGGACCATCAGATCTGGCAGTGTCCGGTGGTGCTGTTGGCCGACATCCGGTCGGTCGGGGTGCAGGGCGATGGCCGGACCTATGGCCACCCGATCGTGTTGCGGCCGGTGTCCAGCGAGGACGCCATGACCGCCGACTGGACGCGGGTGCCCTACGAGGTGCTGGAACGCATCTCGACCCGCATCACCAACGAGGTCGCCGAGGTGAACCGCGTCGTGCTGGACGTCACCAGCAAGCCGCCGGGCACCATCGAGTGGGAGTAGGCGTCACTCGTCTGTATCCGACGTTTCTGACCGCTTGACGGTGTCGGTGGGTGGGTGTTTACTCGCAGTATCGAACATATATTCGAATACACCGAACACTGATGGCCCCGGAGGTGGGCGATGACAGCGGCAATTGCCCTCGGGCCGCGGCATGACGACCGCGCTGAGCAGCTGCAACAGCTGCGCCGGCAGATGGCGGCAGTGTCGGGGAAGGTAGGTGCCGGACGGCGCGGCCAGGTCCACTCGAACGACCTACTACCGGAGTCGGAATCTTTGCTGCCGATCCCGGGACTGCTGGCAGAAGCACTGCCCACCGCGTTGCCGCGCGGAACGGTGGCGGTGCTGTCGGGCGCCCGGTCGCTGCCGCTGAGCGTGGTGGCCTCAGTGACGGCCGCCGGCGGGAATGCGGCCATCGTCGGCCAGCCGGATATCGGGCTGCTGGCCGCCGCGGAGATGGGTGCGGACCTGAGCCGGCTCGCGGTGGTCCCCGATCCCGGGACCGACCCGGTCGAGGTCGCTGCGGTCCTCATGGACGGTATGGACCTGGTGGTGCTCGCTCTGGGCGGGCGCTCGGTGCCGGCGACCCGGGCGCGGGCGGTGCTGGCCCGCGCCCGCCACAAGGGCTGCACGCTGCTGGTCACCGGTGGCGACTGGCAGGGGGCGTCGATGCGGCTGGAGGCCCGGGTCTGCGGCTACGAGATGACCGCGGGTGCCGGTGGCGCAGCCATTCCCGGATGCGGGCGGATCAGCCGGGTGCGGCTGGCGGTGCGGGCCGGCGGGCGGCGAGTGCGGGCCGGGTGATCAGCGGCTGTGTCATCCCGGGTGCTGGCGATCTGGTGCATGGACTGGCCCGCGGTCGCCGCTGCCGCGGCCGCGGGTCTGCCGGCGACGGCCCCGGTGGCGGTCACCCTGGCCAACCGGGTGATCGCCTGCTCGTCGGCCGCCCGTTCGGCCGGAGTGCGGCGAGGTCTGCGGCGACGGGAGTCGCAGGCACGCTGCCCGCACCTGCACGTCGTGGCGGCGGATTCCGACCGCGACGCCCGCTTTTTCGAAGCGGTGACGGCGGCGGTGGACGATCTGGTGCCCCGCGCCGAGGTGCTGCGGCCCGGCCTGCTGGTGTTGCCGGTTCGCGGAGCGGCCCGCTATTTCGGGTCCGAACACCAGGCCGCGGAGCGGCTGGTTGACGCGGTGGCCGCGGCCGGGGCCGAATGCCAGGTCGGAGTCGCCGACCAGTTGTCTACCGCGGTCTTCGCCGCGCGCGCCGGCCGGGTCGTGGAGCCGGGACAGGACGCGCTGTTCCTGTCGGCACTGTCGATCCGCCAGCTGGCCACCGAGCCAAGCCTGTCGGCTCCCGGACGGGATGAGCTGGCAGATCTTCTGTGGCGCATGGGAATTCGAAGCATCGGGCAGTTCGCCGCGCTGTCCCGCACCGATGTGGCGTCGCGGTTCGGTGCCGACGCGGTGACCGCGCACCGGTTCGCCTGCGGCGAGCCGGAACGCGGGCCGTCCGGACGTGAGCCGGCACCGGAGCTCGATGCCGTCCTGCAGTGCGATCCGCCGATCGACCGGGTCGATGCTGCGGCGTTCGCCGGCCGCTCGTTGGCCGGCGCACTGCACCAGACGCTGATGGCGGCCGGGGTGGGGTGTACCCGGCTGGCCATTCACGCCGTCACCGCCAATGGCGACGAGCTTAACCGGGTGTGGCGCTGTGCCGAGCCGCTGACCGAGGATGCCACCGCCGACCGGGTGCGCTGGCAGCTGGATGGCTGGCTGAACAGGCGCCATGCCCGGGACCGGCCGACCGCGCCGGTGACGATGTTGCGACTGCAGCCGGTGGAGGTGGTGTCCGCCGAGGCGCTGCAGTTGCCGCTGTGGGGCGGCGTCGGCGAAGAGGACAGGCTTCGCGCGCGCCGGGCATTGATACGGGTGCAGGGGCTGCTCGGACCGGAGGCGGTGCAGGTGCCGGTGCTCAGTGGTGGTCGCGGCCCGGCCGAACGCATCACGTTGACGCCGCTGGGGGACGAGCTGGTACCGCGTGCCGATCCCCGTCAACCGTGGCCCGGCCAACTGCCCGAGCCCGCACCGACGGTGCTGCTCGACGAACCGGTGGAATTGCTTGACGCCCAGGGTAATCCGGTGCGGGTGACCAGCCGGGGGATGTTCTCCGCCGATCCGGCGCGACTGACCGCCCGTGGCCGTGAAGACCGGCTGTGCTGGTGGGCCGGACCGTGGCCGGTCGACGAACGGTGGTGGGAGCAGGCCAGGGGTCGCACTGCCCGCGCCCAGGTGCTCCTGGAGAGCGGCGCCGGCGACTCCGGTACGGCCATGCTGTTGTGTTACCGGCAAAGGCGGTGGTACCTGGAAGGGATCTACGAGTAGTAGCGCAAGTTCAGCCGAGCCGGCGTGCGAACCGCCCGACCCGTTCGATGAACCGCTCGAAGAAGACCGCGGGTGCGACGTCAATACCGATCTGCGCGTTGGGCTCTCGACCCCAGTGCCCGGTCCAGTCGGCGACCGTCATACCTCGTGTCAATGTGCCCGCGAGTTCCACGTCCACCGTCGCCGGTCTGGTCCTCACCAGATCAGGGTCCAGTGCCACTGCCGCGGCAAGCGGATCGTGCAGGTGCGCCAGATATCCTTCGCCCTGGTCGAAATGGAATTCGAAGTAGAACCGCATCGCATCCTCGAGCACTCGGATCAACGGGTTGGATGCCGCGGATCTGGTTCCCCGGACGTCGAGCACGCTCATCGCCATCGTCGCCGAGTCTGCCGCCGCCGCCAGCCTGCCCAGATTGGCCGGCGTCATCGCGACGTTTTCCGTCAGGTTCAGCCCGCACACGATCGGAAGGTGTTGCGGCCCTTCAGCACCGACGATAGAACCCCACGCGGCGAAGACCTCGGCCGCGGCTTCCGGGTCGACGCTGATGTTCCATTCGGCCACGGGTGTGGTGTTCCCGCGGTAATCGAAGGAGCCGCCCATGATGACCAGCCGGCGCAACAGTGCCGGCAGCGTCGGATCGACGCGCAGGGCCAGTGCCAGGTTGGTCAACGGGCCGGTGACCAACCCGATCAGCTGTCCGGGGTGGGCATGCGCCGCGCGGACCCAGGCCTGCGCGGAGTCATAGCCGGTGAGCCGGCGATCATGCGACGGCAGTTCGGCGTAGCCCAAACCCGCTGGGCCGTGGGTGTCCTCGGCGGTGCGCAATGGACTGCTCACGGGCTGATCTGCACCCTTGGACACCGGTATCCCGGTTGCCCGGCACAGCTCGAGGAGTCCGAGGTTGTTGGCGCAAACCTGGTTCACCGCAACGTTTCCGCCGGTCGACGCGATACCGACCAGCTCCGCGTCGGAGCTGGCCAGCAAGTACACCAGTGCCATCGCGTCGTCGACTCCGGTGTCGACGTCGGCGAAAACAGGTAACGCGGCTGCTCGATCGTCACCCGCCGTCACTGCGGTGACGATACCGGCTAGCCGAACCTCTCCGAGAGCGGCGAGCCCCTATGCGATCGCCGCGCCGACGAAATGGCCGATAGCGAAGGTAACCGCCATGGCCAGCGCGCCACCTATGGTGATGCGCAAGGCTGCCGGTCCGGGATTTGCGCCGCCCAACCGCGCACTGATCCAGCCGGTGATGGCCAACGCAATCAGGACCGCGGCCACCGTGACCGGTATCCGGGCAGCCGGCGGTGGAAGCAGGATCGCCAGCAGCGGGAGTAGCGCACCCAGGGTGAAAGCCGACGCCGAGGAGACCGCGGCCTGCCACGGGCTGGTCAGATCCTCCGGATCGATACCCAGTTCGATGTCCACGTGTGCGGAGAAGGCGTCATGTGCGGTGAGCTCTTTGGCCACCGTTTGCGCTGTCTCGGGCGAAATTCCCTTGGATTCGTAGAGCCTGGCAAGCTCTTCCAGCTCAGTTTGTGGCTGCTCGGCCAACTCGGTCCGCTCCTTGTCGAGGAGCGCCCGCTCGGTGTCGCGTTGCGTGCTGACCGACACGTACTCACCGACAGCCATCGACAGCGCACCGGCTGCCAGGCCCGCGATACCGGCGGTGAAAATCGGCGCTTTGGAGGCGGATGCGGCGGCGACACCTATCACGATCCCGGCGGTCGAGACGATTCCGTCGTCGGCGCCCAAGACTCCGGCGCGAAGCCAGTTGAGCTTGTTGGTGAACGATCCCACATGCGGTTCGGCCGGGTGCCGGGCAGCGTCGTCGCCCCTACGCGGTGATTCCGGCTCGCCTGGAGTTGAGGTCACTGTCTCGAGGCTAGTCGCCCGACCCCCACGGGGCGGCTGATTGAATGCTTCAGTAATCGCAGAGAGCGCCGGTCTGGTCACAGCCGGGATGTGAGCGGGTTGATCGCCGGCGATTTCAGTCGCGGACTATCAGCACTGAGCACTCGGCGTGCGCGAAGATCGGGTGGCCGGGTGGTCCGACGAGCGCCGCAATATGGTTGGCGTCGCGGGTGCCCACGACCATCAACTGGATGGCTTCGTCGGTGTTTCTCAGGAATTCGGCGGGACCACTGCGCGCGGCGACGGGCTGCACGTGTACGTCCGGGTATTGGTTCACCCATTTCCCGAGGCGGCGATCAAGTTGGTCGTAGGGAATCTCGCCGAGACCCGACCGCCACACCCCAATCGCAAGTAGGGACGCCTTGCGCAGCTTTGCCTCTCTCATTGCCTGCGCCACCACCGCGTCGTTGTCGGGATCATCATCGACCACGACCGCGATCCAACCGCTATCCGACGGCGCTGCGTCGCGGCGTGATCGGATGATCGCAACCGGGCAGTACCCTCCGGTGGCCAATGTCGCCGCGGTCGATCCGAGCAGGATGCGCGCTACGGATCCGATGCCGACAGATCCGACACAGAGCATCTCCGCGCCCGACGATTCGGCTATCAGTACGGCGTCGGGGCTGCCGTGAACAATTGCCGTTGCGACCATCACGGGCTTCCCGGTGGCCTCGACCGCGGCGGACGCGGCCCGCAGCGCGGCCTCGGCGAATTCGATTGCCGCCGGCTCCTTGTCGGGTTGGGTTGCGTGAACGAGGCGCAACGTGATGTCGCGGCTGACGGCTTCGTCGACCGCCCATTCGGCGGCATGGATGGCTTGCTGCGAACCGTCGATGCCGACTACGACGGTTGTCGGTGACTGCGCGTTCATCGATGCTCCTGGCTCCCCTTGGATGTCACCGAGAGTATGCGTGACGGTTGTACTAGGTGACGGCGATGCCACAGCAAGGCCCTACGGCCATCCGTTTGGTGACTAATGCCTCCTGACCTGAGCACATGCGCCGTTCTAGCGTCATGGCCGTAAGCGGTCAACGATCTGATAGACGACCTGAAGGAATGTGAAATGTCCTCTGACACAACGCGTCGTGCGATACTCGTCGGCGTCGACGGCTCACCCAGTGCCAAGGTGGCCGTCGAATGGGCGGCACGCGACGCGGCGATGCGCGACGTTCCGCTCACGCTGGTGCACATCCTCAACCCGCCCTCGGTGATGACGTTTCCGGAGGTGCCGCTACCTGCCGGTTACGCGCAATGGCAGGAAGAGCAGGCCGATGATCTGATCCGGGAGGCGCTCGAGGTCGTCGAGGAGAGCACCGGGAAGGCGGGTCCGCCGGAGGTCACCACCGAGGTGATCCCGGGGCCTACCGTGCCCACCCTGGTTGAACTCACCAAAGAGGCCGCGATGATCGTGGTGGGCTGCCGCGGGCACGGCGCGTTCCTGCGACGGCTGCTCGGGTCGGTCAGTTCCGGATTGGTGCACCACGCGCACTGCCCGGTGGCGGTCATCCATGACGAGGACCCGCTGATGCCCCATCCCGCTCAGGCGCCCGTGGTCGTCGGAATCGACGGCTCGCCGGCGTCGGAGTCGGCGACGGCGATCGCCTTCGAGGAGGCTTCCCATCGGGGCGTGGAACTCGTCGCCGTGCATGCCTGGAGCGATGTCAGCGTGGCCGAGTTCCCCGGTGTGGAGTACTCGACGATGCAGTCGCTCGGCGAGGAGATCCTGGCAGAGCGTCTGGCGGGTTGGCAGGAGCGTTATCCCGATGTCAAGGTGCGCCGTGTCGTCGCCTGTGATCGGCCGGCTCGTCAGCTTGTTGAGCTGTCGGAGTCCGCACAGCTTGTCGTCGTCGGCAGTCACGGCCGCGGCGGGTTCGCCGGAATGCTGCTGGGTTCGGTCAGTGCGGCGGTGGTCCAGTCCGCGCGGATGCCGGTGATCGTCGCTCGCGACGCGTAGCGGGTCGCTGGATCACAAACAGCTCTGTCGGTCGACGATGAGGAGTGAGCAGTCGGTGTCGTGCAGCACCGCATTGCCGGTCGGACCGACGAGTTCGCCGACGTCGCCGGTGTCGCGGGCGCTCACGACGACGAGTTGAACGGACTTGACGTTGCCGGCCAGATAGTTCAGGACGGTGCCGTGCACGGCCACCGACTCGATCTCGAGATCCGGGTACTGTCGCGTCCAGCGGGCCAGTCGGCGATTGAGTTGCGCACGCGCCTGGCGGTTGCCGTCGGCCACGGCGTGACCGTCGTGGATGTCGGTGAACTTGGACTGCCACGCCGTCAGTACTCGCAACGGGGCATGGCGCAGCAGCGCCTCCTCGACGCCCCGCTGCATGACGGCGGCGTTTTCTGCGGACTGGTCCACCTCGACGACGATCCAGCCGGCATGCGACGAGCCGGTGTCGTCACGGCCCCGGATGATCGCCACCGGGCAGTGCGCGGACGCGGCCAGGGACGCGGCGGTCGACCCGACACGTCCGTCTGCGAAGTGCCGCAACCCCACCGAACCGACAACGATCATGGCCGCCGATCGGGAGGCGTGAATCAGCGCGCCGGTCGGGCTGCCCTGCACGATCTCCACCTCGATCTTGACCGGCTTCCCCGCGGCTTCGACGGCCGTGAACGCATAACGAACCGAGATCTCAGCGGTTGCCAGCTTGCGCGCAGCGTCCTCCGGGTCCGTCTCCGATGTCTCGCCGGGCTCGATCGCGTAGACGAGGCGCAGTGGGATGTCGCGGCTGGCGGCCTCGTCGACGGCCCAGAGCGCGGCGCGGATCGCCGCCTTCGAGCCGTCGACGCCGACGACTACGGCGGACGGCGGTGAATGGTCTTCGCGCATCGTCGGCTCCCGGATCTTCGCTTATTGAGATACGACACTAGCCACCTCGGCGCCGCTTCCGCAGGGGCGTTGGTCCCCGATCACGGGTCACTTGGTCCCGCCTTGCCGGGCGACTCATCCGGTCAGGCGACTTCTACCGGGTCCTCGACCAGTTCGAAGAATCGTTCCACATCGTCGCGCCTGCACGGTGCCGTGCCGGGGGTGAGCAGCATGGCGGCGCCTGCGGCAATGCCCAGCCGGACCGCCTTGTCGAGCGGCCAGCCGCGGCTCAGGCCGACGGTGATGGCGGCCACCATTGCGTCACCGGCGCCGACGCCGCTACCAGATGGCACCGATATCGGCGAATAGCGTTGGCTGCCAACCGGTGTGGCGAGCAAAGCGCCGTTGGCGCCGAGTGAGACGACGACGTTCTTGGCGCAGCCGCGGTCAATCAGTTCATGGGCGGCGGCCAGCTGATCTGCTTCAGTGTCGAGTTCCCGATCGACGCATTCACGCAGTTCGCGCACGCTTGGTTTGAGCAGGAACACGCCGGAGCTGATCTGGCGCAGCCCGCCCCCCGACGTGTCCAGGATCAGCAGCGCCCCATGCTCGTGGCAGATGTCGGCGATGCGCTGATAGAAGTCCGCGGAGACTCCGGGCGGGAGGCTACCGCTTGCCACCACGAAATCCGCCGATCCGGCGGCCCGTTGAAGCTGGGCCAGACACTCGGTCTGGTTTGCGGGGGTCAACTGCGGCCCGGGCAGCACGAACCGGTACTGGCGGCCGGTGCTCAGCTCGTCCACGGTGAAGCTCTCCCGCGTCGACTCTGCGATCGGGACCCGGTGCAGTGACACCTGGGCGTCGGCAACGAGCTTGGTGAGCACCTCGCCGGTGGTGCCGCCCGCCGGGAAGATGGCCGATACCGCTGCGCCGAGGACGTGGGCGACCCGTGCGGCATTGATGCCACCCCCACCGGGGTCGTAACGCGGAGCGCTGCAACGCAGCTTGTCGGTGTGACGAACCCGGTCAATGTTGGTGGTGATGTCCAGGGCCGGGTTCATCGTCAACGTCACGATCATGGTGCGCTACAGCCCGCTCGGGTAGGTCTCGGGCGTTTCGCCGGCGGTCCATCGGCTGGTCGGCTCCAGTGGCTCGAGGGCTCGGGTGTCGTCGATGTGAATCATCGCGTCGTACTGGTCGGCGGGCCTGACGTGGTAATAGTGGCTCTGCCGTTCGGTCGCCGGTTGATAGATCACCCCGATGGCCCGGGCCAGCCGGACCTGATCCAACGCACCGGTCGCCGCGGGCCCGTCCTGCATGGTTACCAGGAAAGCATCCTTGCCCGTCTCGTGAAACATTTCCTCGACGCTGCCATCCAGCGCGGGCCGGACCGCTTTTCGCTCGGCGATGCCTCCCCACTGGCTGGCCGCCGTCACCGTGCCGCGGTAGGTGCTGAAGCCGATGAGGCGGCACTCGTCGGCGTATCGTTCGCGTACCAGCTGGCCCAGCGTCAGCTGGCCGTCGGCCGACACCTCGGTGGCACGGGCGTCACCTACGTGGGAGTTGTGTGCCCACACGACTATTCGCGCCGGATTGGAGCCGCGATGGCGATCCAGGTGGGCCAGCAGGGACTGCAGTGTTTGTGCCATATGTGCGTCGCGCAGGTTCCATGACGTGACCCGCCCGCGAAACATTGCGCGGTAGTAGACCTCGGCGTTGCGCACCGTCTGCGCGTTCTGTTGGGCGCAGAACAGTTCGTCCTCGGCGAGCAGGCCGTCGCTGCGCAGGTAGGCAAGCGCGTTGCGGTGGAAATCCATCAACTGGTCGACCACCTGTCGTTCGCAGGACAGTCCGGCACCGAACGCCGCGGCGTATCCGTACGCCTGGCCGTCATCGGGGGAGGCGTGGTCGAAGCAGGCGTACCGTGCCCGCGCGCGCGACGCCGCCACCGGGTCCACCGTGTCGAGATAGGCGATCACCTCGTGCATCGACCGGTGCAGGCTGTACAGATCCAGGCCGTAGAACCCGGCCTGTTGCCGGCCGTCGACCAGGCAGCGCTCGTTGTGCCAGCGCAACCAACCGACGAAGTCACGAACCACCACGTTGCGCCACATCCAGCCCGGGAAACGCTCGAACCCGGCCAGCGCCTCGTCGGCGGACGTGTCGGCGCCGAGACCGCGGACGTAGCGGTTCACCCGGTAGGCGTCGGGCCAGTCGGCTTCGGCCGCCACGGCCGTGAAACCCTTCTCCTCGATCAGCCACTGCGTCATTTCGGCGCGCGCCTGATAGAACTCGTGTGTGCCGTGCGAGGCCTCGCCGATCAGCACGATGCGGGCGTCGCCGATCAGGTCGTCCAATACCTCATGCGGCGGGACGCCGGCCGGGGCGTCGATGGCGACACGCCGGATCGCGTCGGCCGATGATTCCTCCGCCAGCCTTTCCGGTGCGCCGGCGCCCGTCGTCGGGGTGGCCAGCAGTACGCGCACCTCCTCGTCGCTGACTTGGCTGAAATCCCAGAAGGATTCGCCGACCGCCAGGAACGGGGTGGGCATGGATGCGCACACCACATCGTCGACCAGTCCGGCGAACTCCCGGCATGTCGATTCGGGTGCCGCGGGCACGGCGATGACAATGTGCGCCGGTTCCAACTCGAGCAGCGCCTGCACCGCGGCGAGCATGCTCGATCCGGTCGCCAGTCCGTCGTCGACCAGGATGACCGTCTTGCCGGTGACCTCGGCCGGCGGGCGACCTTCGCGATATGCCGCCTCCCGACGCAGCAGCTCCCGACCCTCACGTTCGGCGATATCCCGCAGTTGCTGCGGTGTGATACCGAGACCGCGCATGATGTCGTCGTTGACGACCACGCGACCCCCGCTGGCCAGCGCCCCCACCGCGAATTCTTCATGACCGGGGGCGCCCAGCTTGCGGACGATGAACGCGTCGAGCGGGGCACCCAGCGCGGCGGCCACCTCCCAGGCGACGGGAATCCCGCCCCGGGCCAAACCCAGCACCACCACATCGGGCTTGCCGCGGTAGGCGTTCAGCAGATCGGCCAGGATACGGCCGGCTTCGCGCCGGTCACGGAACAGGCGTCTGGGTGGGCGCCCGCTGGCTCCGGTCGTTCGGGTCATCGCCGTACTCCTTCGGCAGAGCGGTTCAGTGCAGGGGTGTCACCGGTTCATGTGTGACGGCTTCGATATCGGCGGCTGTCGTGCCGAAGAGCTGGTTCGCCAGCTGCGATAACGCACGGGCGACGGCCAGTTCGTCGCCGATGTCGGCGACGTTCTCATCAGCCGGGTTGAGCCGGGCCAGACCGATGCCCACCAGCTTGCGGCCCCGCCAGCGCAGACGGGCCTTGGCCCGGGTGCGTTCATCGTGCTCGTCGATGGTGATCTTGACCTTCCACCGCTTGGTGTCTTGATCGGAGTCCTTGTCGCTCACGGCTTCTCCTAGTTGACTAAGTTGAGGCTGCGGTCCCGGAGCGGGGTGCTCCGGGACCGCACTGTCAGGTCACTTCGTGGACTGAACCTGAACGCGCTTCTCGGTGGTCTCAGGCGCAGAAACGGCGACCGAGACGGTGAGGATGCCCTTGTCGTAGGTGGCGGTGATGTCGTCCTCGTCGGCGCCGGCGGGCAGCGACACCGAGCGGACGAACGAGCCGTACGAGAATTCCGAACGTCCCTTCGATTCGTGCTTCTCGGTGCGTTCGGCCTTGATCGTCAACTGTCCGTCGCGAACCGTGATGTCGACATCTTTGGCCGGATCGATCCCGGGGAGCTCGGCCCGGACTTCGTAGCGGCCCTCCTTCATCTCGTCCTCCAACCGCATCAGGCGGTTGTCGAACATCGGACGAAGCCCTGCGAACGACGGGAAGGTGGTGAACAACTCGGAAAACTCCGGCAGAAACGACCGGGTATGACGGTGTTCGGGAAGGTTGCTCATCTTGTCTCCCAAGTGTTGTGAAAGTGTGACACGTTGGATTCGACCACCTGAGGAAATGAGCTGCTAGGGGCTGAAGTCCCGAAGGTGAAGGGCCTTTGGCGGCGGATGCTGTAGCGAGCGTCCCTGACCGTGCGCGTGCTGCGGCCGCGACGAAGCCAACCGCATAGGGTCAGAGCTGCCGGTGACTACGAGAGCGGACCGGTTCATGTGCGGGCGTGAGGATGGCGGTGACGGATCCCGGGATGAGCGGTCAGGCGCGCACCGGTGTCGGCCTGACGTCCGAGCGGGCGGCCGAGTTGCTGGCCCGGGACGGGCCGAATCGTTTGCCCGAGCAACGCGCCACGCCGCTGTGGCGACGCCTTGCCGCCGAGCTGGTCCACTTCTTTGCGCTGCTGTTCTGGGTCGCGGGCGCGCTGGCCTTCGTCGCCGGACTACCGCAGCTCGGGATCGCCATCTTCGTGGTCATCGTGTTGAACGGGCTGTTCGCGTTCGCCCAGGAAGAGCGCGCCCAGCATGCCGCGGAGGGGCTGCGGCACATGCTGCCGCAGCGGGCAACGGTGTTGCGGGACAAGAGGCCACGACAGATTCCGGCCGACGAGCTGGTCATCGGCGATGTGGTCCTGCTCTGCGAGGGTGATCGGATATCAGCGGACGCGGTGCTGGAAACCGTCGCGGGTCTCGCGGTCGACACGTCGGCGCTGACCGGCGAAAGTGTTCCCGATCACCCCGGAGCCGGTGAGGCGGTCTTCGCCGGATGCTTCGTGGTGGAAGGTGAGGCACGAGCACGCGTCACCGGCACCGGCGCGCAGACGAAACTGGCCGGAATTGCCCGTCTCACCCAGGCGCAGGACCGGGCGGCAACTCCGTTGCGGCGGGAGCTGTCGCGGCTGTCACGGGTCATTGCCGTGGTAGCGGTTGGTGTTGGCGTGCTGTTCTTCGGCGTTGCGCTGCTGATCGGCACACCGCCGTCGGCGGGCTTCTTGTTCGCCGTCGGCGTGACGGTCGCCGTTGTTCCCGAAGGCC
>CAZDYH010000001.1:24390-31214 GCA_964509355.1 uncultured Mycobacterium sp.
TCGGCGGGCTTCTTGTTCGCCGTCGGCGTGACGGTCGCCGTTGTTCCCGAAGGCCTGCTGCCCACGTTGACGCTGTCGCTGGCCATGGGTGCTCAGCGAATGGCCAAGAAGCATGCCCTGGTAAGGCATTTGGAGGCGGTGGAGACGCTCGGCTCAACCACGTTCATCTGCACTGACAAGACCGGCACGCTCACCCAGAACGAGATGTCGGTCGTCGAAGCGTGGACGCCACCGGGCGGCGCCAGGATCGACGGCACCGGGTACGAGCCGGTCGCCGAGGTGCTCTGCGACTCGCCGGCGGTCGCCGATGCGCTTCGCGGGGTGGGATGGGCCGCAGTGCGCTGCTCGTCGGGGCGAGTGCAGCAGGTCGGCGGAGCCTGGGTTCCGCACGGTGACCCGATGGAAGCCGCACTTGACGCATTCGCACGCCGCGTCGGTGCGGACACTGTCGGCGACGGCTCAACGGAAGACCGGGCCAGGTTCCCCTTCGACGCCCGACGACGCCGCATGTCGGTGGTGTCCGGGAACCGGATCCTGGTCAAGGGGGCACCCGACGCGGTGATTCCCCTGTGCGGCCATCTCCCTGAAGCCACCGAGGCATTCGAGAAACTGGCGCGCCGCGGATTGCGGGTACTGGCGGTAGGGTGTCGCGACCTGGCGCCGGGTGACGCTGTTCCGTCGACATCGGAGGCTGCCGAGACCGACCTCACACTGCTCGGCCTCCTCGCCCTGGAAGACCCACCGCGGCGCGGCGTGGCAAAGGTCCTGGCCGGCTGCCGGGGCGCGGGCATCCGGGTCGCGATGTTGACCGGCGATCATCCCGAGACAGCCGCGGCCATCGCGCGCGAAATCGGGTTGCTCGGTGCCGACAGCCCGGTCTTGACCGCGGATGCCCTGCCCGATGACCCGCACCGGCTCGGGGAGATCCTCGACCGCGACGGCGTGGTCGTCGCCCGGGTGACGCCGGAGGACAAGCTGCGGATTGCTCGCGCGCTGCGCGGGCGTGGACACGTGGTGGCGATGACCGGGGACGGTGTCAACGATGCGCCCGCCCTTCGAGAGGCCGCCATCGGCGTCGCCATGGGGAAAAGCGGAACGGATGTCGCTCGCGAGGCGGCCGATGTCGTGCTGCTCGACGACAATTTCGAAACCATCGTCGCCGCAGTCGCACAGGGCAGGGCGACGTTCGCAAACATCCGCCGGTTCCTCACCTATCACCTCACGGACAACGTCGCCGAACTCGCGCCCTTCATCATCTGGGCGCTCACGGCCGGACGTTTCCCCCTTGCTATCGGAGTGCTCCAGGTCCTGGCGCTCGATATCGGCACCGACATCTTCCCGGCACTGGCACTGGGCGCGGAGCCGCCCGGCAAATACGTGTTGGACGGACCACCGGTTCGCGGGCACTTACTGGACCGCGCGGTGATGCTGCGCGCGTTCACCGTTCTCGGACCTGTCGAGGCCATCGTTGCCCTGGCCGCATTCGTCGTCTCCTTCCTGGGCCAAGGATGGTGGCCGGGCAGCCCGTTCCCGGGCGGCACCGAGCTGATGGCCGCCTCGGGCGCGGCGTTCACGGCGATCGTCTTGGGCCAGGTCGCCAATGCATTCGCGTGCCGGAGCACGGTTCGCCCGGCCTGGGCATTGCCGATACGCACCAACAAACTGCTCATCGTCGCGGTCGGCGTCGAGCTCAGTTTCCTGCTTGTTCTGCTCTACGTACCGCCGGTGGCACATCTGCTGGGCCAGGCCGGACCGATACCAGCGGGATTCGC
Source organism: uncultured Mycobacterium sp. (assembly GCA_964509355.1). Lineage (GTDB taxonomy): Bacteria > Actinomycetota > Actinomycetes > Mycobacteriales > Mycobacteriaceae > Mycobacterium. The sequence goes on from CAZDYH010000001.1 coordinate 26,163, forward strand.
GGTCGCGGCCGCCGCGGTCCCCGCCCTACTGCTGGCAGACGCCGCGCACAAGCGGCTGCGACGGGGCAATCCGGCGATCGGGCCGATCGGCCGCGATGCCGGTGACCACCGACCCTAGAAAAACGTCGTCGGCCATCGGACAGTGGTCGTCATGATCAGAAGTGTTGCCGGTATTGCGGCGGCGACCGCATCGCTCTACGCGGCCAGGCGGTTCTATCGCAATTGGGGTGCCACCAAGGAGGAGTGCCAGATGACGCTCCCGGGTGACGCGCTGGTGGGTCGGCCGGCCGTCCAGACGACCGACGCGGTGTGGATCGACGCGCCGGCGTCCGCGATCTGGCCGTGGCTGGTGCAGATGGGTCAGGATCGGGGCGGCTTGTACAGCTACGAGGCGTTGGAGAATCTGGTCGGCCTGCACATTCGTAACGCCGATCGCATCCATCCGGAATGGCAGCGACTCGCGGTCGGTGATGTCGTACGCCTGGTGCCGAAGGGCTGGATGGGATTGTCCGACGGAATAGCACTGCCGGTCGTGGAGGTGGCCGAGGGGCAGTCCCTCGTGCTGCGTACGGCGCCGAACGTGCCGTGGGACGGGGTCTGGTCGTTTCACATCGTGCCGCACTGGCGAGACCGATGCCGGCTGCTGGTGCGTAGCCGCAGCCGGATGGGGCACCCGGGTGAGGTGATCGGCACGGAACTCACCGGACCCCTGACCGCACTGATGACGCGCGGAATGCTGCTCGGTATCAAGCGACGGGTCGAACGAGCCTGGCAGACCGAGCCCGCGGGAACCGGCCCCGGCCAGGAGCGGATCTGAAGAATCAATGCGGCGACCATGTCGCGGCTGGCCTCGATCGTCAGCCAATCCCGTGCGGGCACAACAGAGCCGTTGGTCCCCGGCCGCGGGGCTTTGTACTCTAGGCCAAACGGCAGGCCCGCGACCAGGATCTACCTATGGAGTGGGACACCACAACGGGCAGCGTGTTCGCCGATATACGCGAGACGCATACGGGTGTAGTGGTCCTGGTCGGTGACAAGGCGTACAAGGCGAAGAAGTCCATCGCCACCGACTTCCTGGACTTCAGCACGCACGACCGACGCGAGCGGGCGTGCGCGCGGGAAGTCGAGCTCAACGCTCGCCTCGCACCCACCAGCTATCTCGGGATCGCGCATCTGAGCGACCCCGGCGGCGGCCCGGCCGAGCCGGTGATCGTCATGCGCCGTTACCCGGAGTGGTCCCGGTTGGCCACCAGGGTCCAGCGCGGGGAGCCGGTCGACGCCGACATCGCGGCCGTCGCCATGGTGTTGTCCCGGTTTCACGCCGAGACCGGCCGCGGGCGGGCCGTCGAAGCTGAAGCCAAGGTCGGCGCCATCACGGAGCGGTGGCACGCCAACCTGGCTGAACTTGAACGCTTTGCCGGCACCGCCCTCTCCGGCGAGTCCCTCGCCTACCTGCAATCCCTGGCCGACCAGTACATCGCCGGCCGCGCGGCGCTGTTCGTACAGCGAATCACCGACCGGCGGATCGTCGACGGACATGCCGACCTGCGGGCCGACGACATCTTCTGCCTGGCGGACGGACCCGTGCTGCTGGACTGCCTGGACTTCGACGATCGCCTCCGGTTCGTCGACGGTATCGACGACGCCGCCTTCCTGGCCATGGATCTGGAATTCCTCGGTCGCAAGGACCTCGGCGACAGCTTTCTGGACCACTACACCAGGCTGTCCGGCGACCAGGCGCCACGGTCGCTGAAGGACTTCTATGTCGCCTATCGCGCGTTGGTCAGGGCAAAGGTCGACTGCATTTGCTTCGAGCAGGGCAGGCCCGCTGCGGTGGCGGATGCGAAACGCCACCTCGAACTGGCGATCAGACACCTGCGAGCCGCGACCGTGCGACTCGTGCTCGTCGGTGGCGGGCCGGGGACCGGAAAGACGACCCTGGCGCACTCGCTTGCCGAGCAGATTGGGGCTCAGGTCATTTCCACTGACGATGTGCGACGCGAGCTGCAACGGGCCGGCACCATCACCGGTGCGGCCGGTGTTCTCGATGCCGGTCTGTATACCGCGGAAAACGTTGCCGCCGTCTACGATACGGTGCTTCGGCTGGCTCACATTCAGCTGGCCAACGGGCGGTCGGTGATCCTGGATGGCACCTGGCGGGATCCCCGCCAGCGCGAACGCGCACATGACCTCGCCGGCGAAACGCACTCGGCAACGCTGGAAATCGCCTGCACGGCACCGATCGAGGCGGCGACCGCGCGGATCGCGAACCGGCCCACCGGTACCTCGGACGCCACACCCGATATCGCAGAGTCCCTCGCCGACCGCGTCGACGGATGGAGCGATGCCCACCGGATCAACACCAGCCGACCGCTGGCCGACTCGGTAGCCGAGGCCCGGGAGCTGTATTGCCTGGCGATCTGATCAGAGTACGGACGGCACTTCACCGGCCGCGCCCGCACTGTCGGCATCATCGCAGGTGACCACCCAGGAACTGGCCGCGCAGCCGGTGGCCTCGGCATCGCTCGATGAGGTGCTGCGGTGGCTCGACAGCTCAGTCGAGGGACTGTCCAACGCCGAAGCCTCGGCGCGGCTGGTCCGCTACGGCCCCAATTCCGTTCGCACCCATCGGGTGAGCGCGATCGCGGTGCTGGGGCGACAGCTGCGCAGCGCTGTGCTGGGGTTGCTGGCGGCTACCGCCGTCGTTTCGTTCTTCCTCGGAGACAGCAAAGAGGCGATCATCATCGGCGTCATCCTGGCGGCCAGCGTCGGCCTGGGTTTCGTCAACGAATACCGCGCGGAGCGCGCCACCGCTGACCTGCATTCGCGGGTCCACCACACCGCGCTGGTGCGGCGCGACGGGCGCTTCGTCAAGGTCGACGTCAACGACCTGGTCCCCGGCGACGTGATTCAGCTGGCACTCGGTGAAGCGGTGCCCGCTGACGTGCGGCTGATCGACGTCACCGGCCTCGAGTGCAATGAAAGTATCCTGTCCGGCGAATCGACGGCTGCCGAGAAGTGTTCGCAGCCAGTGAATCCCGGTGCCGGGCTGACTGATTCGAGTGACCTGGCATTCATGGGCACCATCGTCAGCGCCGGTGAAGGGGTCGGGGTGGTGTACGCGACCGGCGTCGACGCCCAGTTCGGCCGCATTGCCGCCGGACTGGGCGAGCGGCAACCCGAGACGGAGTTCCAGGCCGGTCTGCGCCGATTCTCCTATCTGCTGCTGCAGGTGGCGATCGTCCTGACGGTGCTCATCCTGATCACCAACCTGCTGCTGCGCCGGCCGGTGATCGACTCGGTGCTGTTCGCCTTGGCGATCGCGGTCGGGATCACGCCGCAACTGCTGCCCGCAGTGGTCAGCACCAGCCTGGCGACCGGCTCGCGACGGTTGGCCCGGCTCAAGGTCCTGGTGAAACGGTTGGTGTGTATCGAAGACCTCGGCGACATCGACGTGCTCGTCACCGACAAGACCGGGACCCTGACCGAGGGCAGCATCAGCCTGGTCGATGCTGTCGGCCCCGGCGGTGAGCACGACGACTCGGTGCTGCGCGCCGGGCTGCTTGCCACCGATGTCGACCCGGCCTCAGGTGGTGTCGGCGGCAATGCGATGGACGCCGCGTTGTGGGAATCCCCTGCCGCCGAGCGCCTGGTGACCGGCAGCATCCACCGGGTCGCGATGCTGCCCTTCGACCACACCCGCCGCGCTACCTCCGCGCTGCTCGACGACGGCGACAACGGCCGCATGCTGGTGGTCAAGGGCGCACCCGAGCAGGTGCTGGCCAATTGCGTTGCGGTACCCGACGCGGCGCAGCACACGCTGGCCGCGCTGTTCGCCGACGGCCGACGCGTGGTGGCGGTGGCCGGCAAGCCGGCGCCGGACCTGACCGCGATCACCGTCGACGACGAGTCCGGCCTGGCACTGGATGGCTTCCTGGTTTTCGCCGACGAGCCGAAGGCCGCCGCGCGGGCTTCGCTGGCCCGGCTTGCCGCACTCGACATCGAGGTCAAGGTGGCCACCGGAGACAATCCGCAGGTCGCCGAAAAGGTCTGCGCCGAATTGGGTTTGGCCTCGAAGGGCACCATCACCGGTGCCGAGCTGGAGGGGCTTGACGATGCGGCGTTCGACGCCGCGACTCGAGACCGAACCATCTTCGCCCGTATCTCGCCCGAACAGAAGGCCAGGCTGATCACGTCGGCCCGGCGGACCGGTCGGTCGGTCGGCTTCCTGGGCGACGGCGTCAACGACGCGCTGGCGCTGCATGCGGCCGACGTCGGCATCTCGGTGGACACCGCCACCGATGTGGCCAAGGACGCCGCCGACGTGGTGCTGCTGGAGAAGGACCTCGGCGTGCTGGCCAGCGGTGTCGCCGAGGGCCGGCGCATCTTCGCCAACACCATCAAGTACGTACTGATGGGTACGTCGAGCAATTTCGGCAACATGTTCAGCGCCGCGGGGGCCTCCGCAGTGCTCACATTCCTGCCGATGCTGCCGAGCCAGATCCTGTTGAACAACCTGCTCTACGACACCTCCCAGCTGGCGATCCCCACCGATCGCGTCGACAAGGAGCAGTTGCACGCGCCCTCGCACTGGAACATCGCGTTCATCCGCCGGTTCATGTTGACCTTCGGCCCGATCAGTTCGCTGTTCGACTTCCTGACCTTCGGGTTGATGCTCGGGGTACTGCACGCCGGGCCGGTGCAGTTCCGCACCGGGTGGTTCGTGGAATCCCTGGCCACCCAGACGCTGATCATCTTCGCGATCCGCACCCGGCGGGTGCCGTTCTTCCGCAGCAGGCCCGGTCTGGTGTTGACGCTGGCCGCCGTCACCGTCGTCGCCGTGGGCGTCGCGCTCACCGTGTCGCCGCTAGCCCACCAACTGGGTTTCACCACGCTGCCGTGGCAGTTCTTCGGCGCGCTGGTTCTGTTCACGATCACCTATCTGGTGCTGGTGGAGTTGATGAAGACGGTGTTCTACGCCGATCCAATGCATCTGGCGGGACAACCGCACCGCATCCGCGGACGCGAGCACCGCATCCACCGCCGCGCCGC
>CAZDYH010000001.1:31314-33416 GCA_964509355.1 uncultured Mycobacterium sp.
ATCCGCTGGGCACCTGTCCAGCAGAAGGGCCGGAAGTCCTCAGAACCGAAAGTGTCAAGCCGCCAGCGTCCCTCGCGGTAGGGACCTCCGCCCCTAGCTGACGGTGCCGGCATGCGCCGACAATGGCGGCATGACTCGGCACGATGGCCTGATCATCGAATCGTCGATGCCAACGTTCGACGCCGTGATCGCAGAGCACACCATGGTGGCGGCTGACCCCGCCACCACATACCAGGCCGCGCGGGGATTGGACTTACTCACCGTGCGTACCCCGTTGTTGACCGCGTCGATGTGGCTTCGTGGCCTGCCCGCCCAGTGGTTCGGTAAGCCGGCGCCGCCCGTGCCTCGCCTGGTGGTGGGGGAGGGTGTCGGGCTGCCGGGCTGGCTGGTGCTGGGAGAGCAACCCGACCGCGAGATCGCCTTCGGCGCGGTGGGCAAGTTCTGGCAGCCGGTCATCGAATGGTGCGATGTGTCGCCGGCCGATTTCTCGGCCTTCGCCGAACCGGGGTGGGGGAAGATCGCCGCGAACTTCTCGGTGGTGCCCTACGGGAAGCACACCTCCCTGCTGAGCTACCAATGTCGCACCGTCACCACCGACGTTGTCTCGCGGCGGCGGTTTCTGCGCTATTGGTGGCTGATCCGGCCCTTCGTCGCGCACATCATGCGGGCGACACTCAGGGCCATCGCGGTCGATGCCGAGGCGGCGGCGCAGCCCGTGATCATCTCGTCGACGAGCCTGTGATGCGGGTACTCGTGGCATTCGGGTCCAAGCGGGGCGGCACCGCCGGCCTGGCGGCCATGATCGGTGACGCGCTGAACGACGCCGGTTGCTACGCGGTCGTGAGCCGGGCCGGCGACGTGCATGACCTGGCCGGTGTGGACGCGGTGGTGGTTGCCGGCGCGCTGTATGCCAACCGATGGCACCGCGACGCTCGCCGGTTCGTCCGACGGAATGACGCGGCATTGCGGAACATGCCGGTATGGCTGGTCAGCAGCGGACCACTGGACGACTCCGCCGCGCAGCACGAGATTCCGCCGACATCGCAGGTGAGGAAGCTGGCGACCCGGGTGGGTGCACGTGGTCACGTCACCTTCGGCGGCTATCTCGCTCCCGATGCCCGGGGCTTCCCGGCCAGCGCGATGGCCAAGAGCAAGGCCGGCGACTGGCGCGATCCGGCACATATCCGCCGCTGGGTCGCGACGGTGGTGGGGCAGCTCAACATTCAGCCCTGATAATCGAACGTATGTTCGATACACTGCTGGGGTGGGCTGGGGAAACGGGCCGCCGAGCTGGGCGGAAATGGAGCGGGTGCTCAACAGCCGTCCCCGGCCGGCGACATCAGGGGAGCCGCCGGGTGACGGCGGCGACAGCCCGGCCTGGTCACGCAAGCGTGGGGTGTACCTCCCGCCGGGCGACACGGGCGGGGCGCGTTCGTCGGTTCCCTATGCCGAGCTGCACGCGCATTCGGCGTACAGCTTTCTCGACGGGGCCAGCACACCGGAGGAGCTGGTCGAGGAGGCCGCGCGGCTGGACCTGCGCGCGATCGCGCTGACCGACCACAACGGCCTGTACGGGGTGGTGCGGTTCGCCGAGGCGGCCAGAGAGCTGGACATGCGCACGGTCTTCGGTGCCGAGCTGTCGCTGGGGTCGGGGGCACGCACCGACGAGCCGGATCCGCCGGGCCTGCACCTGCTGGTCCTGGCCCGCGGGCCCGAAGGCTATCGACGGCTGTCACGACAGCTGGCCGCGGCGCATCTGGCCGGCGGCGAAAAAGGCAAGCCGCGCTACGACATCGACGCGCTCACCGAGGCCGCCGGTGGGCACTGGCACATCCTGACGGGCTGCCGCAAAGGGCATGTGCGCCGCGCGCTGGCCAGCGGCGGCCCGGACGCGGCCGCGGCGGCGCTGGCCGATCTGGTGGACCGGTTCGGGTCCGACCGGGTCAGCATCGAGTTGACCCATCACGGCCACCCGCTCGACGACGAACGCAACGCCGAACTGGCCGCGTTGGCGCCCCGTTTCGGTCTGGAATGTCGCGGGCCGGGCGGCTCCGGCGTGGGGCTGGTCGCGACCACCGCGGCGCACTTCGCCGAGCCCGGGC
>CAZDYH010000001.1:33516-38225 GCA_964509355.1 uncultured Mycobacterium sp.
GGCTCCGGCGTGGGGCTGGTCGCGACCACCGCGGCGCACTTCGCCGAGCCCGGGCTCCGGCACATATCCGCCGCTGGGTCGCGACGGTGGTGGGGCAGCTCAACATTCGACAATAATAGAACATATGTTCGATACACTGCGTGGGTGGGCTGGGGAAACGGGCCGCCGAGCTGGGCGGAAATGGAGCGGGTGCTCAACAGCCGTCCCCGGCCGGCGACATCAGGGGAGCCGCCGGGTGACGGCGGCGACAGCCCGGCCTGGTCACGCAAGCGTGGGGTGTACCTCCCGCCGGGCGACACGGGCGGGGCGCGTTCGTCGGTTCCCTATGCCGAGCTGCACGCGCATTCGGCGTACAGCTTTCTCGACGGGGCCAGCACACCGGAGGAGCTGGTCGAGGAGGCCGCGCGGCTGGACCTGCGCGCGATCGCGCTGACCGACCACAACGGCCTGTACGGGGTGGTGCGGTTCGCCGAGGCGGCCAGAGAGCTGGACATGCGCACGGTCTTCGGTGCCGAGCTGTCGCTGGGGTCGGGGGCACGCACCGACGAGCCGGATCCGCCGGGCCTGCACCTGCTGGTCCTGGCCCGCGGGCCCGAAGGCTATCGACGGCTGTCACGACAGCTGGCCGCGGCGCATCTGGCCGGCGGCGAAAAAGGCAAGCCGCGCTACGACATCGACGCGCTCACCGAGGCCGCCGGTGGGCACTGGCACATCCTGACGGGCTGCCGCAAAGGGCATGTGCGCCGCGCGCTGGCCAGCGGCGGCCCGGACGCGGCCGCGGCGGCGCTGGCCGATCTGGTGGACCGGTTCGGGTCCGACCGGGTCAGCATCGAGTTGACCCATCACGGCCACCCGCTCGACGACGAACGCAACGCCGAACTGGCCGCGTTGGCGCCCCGTTTCGGTCTGGAATGTCGCGGGCCGGGCGGCTCCGGCGTGGGGCTGGTCGCGACCACCGCGGCGCACTTCGCCGAGCCCGGGCGGGGGCGGCTGGCCATGGCCATGGGCGCGGTGCGGGCCCGGCAGTCCCTCGATGAGGGGGCCGGCTGGCTGGCGCCGCTGGGTGGCTCGCATCTGCGGTCCGGCGAGGAGATGGCGCGGCTGTTCGCGCATCGACCCGAGGTGGTGACCGCGGCCGCCGAGTTGGGTGAGCAGTGCGCCTTCGGCCTGCAACTCATCGCCCCACAGTTGCCACCGTTCGACGTCCCGGACGGGCACACCGAGGACAGCTGGTTACGCCAGCTGGTGATGGTGGGCGCGGCGCAGCGCTACGGGCCACCGTCGCGGGCGCCCGAGGCCTACGCGCAGATCGAGCGGGAGCTGGAAGTCATTGCCCAGCTGAACTTTCCGGGCTACTTCCTGGTGGTGCACGACATCACCCGGTTCTGCCGCGAGAACCGCATCCTGTGCCAGGGCAGGGGATCGGCGGCGAACTCTGCGGTCTGCTACGCCCTCGGTGTCACCGCCGTGGACCCGGTGGCCAACGAGCTGCTGTTCGAGCGGTTCCTCTCGCCTGCCCGCGACGGGCCGCCTGATATCGACATCGACATCGAGTCGGATCTGCGCGAGCACGCCATCCAGTACGTCTACGACCGTTACGGCCGCGACTACGCCGCGCAGGTCGCCAACGTCATCACCTATCGGGGGCGGATTGCGGTGCGCGACATGGCCCGTGCCCTGGGCTTCTCGCAGGGGCAGCAGGATGCCTGGAGCAAGCAGATCAGCCGCTGGAACGGGCTGGCCGATTCCCCCGACGTCGAGGACATCCCCCCGCAGGTAATCGACCTGGCGCTGCAGATCAGGAATCTGCCGCGGCATATGGGCATCCACTCGGGCGGTATGGTCATCTGCGACCGGCCGATCGCCGACGTGTGCCCGGTGGAGTGGGCGCGGATGGAGAATCGCAGCGTCTTGCAGTGGGACAAAGATGACTGTGCGGCAATCGGTTTGGTGAAGTTCGACCTGCTCGGGCTGGGCATGCTGTCGGCACTGCACTACGCCATCGACCTGCTGGCCGAACACAAGGGTCTCGAGGTGGACCTGGCCACCATCGACCTGAGCGAGCCGGCCGTCTACGAGATGCTGCAGCGCGCCGACAGCGTCGGGGTGTTCCAGGTGGAGTCGCGTGCACAGATGGCCACCCTGCCCCGGCTGCGACCGCGGGTGTTCTACGACCTGGCGGTGGAGGTTGCGCTGATCCGCCCAGGCCCTATCCAGGGCGGCTCGGTGCATCCGTACATCCGGCGACGCAACGGCATCGACCCAGTGGTCTACGACCACCCCTCGATGGAGCCGGCGTTGCGAAAGACATTGGGAGTCCCGCTGTTTCAGGAGCAGCTGATGCAGCTGGCGGTCGACTGCGCCGGCTTTTCCGCCGCCGAGGCCGACCAGTTGCGTCGGGCCATGGGGTCCAAGCGCTCGACGGAGCGGATGCGGCGGTTGCGTGGCCGGTTCTACGACGGCATGCGTGAGCTGCACGGCATCACCGGCCCGTTGGCCGACCGGGTATACGAGAAGCTGGAAGCCTTCGCCAATTTCGGCTTTCCGGAGAGCCATGCGCTGAGCTTCGCGTCGCTGGTCTTCTACTCGTCCTGGCTCAAGCTGCATCATCCGGCGGCTTTCTGCGCCGCCCTGCTGCGCGCGCAGCCGATGGGGTTCTATTCGCCGCAGTCGTTGGTGGCCGACGCCCGCCGGCACGGCGTGCTGGTCCACGGTGCGTGCGTCAACGCCAGCCTGGCGCACGCCACCTTGGAGAATGGGGGGAACGAGGTCCGCCTCGGGCTGGGCGGTGTCCGTCACATCGGTACCGAGCTGGCCGAGAGCCTGGTGGCGGAGCGCGACGCGAACGGTCCGTTCGCGTCGCTGCTGGACCTGACCGGACGGCTGCAGCTGAGCGTGCCCCAGACGGAGGCGCTGGCGACGGCCGGGGCATTGGGCTGCTTCGGCATCTCTCGCCGCGAGGCGCTGTGGGCGGCCGGCGCCGCGGCCACCCAGCGGCCCGACCGGTTGCCCGGTGTGGGTTCGTCGTCGCACATCCCGGCGTTGCCGGGGATGACTGAGCTGGAGCTGGCCGCCGCCGACGTGTGGGCGACCGGCGTTTCCCCGGACAGTTATCCGACGCAGTTCCTGCGGGCGGACCTCGACACGCTGGGCGTGATCCCCGCGGACCGACTGCTGTCGGTGCCCGATGGGACCCGGGTGCTGGTGGCCGGGGCGGTGACGCATCGGCAGCGGCCGGCGACAGCCCGGGGGGTGACGTTCATCAACCTCGAGGACGAGACCGGGATGGTCAACGTCCTGTGCTCGCCCGGGGTGTGGGCGCGGCACCGCAAGCTGGCACAGACGGCGTCGGCGCTGCTGATCCGCGGTCAGGTGCAGAACGCCAGCGGCGCGGCCACCGTGGTGGCCGACCGGTTGGGGCCCATCGAGATGCGGGTGACCTCGCGCGCGAGGGACTTCCGGTGAACTGTCATATGCGAACGTGCGCGAAATGCCAGCGTTCTCGGCGTGTCGCCGTCGGGACACGCACGCTCGCGCTGTCATCCGGATGGCGGTACTAGATTCTGCGGGTATGAGCCTGAACCTCACCGTCGACGAAGTCCTGACTACCACCCGATCGGTACGCAAGCGTCTCGACCTGGACAAGCCTGTTCCGCGGGAGGTGCTGATGGAGTGCCTCGAACTGGCGCTGCAGGCGCCCACCGGTTCCAACAGCCAGGGCTGGCAGTGGGTGTTCGTCGAGGATGCCGGCAAGAAGAAGGCGATCGCCGACATCTACCTGGCCAGTGCCAGGGCGTACCTGAGCCTGCCGAAGCCCGACTATGCCGACGGCGATGTGCGGGGTGAGCGAATGGACTTCGTCACTGATTCCGCGATGTATCTCGCCGAGCACATGCACGAGGTGCCGGTGCTGATGATCCCCTGCCTGCAGGGCCGGGCCGAGCAGGCGCCGTTGGGGCTCAGCGCGTCCTTCTGGGCATCGCTGTTCCCGGCGGCCTGGAGTTTCTGCCTGGCGTTGCGCTCGCGGGGACTCGGGTCGTGCTGGACGACGCTGCACCTGTTGGGCGATGGTGAGAAGCAGGCGGCCGAAGTGCTGGGTATCCCCTATGACCAGTACAGCCAGGGCGGCTTGTTCCCCATCGCCTACACGAAGGGCACCGACTTCCGCCCGGCCAAGCGGTTGCCCGCCGATCAGCTCGTGCACTGGGACAGTTGGTGATCAGAGCGCAGCTGTGGGCCCTGCGGCTCCGTCGAACCCGTGCTGCCGCCACGCCTCGTAGACAGCGACCGCAGCGGCGTTGGACAGGTTCAGTGACCGCCGCCCGGCCAGCATCGGGATGCGGACCTGCGCGGTGATGTGGGCGTCCGCCAGGGTGCCGGCATCCAGCCCGGTCGGCTCCGGCCCGAACAGCAGGACATCGCCGGGTTGGTAGCCGACTTCGGCGAACGACGTCTTCGCGTGCGCGGTGAAGGCGAACACGCGGTCCGGCGACAGTGCATCCCACGCGGCACCCAGCGATGCGTGCACGGTGACCGACGCCAGGTCGTGGTAGTCCAGGCCGGCCCGTCGAAGCCTGGGTTCGGACATGTCGAAGCCCAACGGCTCGACCAGGTGAAGTTCACACCCGGTGGCGGCGACCATGCGAATCGCATTGCCGGTGTTGGGCGCGATGCGCGGTGAGTAGAACATTATTCTAAACACGACAAGT
>CAZDYH010000001.1:38325-65778 GCA_964509355.1 uncultured Mycobacterium sp.
AAGGCCAGGCCGGGGACAGTGGCGCGCCCCGCTAACCAGCCCTGGATTCCGTGGCTCGGTGCCCCTGGTGCTCGTCCCTGGTAAACCACCCTTCGTGAGTGGCCGCCGCTGGCTACCCTGAGCAGCCACCGCCGGTGTGTGAACTGGGGTATTTCTGCGGGCGCGATGCGCGGTGAGAAAGACACCGGCCGGAACATCCGTCGATCATCACAGCCGGCCCGGCGGCAGTTTGCTCGATGTTGCTTCTCGCGTCGCCGGGCGCTCCCGCGAACTCTGTCTGTTCTGTAAGAATTGTGGTAACGCGGGCCGAGGGCTGTCATACTCGTGAAATTGCCAGGCGTAATCGCCGCCCGAACTCCTCAGACGGGTCGAATTAGCAGGAAGTCTTATGAACGAGGCGCTAACAATGAATATCAGCGGAGCGGTCGGTAGCGCGGCCGCGGTGCGGTGACCCTGTTCGCCCACCCGACGGAGGTGGGGGAGACCACCCCGGGCGAGCCCGCCGCACCGGCCAAACTCCCGTCGAGATGGTCACTGCGGAACTGGCCGGTCCGGCGGAAAGTCTTGGCGATCGCCCTGGTCCCACTGCTGCTCGCGTTGGCATTCGGCGGGTTTCGGATCTACAACGCCGTGACCGATGCCAGGGATCTGCGCCTCGCCGCTGACCGCGCGGAGTTGGTACCGGCTGTCGAAAGCTACCAGTCGGCGCTGGAGACCGCGCTGGTGGCAAGTACCGCCGGCGGTGACGCCCAGTCAGCCGTCGCTCAGTTCGACACCCGAAGGTCCGAGCTGCAGCAGCGGCTGGATAACACCGACGTCGTCTCGGACGTGAGGTTGGCCGTCAACACCCTCCTGAGTTACGGGAAGGGCCTGTTGGACGAAGTCACCTCAGACACCATTCCGCTGCGGCAACGCGTGACCAGGTACGTGCCGCTGTTGCTCACGGCGGAGACCGCGATCACTGGGTCGGTGCGAGTCGACGACGAAAACATCCGGCTTCAAGCAGAGGCGCTGGCTCGTGCGGTAGATGCTCGTGGCCAGATGGCGATGCAGCAGATGCTGGTCGACCGCGGCGGTGAGCTTCCCGAGCCGGAACTGCGCGCATCGATGACCACACTGGCGGGCACCGAGCCGTCGACGATCTCCGGGATGAGCAAGTTGCTCGGTGGGGCCTCCCCCGAAGCGGCGACGCTGCGGTCGCAATTGGTGCTGCGGATGTCGATCCTGTCCGATCCTGCCAGTGTGCTGGCCGGCAACCCGGAGCTGCTGCAGTCAATTCAAACCACCGATGACATCGCCGGCCGGGTGATCACTGACACCACGGCCTCAGTGACCCAGGCGGTGAGCGACCAGGCCACCGATCGGCGCAATGCGGCGATCCGCGATATCGCACTGGTGCTGGGGGCCATAGTCGTCGCGCTGCTGATCGTCGTACAGGTGGCACGTTCGCTGATCAGGCCGCTGCGCACCCTGCGCGACAGTGCCCTGAAGGTCGCACACGAGGACCTGGAGCACGAGATCGCGCAAGTCCGGGCCGGTGACGAACGGGCCCCGGAACCGCTGCCGGTGTACACCACCGAGGAAGTCGGTCAGGTCGCACACGCGGTCGACGAACTGCATACGCAAGCGCTGCTGCTGGCCGGCGACGAGGCCAGACTGCGACTACTGGTCAACGACATGTTCGAGACCATGTCGCGGCGCAATCGCTCGCTGGTCGACCAGCAGCTGTCGCTGATCGACCGGCTGGAAAAGAACGAGGACGACCCGGACCGACTCGACAGCCTCTTCCGGCTGGACCATCTCGCCACGCGGATGCGACGCAACGGCGCCAACCTGCTGGTGCTGGCGGGCGCCCAGGCTGCACGGGAGCGCGGCGACCCGGTTCCGCTTGCCAACATCATCAATGCGGCAGCGTCCGAAGTTGAGGACTATCGCCGGGTGGAAACCGGCAGGGTGCCCGACTGCTCGGTCGTCGGGCCGGTGGTCGGCGACGCCGTGCACATGCTCGCGGAGTTGATCGACAACGCGCTGCGGTACTCGCCGCCGGTATCGCCGGTGCGGGTGTCTGCGGTGCACACCGGCAACGCGGGCCTGCTTGTCGAGGTCAGCGATGCCGGACTCGGCATGACCGAGGCCGACCTGCGCATCGCCAACATGCGGCTGAGCGCCGGTGGTGAGGTTTCACCGGACAACGCCCGGCACATGGGCTTGTTCGTGGTGGGCCGGCTGGCCCACCAGCACGGGATGGTGGTGCGCCTGCGCAGCTCGGTCGCGGCAGAGGAGCGTTCGGGGACCACCGTCGAGGTCTATCTGCCGCCCGAACTACTCGTGCGGGCTCCTGCTCCCGGGCAGCCGGAACCGCAGCAGTACACCGCCTCGCCGCAGAGCCCGCTGGAATCGCCCGGGGTGTTCGACGGTGCGGCAGATGCCGTCGCCGCCCTCGCCGAGTCACACCGGAATGGGTCAGCTCCCGGTGACTCGCCGATCACGCTGCTGCCGCGCCGCAGCCCCGGTTCCAGCGGAGTTACCGAAGCTCCCGCCGGGCAGGACCGGCAACCGCCGCAGCCGGCGAGCCCGCCTCTGACCGACATGTCGGCCTACTTCTCCTCGCGACCCCAAGTCGATCTGACTGATATGGACGAGCTGGCCGCCCCGCACCTGGATGTGGCGGATGACGACGTGATCTACCAGCGGATGCTCTCGGAGTGGTTGGTTGATCCGCACACGCTGGCGGAGGGCTTCCAGGACTGGAAGTCGGTATGGGACAGCGGGTGGTCGGTGGCCGCCGAGGTCGACAGGGTGCCGGTCGAGTCCCACACCGACCACGGCCTGCCGGTGCGCGAACCCGGCGCCCGGCTGGTACCGGGGGCAGCGGCCGAATCGGAACGTCCCGGGACGGCTCGGTCGCGCAACGGTGCGGCGCACGGCAAAGCCGACGACGAGAACGGGGTAGCATCGAACGGCCAGAAGCGGGGCAAACACGAGGCACCTGAACGCGACCCCGAGGCGATCCGCTCCTCCATCAGCAGCCACTTCGGTGGCGTGCGGGCAGGACGATCGCACGCCCGAGAGACAAGTCAAGGATCAGATCACGAATGACCTACCCGCCAAGTTCGCACGACAACTCGCTGGACTGGCTGGTCTCGAATTTCGCCCGCGAGGTGCCCGGTGTGTCACACGCTGTGCTGGTGTCCGTCGACGGGCTGCTGATCGCGGCCAGCGAGCATCTGCCGACCGAACGGGCGGACCAGTTGGCTGCGGTGTCATCGGGCCTGGCGAGCCTGGCCACCGGTGCCGCGCAGCTGTTCGAGGGCGGTCAGGTGCTGCAGTCGGTGGTCGAGATGCAGAGCGGCTACCTGTTGCTGATGCGGGTGGGTGACGGCTCGCACCTCGCGACGCTCGCGGCCACCTCGTGCGATATCGGTCAGATCGGCTACGAGATGGCGATCCTTGTTGAGCGGGTAGGTGGCGTTGTGCAGTCGTCCCGGCGTGCCCCCCAACATTCGTGAGCCGCGATGGACAGACCGGAGCCGTCGGTACCCGCGCCTGAGGCGAGTCTGGTTCGCCCGTACACTCTGACGGCCGGACGAACCGACACCAACATCGACCTTCCGTTGGAAGCACCGGTTCAGACACTGAAATCGGCCCTGTTCCATCGGTGGCCGCCCAACGACCTGCGAGGCGCAATCATCCAACTGTGTCTCACCAGGCCCTCGGTCGCCGAGATCTCCGCGCGCCTGGACGTGCCGCTCGGCGTGGCGAGAGTGCTGGTCGGCGATCTGGTCACCTCGGGTTATCTGCGGGTGCACCCCACCCTGGGTGATCGATCGACACAAGAGGAACGCCGCGAACTGATAGGAAGGACGCTCCGTGGCCTACGGGCACTCTGAGAGGCGTGCCGCCGCCTCGACGAAGATCGTCGTGGCGGGGGGGTTCGGCGCGGGCAAGACCACGTTCGTCGGCGCGGTGTCGGAGATCATGCCGTTGCGCACCGAGGCCATGATGACGGACGCCTCCGTCGGGGTCGACGTACTCGACGCCACCCCGGCGAAGACCACGACCACGGTGGCGATGGACTTCGGCCGCATCACGCTCGACGAGGATCTGGTGCTCTACCTGTTCGGCACACCCGGCCAGCGCCGGTTCTGGTTCATGTGGGACGACGTGGTGCGCGGAGCCATCGGCGCGATCGTCCTGGTGGACGTGCGGAGGCTTCAGGACAGCTTCGCCGCGGTCGACTTCTTCGAGCACCGCAACCTGCCGTTCCTGATCGCGATAAACGAGTTCGAGGGCGCGACGAGGTACCCGATACAAGAGGTGCGTAAGGCGTTGGCGCTGCCCGAGCACATTCCCGTGATCACCGTCGATGCGCGCGATCGAAAGTCGGCGACCGATGCGTTGATTGCCGTCAGCGAGTACGCGCTGCAGAGCCTGGCCACTACGCGCGGCTGATCGTCGGTGACGAATCAGGCACGACGAGCCGTCCGGTAAGGTTCCCGGCAACGCAAACATCAGTGTGTCAACGGTCGGAGACGCATGTCGGGCAGAACGTTCTCGTTCGAGATCAACCGAACCACCGCAGCGCCGGCCGCGACGTTGTTCCGCCTCGAGACCGACGGCGGCCGTTGGTCGGAATGGGCGAAACCGATTGTCGTCCAGTCGAGTTGGGCGCAGCAGGGCGATCCGGCGCCCGGCGGCATCGGGGCCGTCCGCAAGATCGGGCTCTGGCCGTTGCTCATGCGGGAGAAGACAGTCGAGTACGAGCAGGACCGTCGGCACGTCTACACGTTGATCGGGCCGCCCAGCCCGGCCAAGAACTACCGCGCCGAAGTGCTCTTCACCCCGAACGCGGCGGGGGGCACCGACGTGCGCTGGACGGGCTCGTTCACCGAGGGGCTCCGCGGGACGGGTCCGGTGATGCTCGTTGTCCTGCGCGGCGCGGTCCAGCTCATCCTGGGACGACTGGTGCAGGCCGCCGAGCGTGACTGATCAGCCCCGCGTCAGCTGCCTTTGAGTCGGATCCTCCAGCGCACGAAGCCGATGTAGAACAGGCTGATCACGGCGAGCATGCCCATGTCGAACAGCCAACTCTTCGGCTCGTGGTTCCACAGGTCGTCTTTGGGCGTCAGCGGTCCGGGCACCAGCAGGCGCAGGTCGACAGTCGATGCCGACGCCGCAAAGCCCCATCGAGCGGGGGTGATCCACGACAGCTGGTCGAGCACGACGCGGCCGGTAACCGGGATCATCCCGCCGGAGAAAACCAGCTGCGACATGATCGACACCACCAGCAGCGGCATGATCTGATCGTTCGACTTGGCCAGCGCCGACAGCGCGAGGCCGAGAACTGCTGAGGCGACGCACGTGCCGGCAATGGTGAGGAACAGTTCCAGGCTCGGGTTGCCGACGACTACGGCGCCCTGGGTGGGCGCGCCCTTGCCGAGTACCACGATGGCGGTGAGGATCGCAGCCTGCACCACCGCGAAAAAGCAGTACACGATGACCTTGGCCAGCAGGTACGCAGTCGTCGACAGGCCAACGGCCTGTTCCCGCCGGAAGATGGCTCGCTCGCCGATGAGGTCGCGGATCGTCAGCGCGGTGCCCATGAAGATGGCACCCACGTTGAGCAGTACCAGGATCTGCCCGGGTTCGTTGGGCGCGTCGCCAAGTGGATCCGGAATGCCGAAGCCGACCGTGCCGGGGACGGCCAGCGACAGCACGCCCAAGATGAACGGCAACAGCGCCAGGAAGATGAAATAGCCGCGGTCCGAGACGATCAGCCGTATCTGGCGCCGCGCGATCGTGGAGAACTGGCGCACCAGGCTGGTGTGCACCGGGTCGCCCATCTCCGCGGGTTTTTCGGTCGGGGGCGGCGGGGCTGTCGGGCCGGTCTGGGCCAGGAACCGCCGGTTGGCCGCGTCGGGGTCGGCGCCCACCTTGGTGAAGATGTCGGCCCAGTTGGTCGTTCCCATCGCTGGACCGATCTGGCCGGGTGGCCCGCAGAACGCGGTCTTGCCGCCGGGCGCCAGCAACAGCACCTGATCGCAGACGTCGAGATACGTCAGCGAGTGCGTCACCACCAGCACCACGCGACCCGCGTCGGCCAACTGCCGCAGCATGGTCATCACCTGTCGGTCCAGCGCGGGGTCGAGGCCCGATGTCGGCTCGTCGAGAATGAGCAACGAGGGTCCGGTGAGCAGTTCCATCGCCACCGACGCGCGTTTGCGCTGCCCGCCGGAGAGCTTGTCCACCCGGTTGTCGGCCTGCGGGGTCAGCTCGAGCTCCTCGAGGACCTGGGCGACAACCTGCGCGCGGTCGGCCCTGGTGGTGTCGGGCGGCAGCCGCAACTCGGCCGCATAGCCCAGCGCCTGACTCACGGTCAGCTGGCTGTGGACGACATCGTCCTGCGGCACCATGCCGATCCGGCTGCGCAGCGAGGCGTACTCCGCGTGGATGTTGTGGCCCTCGAAGGTCACCACGCCGCTGGTCGGCTGCGTGGTCCCGGCGACCAACCTGGCCAGGGTGGACTTGCCGGCGCCCGAGGGCCCGATGACCGCCGTCAGCGTGCCCGGCCGCGCGGTGAAGGAGATGTTGTCCAGCAGCACCTTGTCGTGCTCGATGATCCACGTCACCCCACGCACCTCCAGGCCACCGGTACGCGTCGCGGCCTCGGTCTCGGTGCGGCGCACCAACGTGTCGCCGGTGAAGACCAGGTCGACGTTGCCGATCGTGACGGTGTCGCCGTCGCGCAGCAGCGCCCTCTCGACCCGGGACCCGTTGACGAACGTTCCGTTGATGCTGCGGTTGTCCAGGATCTCGGTCCCGGTCAGCGTCGGCACCAAGGTGGCGTGGTGGCGCGATGCCAGCACGTCGGGAATGACGATGTCGTTATCGGTCGCGCGGCCGATCTTGACCGACCCGGGTGGCGGCTCGCCGGACCGCGGCCGCAGGATCTTCATCATGGAAGTCGCGAGGTTCGAATCCCCGGACTTGGTGGCGGTCGGGCCCATCTGGGTAGGCGGCTGCGAGGTGGCAGGCGGCTGAAGCGACTGCGACGCGCTCGGCGGATACACCGCCTGCCGAGGTGACCCGCTGGTCGGATACACCGGCTCCGGATACGGGGTACCCGTCGGATAGTTGGGCGGTGGCCGCGAGATCGGCGGCTGCGGCCAGGAGTTGCCCGGCTGGTATGCGGGTTGCTGTTGCGACGGCCATGACGTCCCCGGCCGTGGGCCGACCGGCACCGACGACGTCTGGGGCGGCCGACCCGCCGAACCCTGATGACGCCCCACCTCGAACACCAGCCGTGGCCCGTCGGGATTGCCGATGTTGAGGCTCAGGCCGTCGTGAATGTCGGCCGCGGGCACGCGGCGGTTGTTGACGAACATCCCGTTGAGGGAGCCGTTGTCGATGGCCATCCAGCTGCCCTGGTCGAAGCGCAGCACCAGGTGCGCGCGGGAGATCAGAGGGTGCGCGATGCGCACGTCTGCGCGAAGGTCGCGTCCGATGACCACATCGTGGCCCGCTGCGAACGTGCGCTGCGAGCCGTCGTACCGAACGGTCAGCACAGGCGGGGCTGGTCGGCTCATCGGAGCCAACTCTATCGGTATCGGTGCCAATCGGCCGTAGGTAACTAGCCCGCGGCGCCGGTCAGCACACAGTGGGTGCGGCTGTAGACCGTCGGCATGCACTTGTTGCAGTGCGTGCAGATCGATTTGACGGTGTGGCGATCACCGTCGGCTGCGATGCGGTTGATCAGGTCGGGCTCGGCGAGCAGCGCCCGCCCCATCGCGACGAACTCGAAACCCTCGGCCATCGCCAGGTCCATGGTTTCGCGGTTGGTGATGCCGCCGAGCAGGATCAGCGGTATCGACAGCTCCGCGCGGAACAGCCGTGCATCCCGGAGCAGGTAGGCGTCGCGGTACGGATACTCGCGCAGGAACTTGCGTCCCATCATCCGAACGCCCCAGCTCATCGGCGGCTTGAACACGGCGGCGAACTCCTTCACCGGGGCGTCCCCGTGGAACAGGTACATCGGGTTGACCAGCGAGCTGCCCGCGGTCAGCTCGATCGCGTCGAGCCCACCGTCGTCCTGCAGCCATTTCGCCGTGGTGAGCGCCTCATCGACGGTGATGCCGCCGCGCACACCGTCGGACATGTTCAGCTTGGCCGTCACCGCGATCTGCCGGACCCCCGCTTCTTCCACGGCCTTGCGGACGGCCAGCACCACACCGCGGGCGAACTTGGCCCGGTTCTCCAGCGACCCGCCGAATTCGTCGTCACGACGGTTGATCAGCGGGCTGAGGAATGAGCTGATGAGATAGTTATGGCCCAGATGGATTTCGACTGCGTCGAAACCGGAGTCGATCGCCAGGCGGGCGGCGTTCGCGTGCGCGTCGATGACGGCGGTGATGTCATCGCGGGTGGCCTTCTTCGCGAAGCGCATCGGTATCGGGTTGAAGAACCGCACCGGCGCCAACGCCCTGGCCTTGTTGGAGCGGGCATCGGCGACCGGGCCGGCATGTCCGATCTGCGCGCTGATCGCGGCGCCCTCGGCGTGGATAGCGTCGGTCAGCCTGCGCAGACCGGCGACGGCCTCCGGCCGCATCCAGATCTGCCGCCCTTCGGTGCGGCCCCCCGGGGAGACGGCGCAGTACGCGACGGTCGTCATACCCACCCCGCCTGCGGCCGGCCGGCGGTGATACTCGATCAGATCATCGGTGACCAGCGCGTTGGGCGTGGCCGCCTCGAAGGTCGCGGCCTTGATGATGCGGTTGCGCAGCGTCAGCGGACCGAGCTTGGCTGGCGCTAAGACGTCCGGCGGGCTGCTCATTCCCAGCAGCCCAACACGCGGCCGGGCGCGCTGTCAACGACCGCGGTGCCAGAATGGGCCCGTGGGTGCTTTCATGTTGGACGGCAAGGCCACGCGCGACGAGATCTTCGTCGACCTGACGCAGCGGGTGGCCGCGCTGACCACAGCGGGCCGCACACCCGGCCTCGGCACCATCCTGGTCGGGGACGACCCCGGTTCACAGGCCTACGTGCGCGGTAAGCACTCCGACTGCGCCAAGGTCGGCATCACGTCGATCCGCCGGGATCTGCCCGCCGATGTCACACCGGCAGAACTCGACGACACCATCGACGAGCTCAACGCCGACCCGGACTGCACCGGCTACATCGTGCAGCTGCCACTACCCGGGCAGCTCGACGAGAACACCGCTCTGGAACGCGTCGACCCGGGCAAAGACGCTGACGGGTTGCACCCGAGGAACCTGGGCCGGCTGGTGCTCGGCAAGGCCGCGCCGCTGCCGTGCACACCGCGCGGCATCGTGCACCTGCTGCGGCGCTACGACGTGGCGATCGCCGGCGCGCACGTGGTGGTCATCGGCCGCGGAATCACCGTCGGTCGCCCGCTGGGCCTGCTGCTCACCCGTCGCTCCGAGAACGCGACAGTCACCTTGTGCCACACCGGAACTCGTGATCTGCCGGCATTGACCCGCCAGGCCGATATCATCGTCGCGGCGGTGGGGGTGCCGCACCTGGTGACCGCCGACATGGTGCGGCCCGGGGCCGCGGTCGTCGATGTCGGGGTGAGCCGTACCGAGGCCGGCCTGGTCGGCGACGTTCACCCGGACGTGTGGGATGTGGCCGGTCAGGTGTCGCCGAATCCGGGCGGTGTGGGGCCGTTGACCCGAGCGTTCCTGCTGACCAATGTCGTCGAGCTGGCCGAAGCACAACAGTGACGGTCGCCGACACAGCTCGCAAGACCGTCAGGTGTCAGTGGCCGATCCTGCTGGTGGGGTTGATCTTCGTGGTCGCCTTTGCCCTGCTGGCGGCAGGTTTCTGGCGTCGTGGCTCGCTGCTCATCGGCGTCGGCGTCGCCACGGCGGCGGCGCTGCGGCTGATGCTGTCCGACGACCGGGTCGGCCTGTTGGCGGTGCGCACCAGGGGCATTGACTTCGTCACGATGGCGACCGTGGGTGCGGCGATGCTGTACATCGCGTGGACGATTGACCCGCTCGGCACCAGCTAACCCGCCAGCGTCGCCCTGATGCACACCGTGATGTACGGCAGCGCGAGCCCGCTCGAGTTGGCCAGCGCCGGGTGGTTGGCCAGCAGCTCGCGAACCTGGTCCAGCGTCTTGCTGCGGGCTTCGGCGGGCGCGGTGATGCAGTAGCTGCGCGAGGCGACCAGGTCGATAAGTGCCTGCGGGGTAAGGTAATTGGTCCACTCGATATGGTGACGCTCCAGCCCGGCGAACGGCGCGGGCAGCGTGACCTTGCTGTTGAACGGGTCGTCCTCGTGGCCGATGATGCGGCCCAGATCCTTGACCCAGCCCAGACGCTCGTCGCGGGTGTTCCACACCAGGCCCAGCCGCCCGCCCGGCCGCAGCACCCGCGCCACCTCCGGGATCGCGCGCTCGGGATCGACCCAGTGCCAGGCCTGCGCCACCAGGACGGCATCAACGTGAGAGTCGGGCAACGGAATCTGCTCGGCGGTACCCAGCAGCGCCGGGGTGTCGGGCAGGGAGTTGCTCAGCACGTCGAGCATCTCGGCGATGGGATCGACGGCGATGACGTCGAGTCCGCGTTCGGCGAGCCGGGTGGTCAGCTTGCCGGTGCCCGCACCGAGGTCGAGAACGTCCCGGGCGCCGGGCGGCAACAGCCAGTCGATGGCGTCGGGCGGATAGGACGGGCGACCCCGCTCGTAGGCGGCGGCCTGCGAGCCGAACGACAGCGACCGCTGTTGCCGGGTGTTGCTCACGCAGGGGCGCCGTTGCCGGCCAGCTCGAGGGTCTGCCGGATCAGCTCACCGACCGCCTCCGACTCGACCAGGAACCCGTCATGGCCGTAGATCGACTCGACGATCTTCAGACCGGTGCAGCCGGGCAGCAGGTCAGCGAGCTCCTCCTGCAGCCGCAGCGGGTAGAGCCGGTCAGAGGTGATGCCACCGACGATGACCGGCACCGGACATCCGCGCAGCGCCGCACTCACTCCGCCCCGGCCCCGGCCGACGTCATGGCTGCTCAGCGACTCGGTCAGGATCACGTAGCTGCCGGCGTCGAAGCGGTTCACCAGCTTGGCGCCCTGGTGCTCCAGGTAGCTCTGCACCGCGAAGCGGCCGCCGGCAGCGGGATCTTCATCGCCCTGCGGATCGTTGGCGAACCTGGTGTCCAGTTCGACCTCGCCACGGTAGGTCAGATGCGCGAAGCGGCGGGCGATCTCCATACCGGCGCCGGGTGCGCGGCCGGTGCCGTAGTAGTCGCCGCCCTGCCAGTCGGGGTCGGCCTTGATGGCGGCGATCTGCGTACTCTGCGTGCCGATCTGATCGGCCGTGGCGCGCGCGCCGACCGCGAGCACCAGTCCCGACCGGACCGCGTCGGGGTGGCTGACGATCCATTCCAGCGCACGCGCGCCACCCATCGACCCGCCGACCACCGCGGCTACCTCGGTGATGCCCAGCGCACGCAGCGCGGCCACATCGGCCTCGACCTGGTCGCGCACTGACACCAGGGGAAACCGTGAGCCCCAAGGCTTTCCGTCACGCGCCAGCGAACTGGGACCGGTCGAGCCGCGACAACCGCCCAGCACGTTGGTGGCCACCGCGCACCAGCGATTCGTGTCGATGGGCGCACCCGGACCGGCGATGCCGTCCCACCATCCCGGCGTAGGGTGGCCCGGTCCGGCGGGGCCGGTGATGTGCGAGTCGCCGGTCAGCGCGTGCAGCACGACCACCACGTTGTCGCGGGCCGGCGACAACTCGCCCCAGCGCTGCACGGCGATCGAGACATCATCGACGACCGCACCGCTCTCCAGCGTCAGCGGACCGATGTCGACCACTCCGACCTCGCCTTCGGCGGGCAGCTTGAGGGCGGGCACGTCGGAGATCGCCACCTCAGACATCCTCACCTCAGCCATCGTCAAGATGCCACCACCGCCCGCGGGTCGGCGCCGGCCGCCGCCGCACTGTGCGCCCTGGTCGCGGCGAAACCCCGCTCCAGGTCGGCGAGGATGTCGTCGATACCCTCGATGCCGACGGCCAGCCGCACCAGCCCGGGTGTGACACCGGTGGCCAACTGCTCTTCGGGGCTGAGCTGGGCGTGCGTCGTCGAAGCGGGGTGGATCACCAGCGAACGCACATCGCCGATGTTGGCGACATGGCTGTGCAGCGTCAACGCATCCACGAACGCCTTCCCCGCCTCGGCGCCGCCGGCCAGCTCGAACGCCAGCACGGCGCCGGTTCCCTTGGGCGCCAGCTTCCTACCGCGCTCGTACCACGGCGACGTCGGCAGCCCGGCATAGTTGACCGACAGCACACTGTCGTGGCCGGCCAGGAACTCGGCCACCTGCTGCGCATTGGCGACATGTCGCTCGACGCGCAGGCTCAGCGTCTCGATGCCCTGCGCCACCAGGAACGCGTTGAACGGTGAGGCGGCCGACCCGTAGTCGCGCAGCAGCTGCACGCGCGCCTTGAGCGCGAACGCCGGCGGGCCGAGCTCGGCGAACACCACCCCGTGGTAACTGGGGTCGGGGGTGGTGAACCCGGGGAACCGGCCCCGCGTCCAGTCGAAGGTGCCGCCGTCGACGATCACGCCGGCGATCGCCGCGCCGTGTCCGCCGAGGTACTTGGTGGCCGAATGCACCACGATGTCGGCACCCTGGGAGATCGGCTGGATCAGGTACGGCGTGGCGATGGTGTTGTCGACGATCAGCGGCACCCCATTCTCGTGGGCGACGCCGGCAACGCCGGGAGTGTCGAGCACGTCGATCTGCGGGTTGGAGATGGTCTCGCCGAAGAACGCCTTGGTGTTCGGGCGGACCGCTGCGCGCCAGGAGTCCAGGTCATCGGGATCGTCGACGAAGCTGACCTCGATCCCCAGCTTGGGCAGCGAGTAGTGGAACAGGTTGTAGGTGCCGCCGTACAGCCGCGGGCTGGACACGATGTGGTCGCCCGTGCCGGCCAGGTTCAGGATCGCGAACGTCTCGGCGGCCTGACCGGAGGCCAGGAACAGTGCGGCCACGCCGCCCTCGAGCGCGGCGATGCGCTGCTCGACGACGTCGGTGGTCGGGTTCCCGATCCGGGTGTAGATGTTGCCCGGAACCTCCAGCCCGAACAGGGCGGCGGCATGCGCGGTGTCGTTGAACGTGTACGAGGTGGTCTGGTAGATCGGCAGGGCGCGGGCGTTGGTGGCCGCGTCCGGCGTCTGGCCGGCATGGACCTGTTTGGTCTCGAACGACCAGTTCGCGCTCGGGTCCTCGGTCTCAGGGGTACTCATCGTTGATTGGCTCCTTGTGCAGGGGGACAGTCAGGTCGGAATTCGCGGTACGGCTCGTCAACTCTCGTGACGAGCGGCGGCGGCGATCAGCGACAGTGACACATGGTGGGCCGGCCCAAATAGGTACGCATCAGGTTTCCCTGTCTACTCTGGGGGCCCGTCATGGCGGACCCGCGCTTGCCGTGCAGCCGGTCGCGGCTACTCAACCTGGTCATCACCCAGGGCACCCCACCGCGGTTGGAGGGTTGCCGGCCAGCAAGCCGGGGCTTGACGCTGGCGCTCATGACCGGGTTGAAGCTTATCGCACACCGCCGCCTGGGTGCCAGCGGGTTCTGCGGGGAAAATGCCCCACCGCCCGTTGTAATGGGACGTCACATCTGCCCAATCAAGATCGGGGAGCTGGACCGCGGGTCACGCGTAGCGTCGTATCCGACGTGATACTGATAGCCGCCGTGACAACGCGGAGCTCCGCAGATTCCGACCAACCATGACGCCGGGAGAGTGACCATGAGTGCCCAGCAGCCAACCATCATCTACACCCTGACCGACGAGGCGCCGTTGCTTGCGACGTACGCCTTTCTGCCGGTGATACGCGACTTTGCCGATGCGGCCGGCATCGACGTCAAGACCAGCGACATCTCGTTGGCGGCGCGCATCCTGGCCGAGTTTCCCGACTACCTGACCGAAGAGCAGCGTGTACCCGACGACATGGCCGAACTGGGCCGGCTGACACAGCTGCCCGACACCAACATCATCAAGCTGCCAAACATCAGCGCGTCCGTGCCGCAGCTCGTTGCCGCCATCAAGGAACTGCAAGACAAGGGCTACAACCTGCCGGACTATCCCGGAGATCCGAAGACCGACGAGGAAAGGGACATCCGGCAGCGCTACGCCAAGTGTCTGGGCAGCGCAGTGAACCCGGTGCTGCGCGAAGGCAACTCGGACCGCCGCGCACCCAATGCGGTCAAGGAGTACGCGCGCAAGCACCCGCACAGCATGGGCGAGTGGTCGATGGCCTCGCGTACTCACGTGGCGACCATGAAGCACGGCGACTTCTATCACGGCGAGAAGTCGATGACTCTGGACCGCGCGCGCAACGTGAAGATGGAGCTGGTGGCCAAGCGCGGCGAAACGCTTCCGCTGAAGCCCGAAGTGTCGCTGGATGACGGCGACATCATCGACAGCATGTTCATGAGCAAGAGGGCCTTGTGCGATTTCTACGAAGCTCAGATGCAGGATGCCTACGACACCGGCGTGATGTTCTCACTGCACGTCAAGGCGACGATGATGAAGGTGTCGCACCCCATCGTCTTCGGACATGCGGTGAAGGTCTTCTACAAGGACGCTTTTGCCAAGCACCAGAAGCTGTTCGACGAACTGGGCGTCAACGTCAACAACGGGTTGTCCGACCTCTACAGCAAGATCGACTCGCTGCCGGCATCGCAACGCGATGAGATCATCGAAGACCTGCACCGCTGCCACGAGCACCGGCCTGAATTGGCCATGGTGGATTCGGCCAGGGGCATCTCTAATTTCCATTCGCCCAGTGACGTGATCGTCGACGCGTCGATGCCCGCGATGATCCGGCTGGGCGGCAAGATGTACGGCGCCGACGGAAAGCTCAAGGACACCAAGGCGGTCAACCCGGAGTCCACCTTCTCCCGGATCTACCAGGAGATGATCAACTTCTGCAAGACGCACGGCCAGTTCGATCCGACGACGATGGGCACCGTGCCCAATGTCGGCCTGATGGCGCAGCAGGCCGAGGAGTACGGCTCACACGACAAGACTTTCGAGATCCCCGAGGACGGCATCGCCAACATCGTCGACGTCGCCAGCGGCGAGGTGCTGCTGACCCAGAATGTGGAAGCCGGCGACATCTGGCGCATGTGCGTCGTCAAGGACGCGCCGATCCGCGACTGGGTCAAGCTGGCGGTCACCCGTGCGCGTGCCTCTGGCATGGCAGTGGTGTTCTGGCTGGACGTGGAACGTCCGCACGAGAACGAGCTGAGGAAGAAGGTCGAGACGTACCTCAAGGATCACGACACTGAGGGCCTCGACATCCAGATCATGTCGCAGGTACGGGCCATGCGGCACACGATCGAGCGCGTCATGCGCGGGCAGGACACCATCGCCGCGACCGGCAACATCCTGCGCGACTACCTCACTGACCTCTTCCCGATCCTGGAGCTGGGCACCAGCGCCAAGATGCTGTCCATCGTGCCGCTGATGGCCGGCGGCGGAATGTACGAAACGGGCGCAGGCGGTTCGGCACCCAAACACGTCAAGCAGTTCGTGGAGGAGAATCACCTGCGCTGGGATTCACTCGGCGAGTTCCTCGCGTTGGGCGCCAGCCTGGATGACCTGAGCGCCAAAACCGACAACAAGCGGGCCGCGATCCTGGCCAAGACGCTGGACGCCGCGACCGGCAAGCTGCTGGAAAACAACAAGAGCCCGTCGCGCAAGACCGGTGAGCTCGACAACCGTGGCAGCCAGTTCTATCTGGCCATGTACTGGGCGCAGGAGCTCGCGGAGCAGACCGAAGACCTGGCACTGGCCGAACATTTCGCCCCACTGGCGAAAGCGTTGACCGCGAACGAAGACGTCATCGTATCCGAACTCTCTGACGCACAGGGCAATCCGGTGGACATCGGTGGCTACTACGCGCCGGACCGCGACATGACCACGGCAGTGATGCGACCCAGCAAGACGTTCAACGCGGCGCTGGCGGCTGCCGAAGGCTGATGCCGTCGCGTTCGGTGCGTCGAGTGCGACACGGAAACGCTACTGGTCAGTAGCAAAAGCTTACGCTTCGCCGCCATATCGGCCCTTGTAATGTTGGCCACGCGAGCGCTTGCTCGTCACAGGGACCATGGCTGCCCACAAAGCGATCGTCACGCGCAGGAGGATTCGGACTCACATGTCCATCGGACCCAAGATCAAAGTCGAAGGCACGGTAGTAGATCTCGACGGTGACGAGATGACCCGCATCATCTGGAAGCTGATCAGGGAGATGCTGATCCTGCCGCACCTCGATATCAACCTGGACTACTACGACCTCAGCATCGAGAATCGCGACGCCACCGAGGACCAGGTGACGATGGACGCCGCATACGCCATCAAGAAGCACGGCGTCGGCGTGAAGTGCGCCACAATCACCCCGGACGAGGCCCGGGTCAAGGAGTTCAACCTGAAGCAGATGTGGCTCTCGCCCAATGGCACTCTCCGAAACATTCTGGGCGGCACAATCTTCCGAGCGCCGATTGTGATCTCGAATGTGCCCCGGTTGGTTCCCGGCTGGATCAAGCCGATCGTCATCGGCCGCCACGCCTTCGGTGACCAGTACCGGGCGACGAACTTCAAGGTTGATCAGCCCGGCACCGTCACGGTGACCTTCACCCCCGAGGACGGCAGCGAGCCCATCGTCCACGAGGTGGTACGGATTCCCGAGGACGGCGGCGTCGTGATGGGGATGTACAACTTCAAGAAATCCATCCAGGACTTCGCCTACTCGGCGTTTTCCTATGGGCTGCAAGCGAACTACCCGGTGTATCTGTCGACGAAGAACACCATCCTCAAGGCCTACGACGGCATGTTCAAGGACGAGTTCCAGCGCATCTTCGACGAGGAGTTCAAGGACAAGTTCGACGCCGCCGGGCTGACTTACGAGCACCGGTTGATCGACGACATGGTTGCCGCCTGTCTGAAGTGGGAGGGCGGCTACGTCTGGGCGTGCAAGAACTACGACGGCGACGTCCAGTCCGACATGGTGGCCCAGGGCTATGGCTCGCTCGGCCTGATGACGTCGGTGCTGATGACCGCGGACGGCAAGACGGTCGAGGCCGAGGCGGCGCACGGCACCGTCACCCGCCACTACCGGCAGTACCAGGCGGGCAAGCCCACCTCGACGAACCCGATCGCCTCAATCTTCGCCTGGACCCGGGGCCTGGAGCACCGCGGCAAGCTGGACAACGCCCCCGAGGTCGTTGGATTCGCCCACAAGCTCGAAGAAATCGTCATCTCGACGGTCGAGGGCGGTCAGATGACCAAGGACCTCGCCATCCTCATCGGCCCGGATCAACCATGGCAGACCACCGCGGAGTTCATGAGCTCACTGGCGGACAACCTGAACAAGGCTCTTGACTGCTAGCGGAAGGTGTGATGAGCGCCTCCGCGAAGAGCCGAACGACACTGCACGGCGTGACGCGTGAAAAGATCGACTGATCATGCGCAATTCGACCGGATCGCGCCGGGTGTTCTCCGGCGTGCAGCCGACCTCTGATTCCCTGCACCTCGGCAACGCGTTGGGTGCCGTCAACCAGTGGGTGGCGCTGCAGGACGATTTCGATACCTTCTTCTGTGTCGTCGACCTGCACGCCATCACCGTCCCGCAGGACCCCGAGGTACTTCGGCGCCGCACGCTGGTCACCGCCGCGCAGTACCTGGCGCTGGGTATCGATCCGGGCCGCAGCACGATTTTCGTGCAGAGCCATGTCGCCGCACATGCCGAACTCGCTTGGGTACTCGGGTGTTTCACCGGATTCGGGCAGGCGTCGCGGATGACGCAGTTCAAGGACAAGTCGGCTAAGCAGGGCAGCGACTCCACCACGGTGGGGTTGTTCACCTACCCGGTGTTGCAGGCCGCCGATGTGCTGCTCTACGACACGGATCTGGTCCCGGTCGGCGAGGACCAACGTCAGCATCTGGAGCTCGCCCGCGACGTCGCGCAGCGGTTCAACTCCCGGTTTCCCGAGACTTTCGTCATCCCGGACCTGCTCATCCCGAAGGCGACGGCCAAGATCTACGACCTGCAGGACCCGTCGGCGAAGATGAGCAAGTCCGCGGCCACCGACGCCGGGTTGATCAGCCTGCTCGACGATCCGAAGGTGACGGCCAAGAAGATCCGCTCGGCGGTGACCGACAGTGCGCGCGACGTTCGCTACGACCCCGCGGCCAAGCCAGGGGTATCGAATCTGCTGACAATCCAGTCCGCGGTCACCGGCACCGATATCGCCAAGTTGGTCGCGGGGTACACGGGGCGCGGTTATGGCGACTTGAAGAAGGACACCGCCGAGGCGGTCGTCGAGTTCGTCTCCCCGATCAAGGCGCGGGTCGACGAGCTCGTCGCCGACCCGGCCGAATTGGAGGCCGTCCTGGCCGCTGGTGCGCACCGGGCCAGGGAGGTGTCCGCGAAGACGCTCAAGCGGGTATACGACCGGATAGGGTTTTTGCGGCAAGAACAGGGCTGACCGTCCGGGAGGCTGGCATGACCGAACCGGCCAAACCGGGCATCCTGGACCGACTTCGCGCACGATTCGGATGGTTCGACCACGTCATGCGCGCCCAGGATCGCTATTCGGACAGCAAGGGCGACTTCTACGCCGCGGGCATCACCTACTTCACGATCTTCGCGTTGTTCCCGCTGCTGATGGTCGGATTCGCTGTGGGCGGATTCGTCCTGGCCAGCCGGCCGGATGTGCTGGCCGATATCGAGCATCGCATCAAGTCGACGATCGCCGGCGACTTCGGGCAGCAGTTGGTCAACCTGATCGACGCGGCCATCGCGTCGCGCACCTCGGTCGGCATCATCGGCCTGGCGGCAGCGGCGTGGGCGGGGCTGGGCTGGATGGCGAACATGCGCGAGGCGCTGAGTCAGATGTGGGGGGAACAGCGCAGCGAGCCACCCGGTTTCGTGCGCACCAAGCTGTCCGACCTGCTGACGCTGCTGTCGGCCTTCGTGGCGATCACGATCACTATCGCACTGACCGCGCTGGGGGACCCGTCGCTGATGGCCAGGGTCATGGGATGGTTTGGGGTGCAAGATTCTCCGGCGCTGGGCGGCGTACTGCGCGGCGCCTCGGTGCTGATGTCGCTGCTGGTGTCGTGGCTGTTGTTCACCTGGATGATCGCGCGCCTGCCGCGCGAGTCGATCAGTTTCGTCAGCTCGATCCGAGCCGGGCTGCTGGCGGCGGTCGGGTTTGAGTTCTTCAAGCAGGTCGCCTCGATTTATCTGAAGGCGATCCTGCACGGTCCGGCCGGGGCGACCTTCGGGCCGGTGCTGGGCCTGATGGTTTTCGCCTACATCACCGCGCGGCTGGTGCTCTTCGCCACCGCATGGGCTGCGACCTCTCACGACAACCTGAGCGCGGCGCCCGTGCCACCACCCGGGCCCGTCGAGATCGTCACGCGAGCACATGCGGAACAGGGTTTGGGCGCGCGCGGGGCATTGGCCGCGGCCGCTGCGGGCGCGCTTGCCGCGCTGAGTCTTTCGTGGCTGCGGCGCAAGGATCGCTAGTGCTGGGGCCTGCGGTTGAGTGACCGGGCGGCCATCATCAGGCCGAACACGATCAGTGACCCGATGATGGCCACACCCACCCGCACCGGCACCGCGTCGGCGGGCGGCACCAGCCCGGCTGCGCTGGCGGCGGTGTTGTTGTCCGCGGCCGCTCTCGGGGCGACCAGCGAAGGATCGGGTTCGATCAGCGCGCCCACCTTGGTGCCCGGGGCGGTGGCGAATCCGTAGTCCAGCAGGTGCGCCGCCTGCTGCCACGGCGCTATCGGTTGACGGGTGCCGTGCAACAGCACGGCCACCAGTCGGCGGCCGTCGCGGTTGGCGGCGCCGACGAACGTCTGCCCGGCATCGTCGGTGTAGCCGGTCTTGCCGCCCAGCGCGCCCGGGTAGTTGTAGAGCAGTTGGTTGTCGTTTTCCAGTTGATAACCCGGGTGGTCGCCTTGGCCTGGCCCGCGACCGGGGAAGTCGAAGGTCCGGGTCGCGACGATGTCGCTGAATGTGGGGTTCTGCCAGGCATATCGGTAGAACAGGCCGATGTCGTACGCCGAGGTGCTCATCCCGGGGCCGTCCAGGCCCGACGGTGTGGCGACCCGGGTGTCACGCCCACCGAGCTTGCCGGCCAGCACATTGACCTTCTGCAGCGCGGTCTGCATGCCGCCGAGCTGGGCCGCCAGGGCATGCGCCGCGTCGTTGCCGGAGTGCATCAGCAGGCCGTGCAGCAACTGGTTGACGGTGTAGGTGCCGCCCGCGTCGATGCCCACCTTGGTGCCCTCGGCGGCCGCGTCGTCGGCGGTGCCCGCGACTGTCTTGTTGAGATTGAGCTCGTTGATCGCCTGCATGGCGGTCAGCACCTTGATGGTGCTGGCCGGGCGGTGGCGGCCGTGCGGGTCCTTGGCCGCGATGACGTCACCGCTGTCGAGGTCGGCCACCAGCCACGCCTCGGCGGAGACGTCGTTGGGCACCGGTGGCGTCCCGGGGGCGGCGACGATGCCGCAGCCGGCCAGCGCGTCACCGCCGACGGGTTTGGCCGGCACGGGCAGCGGCACGGGCGGATCGCCCGCGGTTGGGACCTCGGAGGAGTCGACGGCGGGCGGGGTGGACACCTTGTAGGGGCAGCTGCCGGTATCGGGTGCGGAGTTGGGCTCAGCGGCCGCGGTGGGCGCGCTGAGTACCGCGGGCGTGCCCAGCACCAGAACGGCCACGCAGAAGGCAGTGGCCACGCGCAGCGCACAGCGCGACGCGGAACGTAACGTCACCATCGTCTGTGCAGACTAGGCGATGAACGGGCCGATTCCGTGGAGCCGCGCTGTTACTGGTGTGATTAGAGTTACAAATGGGTATAGGCGACCGCGGCCGATCCGATGCACCCCAGCCACAGCCGCCCAGCCGTTTCCAGCACGCCGGTGGCCAGGCCGAAGTCGGGATGACGTGTGCGCAGGCCCGCCACCGCCGCCCCGGTGTCGGCGTCGAACGCGACAACCCACACCTCTTCCTTCATATTGGGCAACATCCGGTAGGGCAGCTTCCACAGCAGCCTGCGCAGGACCGGCGCCCTCGGCGTCAGCCATTCGGCCAGTGCGTTGACCGGTGCGACGATGGCGGTCCAGATCCGCCCGTCCGGGCCGGTGGAGATGTTGTCCGGGTAGCCGGGCAGGTTGCCGACCAGCGATGTCACCGAACCCGCCCGTGGCCCGGTTAGCCAGTACTTCGACAGCCGCCGGGCGGTGGTTTCGGCGAACACCACCGCGGACTCGTCGGCGGTCAGGGTCACGCCGTTGGCGAAATACAGGCCGGGCACCACGGTACGGACCGTGCCATCCGGGTCACGGCGGAACAGCGACCCGCGGGCCCGACCCTCCAGGGCCGCCCCTTTGTAGTACTCGTAGGGCAATGCGCTGGTCGATTCCGTGAAATAAATTGTGCCGTCTGATGTTTCGGTTACATTCGAACAGAACCGCAGCCGTCGCCCGTCGACGGTGTCGACCAGCACCTGCAGCGCGCCGTTGGCAGGGTCGAGCGCCAGCAGCCCGCGATGGCTGTCGCAGACGAGCAGTCGCCCGTCGCGGGCCACTGCAAGGCCCAGCGGCCGTCCGCCGGTGTCGGCGACCACGTCATACGAGCGGCCGTCCGCAGCGATGCGGATGATGCGGCCGTCGTCAAGTCCGGTCCAGATCCGGCCGTCGGCGTCGACGACCACGTCCTCGGGTGCATTGCCGGGCAACGGCACGACGGTGAGGTCAGCCGCCGGAAAGGACGGCAGCGGCTCGACCGGTGGCGGTTGCCACCGCACCGGGTCTATCGTGGGCTTAGAGCCAGGCGTCGCCACGGGTTTGCAGTTTCTCCCAAGCCTCGATCAGCACACCGCGCAAGATGCCCTCGATCGCGTCGAACTCGGCCTGGCCGCTGATCAGCGGCGGTGCCAGCTGAATCACCGAGTCGCCGCGGTCGTCGGCGCGGCAGTACAGTCCGGCCTCGAACAGTTCGGTGGACAGGAAGCTGCGCAGCAGCCATTCGCTGAGCTCGTCGTCGAGGATCTGCTTGGTGGCCTTGTCCTTGACCAGCTCGATGCCGTAGAAGAAACCTTCACCTCGGACGTCGCCGACTATCGGCAGGTCGAGCAGCTTCTCCAGCGTCGCGCGGAACGCCGGCGCAGTCTGCTTGACGTGGTCGTTGATGCCTTCGCGCTCGAAGATGTCGAGGTTGGCCAGCGCCACGGCGGCGGACACCGGGTGCCCGCCGAAGGTGTAGCCGTGCGCGAACACCGTATGGCCGTCATTGAATGGCTCGAACAGCCGGTCGGAGGCGATCATCGCACCGATCGGCGAGTACCCGGATGTCATGCCCTTGGCGCAGGTGATGATGTCCGGCACGTAGCCGAAGTCATCGCACGCGAACATCGATCCGATGCGCCCGAATGCACAGATAGTCTCGTCGGAGACCAGCAGTACGTCGTATTCGTCGCAGATCTCGCGGACCCGTTCGAAGTAGCCCGGCGGCGGCGGGAAGCAGCCCCCGGCGTTCTGCACGGGCTCCAGGAATACGGCGGCCACCGAGTCGGGGCCCTCGAACTCGATTGCCTCGGCGATCCGGTTGGCCGCCCACTGCCCGAATTCCTTGGGGTCGGTGTCGTGTCCCTCCGGCGCTCGGTAGAAGTTGGTGTTGGGCACCCGGAAGCCGCCGGGTGTGATCGGCTCGAACGGTGCCTTGAACGTCGGCAGGCCCGTGATGGCAAGGGCGCCGTGCGGGGTGCCGTGATAGGCGATGGCCCGAGAGATCGCCTTGTACTTTCCCGGTTTGCCGGTCACCTTGAAGTACTGCTTGGCCAGCTTCCAGGCCGACTCAACGGCCTCGCCGCCACCGGTGCAGAAGAACACCCGGTTCAGGTCGCCGGGCGCGTAGTGCGCCAGCCGCTCGGCGAGCTCGATCGCGGTCGGAGTCGCGTACGACCACAGCGGGAAGAACTCGAGTTTTCTGGCCTGCTTGGCAGCGGCCTCGGCGAGTTCTTCGCGTCCATGGCCGACCTGCACGACGAACAGGCCGGAGAGGCCGTCGATGTATCTCTTGCCGTGGCTGTCGAAGATGTGCACGCCCTCGCCGCGGGTGATGATCGGCGGGGTGATGCCCTCACCGTGCCGCGCGAAGTGGCCCCACAGGTGCCGGTCGGCCTTGGCGGACAGCTCGCTCGTGAGATCTTCTCTTACGTCAGTTGTCGTCATCGTGTTCCCCAATTGTATTGTTGTTTAACGAGTTTCAGGTAGACCAGGGTTTCGGTAGAGGTGACACCGGGCACTGCGCGGATCTCGGTGTTGAGGAGGTCCAGCAGGTCGCCATCGTCCTCGCACACCACCTCGACGATCGCGTCGAATGACCCCGCCGTCAGCACCACGTAATCGACACTGTCGATCGCGGCCAGCTTGTCGGCGATCTTGGTGGTGTCCCCGGTGCACCGGATGCCGATCATCGCCTGGCGGGCGAAGCCGAGCTGCATCGGATCGGTCACCGCCACGATCTGCATGACGCCCGCGTCGACCATCCGCTGGACCCGCTGACGCACCGCGGCCTCGGAGAGGCCGACCGCTTTGCCGATGCCGGCGTAGGACCGGCGGCCGTCTTGCTGGAGTTTCTCGATGATGGCCTTGGACAGGTCGTCGAGTTGCATCGCGGGTAGGCCCGCGCCCGGCTGGCCGGCAGTGCGCAACGGTACGGCGCCGCCACGTACACCCAAGTCGCGCATTCCATGATTGTGCACGGAATCAGTTGTCAGGGGCAACCATCCCAATGAATAGGGTCGCCCGACGGCCGCCTGACCGCAGGAATGCGTAACAACCGGGGTTGGCGTCGGTTACCGTTGGCGGGTGACTGCGAGTGTGTCTGTGAAGTCCCGGAGTGTGGCCGGCAGCTGGATCGACGGTGCCGCGGTAGTGACCGGCGGCGGTCTGCACCGGGTTATCAATCCCGCCGACGGCAGTGTGGTGGCGGAGCTGGCCCTGGCCG
Source organism: uncultured Mycobacterium sp. (assembly GCA_964509355.1). GTDB lineage: Bacteria > Actinomycetota > Actinomycetes > Mycobacteriales > Mycobacteriaceae > Mycobacterium. The sequence continues at coordinate 62,385 of CAZDYH010000001.1, forward strand.
TGCCGGCGGACGTTGACGTCGCCGTCGCCGCGGCCCGGTCCGCCCTACCGGGATGGGCGAGCGCCGCACCGGTCGAGCGGTCGGCGGTGCTCGCCGAGCTGGCCAGGCTGGTCGCCGCGCATGCCGAGGAGCTGGTGGCCGAGGAGGTCAGCCAGACCGGCAAGCCGGTCCGGTTGGCCAGCCAGTTCGACGTACCCGGCAGCATCGACAACATCGAGTTCTTTGCCGGTGCCGCACGGCATCTGGAGGGCAAGGCCACCGCCGAGTACTCGGCCGACCACACGTCGAGTATCCGTCGCGAGGCGGTCGGCGTCGTCGCCACCATCACACCCTGGAACTACCCGCTGCAGATGGCGGTGTGGAAGGTGCTGCCGGCGTTGGCGGCCGGTTGCACCGTGGTGATCAAGCCGGCCGAGCTGACTCCGCTGACGACGCTGACGCTGGCGCGGCTGGCGTCGGAGGCCGGTCTGCCCGACGGCGTGTTCAACGCGGTGACCGGGCTGGGCGCCGATGTCGGCACGACCCTGGCCGGGCACCCGGGCGTCGACGTGGTGACCTTCACCGGTTCCACCGCGGTGGGCCGCAAGGTGATGGCCGCTGCGGCCGTGCACGGCCACCGCACCCAGCTCGAACTTGGCGGTAAGGCCCCGTTCGTGGTGTTCGACGACGCCGACCTGGACGCCGCGGTGCAGGGCGCTGTCGCCGGTGCGATGATCAACTCCGGGCAGGACTGCACCGCGGCCACCCGGGCCATCGTGGCCCGTTCGCTCTACGACGACTTCGTCGCCGGGGTCGGTGAGGTGATGTCGAAGATCGTGGTGGGGGATCCGACCGATCCGGACACCGATCTGGGACCGCTGATCTCGCTGGCGCAACGCGACAAGGTGGCCGGCATGGTGGCCCGGGCACCGGCGCAGGGTGCGCGCATCGTGACCGGCGGCAGCGCTCCTGACCTGCCCGGCGCCTATTACCGCCCGACCCTGTTGGCCGATGTCGGCGAGAGCTCGGAGGCCTACCGGGACGAGATCTTCGGTCCGGTGCTGACCGTGCGCCCGCACTCCGGCGACGACGACGCGCTGCGTCAGGCCAACGACACCGTGTACGGGCTGGCCGCATCGGCATGGACCCGCGACGTGTACCGCGCGCAGCGGGCGTCCCGGGAGATCAAGGCCGGTTGCGTGTGGATCAACGACCACATCCCGATCATCAGCGAGATGCCGCACGGTGGCGTCGGCGCGTCCGGCTTCGGCAAGGACATGTCGGACTACTCGTTCGAGGAGTACCTGACGATCAAGCACGTGATGAGCGATATCACCGGGGTGGCCGATAAGGGCTGGCACCGAACGGTGTTCAGCCGGCGCGACTGACCGGGGTCAGCCACCGCGCTTGGTGAACTCCTCACCGGTCTCCGGATCGATCGCGGTCTCACCTGCGGGCAGATTTGACAGGTCGGGGGCGATGACCGTCGGCATGTCACCGGAGTCCGGCAGTCCCAGGCTGGCGACCGCCGCGCCGGCCGGTTCCAGCACCAGATCGGAGCGGCGCGACAGCGTGCGGCCGTGGAAGAAGCCCGGGGACATGATCCACCACACCACCATCAGGATCAGCCCGAGCACCAGCGCACCGATACCGACGACGGCCACCGCACCGTAGCCGAAGATCGTGACGTTATTGCCGTCGTCGTCGGTCAGCCAGTCCGGCTTGGCGTACTGGATCAGGCCGTAGATGAAGACGACCGTCAGGATGACACCGCCCAGCAGTGGGACGACGCCGCGCATCATGAAGTCACGGACCGACCCGGTGAGGGTCTTGCGGTAGTACCAGGCACAGGCGAAGCCGGTCAGCCCGTAGTAGAAGGCGATCATCAACCCGACCGACCCGATCAGGGCTGTCAGCAGGTTCACGCTGATCAACGTGAACAGAACGTAGAAGGCGATCGAGACCAGGCCCATCATGATCGTGGACGTGGTCGGCGTCAGGTAGTTGCGATGAATCTTCGCAAACGAATCGGGCAGCGCCTTGTACACGCCCATGGACAGCGTGGTCCGTGCCGTCGGCAGGATTGTGGTCTGGGTCGAGGCCGAGGCCGAGGTCAGGATCGCCGCCGACAGCAGGAGCAGACCGATCTTCCCGAGAAGGCTTTCACCGAACAGGTCCGGTCCGATCGAGGCGAAGACGTCACCCGAGTTGTCCGGATTACCCAGCCCGATGCCCTCTTCGCCGACGCCGGCGAACGCGACGGCCGACACGGTCACCAGGGCGTAGGTCGCCAGCAGCAGGAACGTCGAGATCACCGCCGCGCGGCCGGGTGTGCGGCTGGGGTCTTCGCACTCCTCGTTACAGGTCACCGCGGTGTCCCAGCCCCAGTAGATGAAGATGGTGGTCAGGATGGCCGGGGCGATGATCGTGCTGAAGTCCAGTCCGCCGGGCCAGAACCAGGACAGCGACGGGAACAGCGAGTAGTCCAGGGCATTGTTCGTGTACACCTTGTACAGCGCGACGATCGACAGCAGTATCAGGACCACGATTTCGACGCTGAGCAGGACGTACTGGATCCGCGCCGATATTTCGATGCCGCGGTAGCAGATGTAGGTCATGAGGATGATCCAGATGACGCCTGCCACCGTCGACCAGAACGTGCTGTCGGCGAGGTCTGCCACCGAATGCCAGCCCAGGTCGCCGACAAACGTGAACGAGTAGGCGCCGGCGATCTGGGCCAGGTTGGCCATCACGATGACGTCGGCGGCGATGATGCCCCAGCCGCCGAGCCAGCCGACGATCGGCCCGAAGGCGCGCGACGCCCAGGTGAATGTGGTGCCGCAGTCGGGTTCGGCCTTGTTCAGCTCCTGATAGGCCACCGCGATCAGATACATCGGGATGAACGCGAGAAGGACGATGGCCGGTGCCTTGACGCCGGAGAGCAATGCGCCGCCGCTGGCCACGATGAGGCCCAGCGTGGCGGCCAGGCTGTAGGCCGGGGCGGTGGACGCCATGCCGACGACGACGCTGGACATGAGTCCAAGCGCGCCGCCCTTGAGTCCCTTGCTGTCGACGGTGTTTGCAGCGGCCTCGCTGCCCCGGCCGATGGCGATCTCACCTTTGCTCATGGCGTCCTCCCTTATTGCATGCCTGGACCCAGCGTGAGTGAGACTACGGTTTCAGCCGCGAACGCGGGCAGCAACAACGGAATTTCTTCCAGGCCGGCACCAGGGCGGTGGATTTGGGCAGCGGCTCAGCGGGCGCTCCGTGTATGTGTGACAGCCACCGAGACGTAGCCTGTTGCGAACCTTGCCGGCGTGTCGTCGCAATGGTTTACGTGTCGCGGCGGAGCAACGTCAGCGCGCGAACATCAGCGCGCGCTTGACCTCCTGGATCGCCTTGGTGACCTCGATGC
>CAZDYH010000002.1:0-8120 GCA_964509355.1 uncultured Mycobacterium sp.
GGTGCGTCTAGTGATCGCCCAGTGCACTGTCCACTACCTCGGACGACTCACCGCGCATCTGCCGTCGGCCCGGCGGCTGCTGCTGATCAAAGCCGACGGCTCGGTCAGTGTGCACGCCGACGACCGGGCCTACAAACCGCTGAACTGGATGAGTCCACCGTGCTGGCTCACCGAGGAGCTCGACGGTTCGCTGCCGGTGTGGGTGGTGCAGAACAAGGCCGGCGAGCAGTTGCGCATCATGGTCGAGAGCATCGAGCACGACTCAAGCCATGAACTGGGCGTCGATCCCGGTCTGGTCAAGGACGGTGTCGAGGCGCACCTGCAAGCGCTGCTCGCCGAGCACGTTGAGCTGCTCGGCGACGGGTACACCCTGGTTCGCCGCGAGTACATGACCGCGATCGGGCCGGTCGACCTGTTGTGCCGAGATGAGCAGGGTCGCTCGGTAGCGGTGGAGATCAAGCGCCGCGGCGAGATCGACGGGGTTGAGCAGCTCACCCGCTATCTGGAGCTGCTCAACCGCGACACCGTGCTCGCGCCGGTCAGCGGGGTGTTTGCGGCCCAGCAGATCAAGCCGCAGGCGCGCACCCTGGCCGTCGACCGCGGTATCCGTTGTGTGACATTGGATTACGACATGATGCGAGGTATGGACAGCGACGAGTACCGGCTGTTCTGAGCTGTGCAATTAGACTGGGCCCATGGCCCGTCGGCGCTCGCCAGCCCGTCGGCAACCGCCCTCACGGCCGTTGCCGATTTCGCGGCGCATCGAGACGGGGCCGGACGGCTATGACTACGAAGTCCGGCCTATCGCGGCGGCACGTGCCGCCAAGACCTATCGCTGCCCCGGATGCGACCACGAGATTCGTTCCGGCACAGCACATCTAGTGGTATGGCCAGCCGATGCAGGCGAGGCCGGGGCAGACGACCGTAGGCATTGGCACACGCCGTGCTGGGCGAACCGCACTACCCGCAGTCCCACCCGAAAGTGGTCCTAGAAAGAACTAGTGTTCAGGGGCGGGCTCGACCAGCTCGACCAGCACCCCGCCGGCGTCCTTCGGGTGAATGAAGTTGATCCGGGAGTTCGCCGTGCCGCGCCGGGGCGCGTCGTAGAGCACGCGGACACCCTGCTCGCGCAGCCGCTCGGTCAACGCGTCGATATCGCTGACCCGGTAGGCCAGCTGTTGCAGGCCCGGACCGCGCTTGTCGAGGAACTTCGCGATGATCGAGGAATCGTCGATCGGAGCCATCAGCTGGATCTGCGCGCTGCCGATGGGGGCGCCGCGCACCGACAGCATCGCCTCGCGAATCCCCTGATCGTCATTGACCTCTTCGTGCAGCACGATCATGCCGAGGTGGTCGTGATACCACTTGATGGCGACGTCCAGATCGGGAACGGCGATACCCACGTGATCGACCGCCGTGACCAAGGCACTTGCCAAGGCGGGACGGGCGTCAACCTGCTCGGTGGTCATAACGTAACGGTAACCTGACGGGAAAGATCGTGCCTCGCTGATCGGCGAGATCGGCCGTCCACATCAGTTCTGGAGGTAGGAATGACGACGTCGGTGATCGTTGCTGGAGCGCGGACTCCCATCGGCAAGTTGATGGGTTCGCTGAAGGATTTCGCCGCCTCGGAGCTGGGCGCGATCGCGATCGCGGGGGCGCTGGAGAAGGCCAAGGTGCCCGCCTCGCTGGTCGAGTATGTGATCATGGGACAGGTGCTGACCGCCGGTGCGGGTCAGATGCCCGCGCGTCAGTCGGCGGTGGCGGCCGGTATCGGCTGGGATGTCCCGGCGCTGACGATCAACAAGATGTGCCTGTCAGGGATCGACGCCATCGCACTTGCTGACCAGCTGATTCGCGCGGGCGAGTTCGACGTGGTGGTCGCCGGCGGGCAGGAGTCCATGACCAGAGCGCCGCACCTGCTGATGGACAGCCGCGCCGGCTACAAGTACGGCGACGTCACCGTGCTGGATCATCTGGCCTATGACGGCCTGCACGACGTGTTCACCGACCAGCCGATGGGTGCGCTCACCGAGCAGCGCAACGAGGTCGACAAGTTCAGCCGCCTCGAGCAGGACGAGTTTGCCGCCGCATCGCATCAGAAGGCCGCGGCGGCGTGGAAGGACGGTGTCTTCGCCGACGAGGTGGTGCCGGTCAAGATTCCGCAGCGCAAGGGTGATCCGATCGAGTTCACCGAGGACGAAGGCATCCGTGCCAACACCACCGCCGAGTCGCTGGCGGGATTGAAGCCGGCGTTCCGGCCGGACGGCACCATCACCCCCGGGTCGGCCTCGCAGATCTCCGACGGCGCGGCCGCGGTCGTTGTGATGAACAAGGACAAGGCGATCGAGCTGGGGCTTAGCTGGCTGGTCGAGATCGGGGCCCACGGCGTGGTCGCCGGGCCGGACTCCACGCTGCAGAGCCAACCGGCCAACGCGATCAAGAAGGCCATTGTTCGCGAAGGCATCTCGGTCGACCAGCTCGACGTCATCGAGATCAACGAGGCCTTTGCGGCGGTCGCATTGGCATCGACCAGGGAACTCGGCGTCAACCCGGACATCGTCAACGTCAACGGCGGCGCGATCGCCGTCGGGCATCCGATTGGAATGTCGGGGGCACGGATCACGCTGCACGTGGCGCTCGAACTGGCGCGGCGCGGCTCCGGCTACGGGGTCGCCGCGCTGTGCGGCGCGGGCGGGCAGGGTGATGCCCTGATCCTGCGGGCGGGCAGTTAGCTATCGCGTTCAGATGGGCGGCCGGGACATGTTGCTGGCGTTGCTGGCCGGCCTCGTGCCGTCAAGCGGTGTGATCTTGCTCATATGGGCCGATAGGACGGGCCGACTCGGCGAATCGAGTCCCGTGACAGACTTGAGAACGTGACGCGTCCACGACCTCCGATCGCACCCGCGATGGCCGGTGCCGTCGATCTTTCGGCTCTCAAGCAGCGCGCTGCACAGAACGCCGGCTCCGCCGATATTGCCGGCGCCCAGCCCGGCACCGAGATCATCGAGGCCAATTTCGAAGCCGAGGTGCTGGTCCGGTCCGACCAGATGCCGGTGGTCGTGCTGCTGTGGTCCCCGCGTAGCGATGCATGCGTCCAGTTGGCCGAGATGTTGTCGGGGTTGGCCGCCGCCGACAACGGCAGGTGGTCGTTGGCCACGGTCAACGTCGACACCGCGCCCAGGGTGGCGCAGATGTTCGGCGTTGAAGCGGTGCCCACCGTGGTGGCTCTGGCCGCGGGACAACCACTGTCGAGTTTCCAGGGCATGCAGCCTGCCGACCAGTTGCGGCGCTGGGTGGATTCGCTGCTGTCGGCCACCGCCGGAAAGCTGCCCGGAGCAACCGATTCCGACGAGCCCGAGCAAGTCGACCCGGCGCTGGCGCAAGCGCGCGAGCACCTCGATGCCGGCGACTTCGATGCCGCGCTCAGTGCCTACCAGGCGATTCTGGATGCCGACCCGAACCACGCCGAAGCCAAGGGCGCGGTGCGTCAGATCGCTTTCCTGGCGCGCGCCACAGCGCAGCGCCCCGATGCCGTCGCGGTGGCCGATGCCGATCCCGGCGATATCGAGGCCGCGTTCGCCGCCGCCGACGTCCAGATCCTCAACCAGGACGTGGCAGCAGCGTTCGACCGGCTGATCGACGTGGTGCGGCGGACATCGGGCGACGAGCGAACCTCGGTGCGCACCCGGCTCATCGAACTGCTCGAACTCTTCGATCCCGCCGATCCCGATGTCATAGCCGGGCGGCGCAACCTCGCGAACGCGCTGTACTGACCCGGGCGTTCATCAAGCTGGTTCGAGCCAGATCGCCGAGGTGGGCGGTAGCACCAGCACCGCTGACGCGGGACGTCCGTGCCACGGCTCGTCCGTCGCATCCACACCGCCGAGATTGCCCACACCGGCGCCGTTGTACGCCGTCGCGTCGGTGTTGAGGACCTCGCGCCAACGGCCGGGCAGCGGCAACCCGAGCCGGTAGCGGGTGTGCTCCGAACCGGAGAAATTGAACGCGCAGGCCATCATCGAGCCGTCGCTGCCGAAGCGCAGGAAGCTCAGCACATTGTTGGCGGAGTCGTTGGCGTCGATCCACGAATAGCCCTCGGGGCTGTTGTCCTGGCTCCACAGCGCCGGGTGGCTGCAGTAGACGTCGTTGATGTCGTGCACCATGCGCAGGATGCCGGTGGAGAAGCCGTTCTCGCCCAGCTGGAACCAGTCGATACCGCGCTCCTCGGACCACTCCGCGCGCTGGCCGAACTCCTGGCCCATGAACAACAGCTGCTTGCCGGGGTGTGCCCATTGGTAAGCCAGCAGGATGCGCAGCCCGGCCGCCTTCACGTGGTCGTTGCCCGGCATCCGGCTCCACAGCGAGCCCTTACCGTGCACCACTTCGTCGTGGCTGATCGGCAGCACGTAGTTCTCGCTGAACGCGTACAGCATCGAGAACGTCATCTCGTGGTGGTGGTAGCTGCGGTACACCGGGTCACGGCTGATGTAGTCAAGCGTGTCGTTCATCCAGCCCATGTTCCACTTCATCGAGAAGCCGAGGCCGCCGATGTTGGTGGGCCGCGATACCCCGGGCCAGGAGGTCGACTCTTCGGCGATCGTCACGATGCCCGGTGCGGCCTTGTGCACGGTCGCGTTCATCTCCTGCAGGAACTGCACCGCCTCCAGGTTCTCGCGGCCGCCGTGCACATTCGGTGTCCACCCGCCTGCCGGGCGTGAGTAGTCGAGGTAGAGCATCGAGGCCACCGCGTCCACCCGCAGACCGTCCACATGGAATTCCTGCAGCCAGTACAGCGCATTGGCGACCAGGAAATTGCGCACCTCCCGGCGGCCGAAGTCGAACACGTAGGTGCCCCAGTCGAGCTGCTCGCCGCGCCGCGGGTCCGAGTGCTCGTAGAGCGGTGTGCCATCGAAACGGCCCAACGCCCAAGCATCTTTGGGAAAGTGTGCGGGAACCCAGTCGACGATGACGCCGATCCCGGCCTGGTGCAGCGCGTCCACGAGCGCGCGGAAATCGTCGGGTGTGCCGAATCGGGAGGTCGGCGCGTAGTAGGACGTGACCTGGTATCCCCACGAGCCGCCGAACGGATGCTCGGCGACCGGCAGCAGCTCGACATGGGTGAAGCCCTGTGCCACGACATATTCGGTGAGTTCTTCAGCGAGCTGGCGGTAGCTCAGTCCGGGGCGCCACGAACCCAGGTGTACCTCGTAGGTGCTCATCGGCTCGAAGACGGGATTCTGACTCGCGCGTCGGGCCATCCAGCCGTCGTCGTTCCACCTGTAGCGGCTCGAGGTCACCCGCGACGCTGTCTGCGGCGGCACCTCGGTGGCGAAGGCGAACGGGTCGGCACGGTCGGTGACCACGCCGTCGGCGCCGTGTATCCGGAACTTGTAGAGACCGTCGGGTGGAAAACCGGGCCAGAACACCTCCCAAACCCCCGAGGAGCCCAGCACCCGCAGCGGAGCCTCATTGCCGTCCCAGCGGTTGAACTCGCCGATCAGGCTGACCCCTGCGGCGTTGGGGGCCCACACCGCGAAAGACACACCGCCGACGACGCCGTCGGCAGTGGTGAACGACCGGGGATGCGCGCCCAGGATTTCCCAGAGCCGTTCGTGCCTGCCCTCGGCGAACAGGTGCAGGTCGATCTCGCCCAGGGTCGGCAGGAAGCGGTAGGCGTCGGCGACGGTGTGCACATCGAGGGCGTCACCGGACCCCCGATAACTCACCTCGAGCCGGTAGTCGATGAGATCGACGAAGGGCAGCGCCACGGCGAACAGGCCGGCCTCGACGTGCTGCAGTGGGAACCGATCACCGCCGACGCGAGCGACCACCTCCACGGCGTGCGGGCGGAACGCCCGGATGACGGTGTGATCGCCGTACTCGTGCGCGCCGAGGATCGCATGCGGGTTGTGGTGCACGCCGGCCACCAGGCGAGCGAGGTCACCGGAGTCGGGGGCCAGGTGCGCACTGGCGAGTTGATCGGTTCTCGTCATCGCCCGCTCACTCCCTCCGCAGCAACTCCGAACGCAGTTCGTAAGGTATTGACGGCATGTTCACTATATGGGCGATTGCTTTGGCCGGATCGATGCGAACGTAATTCGTTTGTCCCCATTGGTATTCCTCTCCGGTGATCTCGTCGCGCACCCAGAAGCGGTCGTACCACTCCATTCCCAGTGCCTCCATGTCCAGCCGCAGCGTCGCCTCTTCGGGGGCGAACGCGTTGAGCGTGACCACGACGAGCACCGTGTCACCGGTGACCGGGTCGAACTTGCTGTAGGCCAGTAGAGCCTCGCTGTCGACCTGGTGGAACTTGATGGTGCGTAACTGATGCAGCGCCGGGTGCAGCCGGCGGATCTCGTTGATCCGGGTGATGAACGGCTCCAGTGACTTACCCTCGGCCACCGCGGCCTCGAAGTCGCGGGGGCGCAGCTCGTACTTCTCCGAATCCAGATACTCCTCGCTGCCCTCGCGTACGGGTCGGTGCTCGAAGAGTTCGTAGCCCGAGTACACCCCCCAGGACGGGCTCATCGTGGCCGCCAGGACCGCCCTGATCGCGAACATGCCCGGTCCGCCGTGTTGCAGGCTCGCGTGCAGGATGTCGGGAGTGTTTACGAACAGGTTCGGGCGCGCGCAATCGGCGTACTCGGCGATCTGCTCGCCGAACTCGGTGAGCTCCCACTTCGCCGTTCGCCAGGTGAAGTAGGTGTACGACTGGGTGAAGCCCAGTTTCGCCAGGCCATAGAGGCGTGCCGGCCGGGTGAACGCCTCGGACAGGAACAACACGTCGGGATCGGCCGCCTTCACCTGGCCGATAAGCCAGGTCCAGAAGTCGGGCGGCTTGGTGTGCGGGTTGTCGACGCGGAAGATCTTCACGCCGTGGCCTACCCAGAACAGCACGACCCGCAGCACCTCGTCGTACAACCCGGCGGGATCGTTGTCGAAGTTGAGCGGGTAGATGTCCTGGTACTTCTTGGGCGGGTTCTCGGCGTAGGCGATGGTGCCGTCGGGCAATTCGGTGAACCACTGCCGGTGCACCTTGGCCCAGGGGTGGTCGGGGGCGCATTGCAGGGCGAGGTCAAGGGCCACCTCCATGCCCTGGTCGCGAACTGCGGCGACGAAGGCGTCGAAATCGTCGATGGTGCCCAGATCCGGGTGGACGGCATCGTGGCCGCCCTCGTCGCTGCCGATTGCCCATGGCGATCCGACGTCGTCGGGGGCGGCGGTCGCGGTGTTGTTGCGGCCCTTGCGATGGACCTTGCCGATCGGATGAATCGGCGGTAGGTACAGCACGTCGAACCCCATCTTGGCGATTCGCGGTAAGGCCTTGGCCGCCGTCGCGAACGTCCCGTGCACCGGTTTGCCCTTGCTGTCCCAGCCGCCCGTGGAGCGCGGGAACATCTCATACCATGCGCTGAAGCGGGCGCGCGGGCGGTCGACCCACACGCCGAACTGGTCGCCCCGGGTGAGCAAGTCGCGTAACGGATACTGCGCCAGTAGCTTGTCGACTTCGGGGTTCAGGGCGGCGCCCGCCCGCGTCAGCGGATCACCGGGAGTGCGCAGCGCTGCGGCGGCCTCGAGCAGCGGGTCGCGGAGTTTGCGCGGCACACCAGCTGCGGCCCGCTCGAACAGTCGCGCACCGATGCGCAGATCATTGGACAACTCCGTTTCGCCCTGCCCGGCGTCGAGTTTGGCGATCATGCCGCGGCGCCAGGTGCTGATCGGATCGCCCCAGCCGTCCACTCGAAAAGTCCAGAGCCCCAAGCTGTCCGGGACGAACTGGCTGTGGAACACATCGGGCGTGCTGCCCAGCGACATCGCGATCAGCTGCGGTTTGACGCGCGGCGGCAACGCGGGCGCATCGGCGGCGGCACCGGGCTGCGCGGCCTTGACGCGGCGCGGCGGCGGCTGGCTGAGCTGCGGGTAGCCGGAACCGAGGTTGCGCACTACCAGAGTGGCCGCGACCGCTTCGTGACCCTCCCGCCAGACGGTGGCCCGAACGGGGACCACCTCGCCGACGACAGCCTTCGCCGGAAATGTGCCGCCGGAAACGACGGGTTGGACGTCATCGATCTCGATACGACCGGGCACCCATCAACTCCATCCCTGATGGCGCGGAG
>CAZDYH010000002.1:8220-39190 GCA_964509355.1 uncultured Mycobacterium sp.
TCATCGATCTCGATACGACCGGGCACCCATCAACTCCATCCCTGATGGCGCGGAGAATCCGCGCTGTGTCCCTTCGACGGCGCAGAGCCTTCCGCGCGACTCGTCGCGCCCTACGCCCACCGTAGTGTCCGGCCCGATCTCACGGGCAGAAGTGGTTCCTCTCGCGACCCTGCACGGACACAAACTGTCAGTAAGGTAATGACGCGTGAAAGCCCTCCGCCGGTTCACGGTCCGCGCGCATCTTCCCGATCGCCTGGCTGCGCTCGAGCAGCTCTCGATCAACCTGCGGTGGTCGTGGGACAAGCCGACGCAGGACCTCTTTTCGACCATCGACCCGAAGCTGTGGGCGCAGGCCGGACGGGATCCGGTGGCCGTGCTGGGTGCGGTGAGTCCGAATCGGCTCGACGAGCTGGCGGTGGACGAGACCTTTCTCGGGCGCCTCGACGAGCTGGCGGCCGACCTGAACGACTATCTGAGCCGGCCACTGTGGTACCAGGAGCAGGAGAGCGCAGGTGCTCAACTACCGACGGGTATCGCGTACTTCTCGCTGGAGTTCGGCGTTGCCGAGGTGCTGCCCAACTACTCCGGCGGACTCGGGATCCTGGCCGGGGACCACCTCAAGTCGGCCTCGGACCTGGGCCTGCCCCTTATCGCGGTAGGCCTGTATTACCGCTCCGGGTACTTCCGGCAGTCGCTGACCGCCGACGGCTGGCAGCACGAGACCTATCCCGCGCTGGACCCGCAGGGGCTGCCGCTGCGGCTGCTTACCGACCCGGCCGGCGACCCGGTGCTGGTCGAGTTGGCGATGCCCGACTCAGCCCAGCTGCGGGCACGGATCTGGATCGCCCAGGTCGGCCGGATTCCGTTGTTGCTGCTGGACTCCGATATCCCCGAGAACGAACACGATCTGCGCAGCATCACCGACCGCCTCTACGGCGGCGATCAGGACCACCGGATCAAGCAGGAGATCCTCGCCGGTATCGGCGGAGTGCGCGCGATCCGCGCGTTCACCGCCATCGAGGGCCTGCCGGCGCCCGAGGTGTTCCACATGAACGAGGGCCATGCCGGATTCCTCGGGGTGGAGCGCATCCGCGAACTGATGACCGACTCGCACCTGAACTTCGACACCGCCCTCGCGGTGGTGCGCTCCAGCACGGTCTTCACCACCCACACCCCGGTGCCGGCCGGCATCGACCGGTTCCCCGTCGAGATGGTGAAGCGGTACTTCGGTCACGGAGGCGGGCCCGAGTTGCTGCCCCGCGTGCCGCTGGCCCGGATCATCGCCTTCGGCGCCGAGGACGACCCGACGATGTTCAACATGGCGCATATGGGGCTGCGGCTGGCGCAACGGGCGAACGGGGTGTCGCTGCTGCACGGCCGCGTCAGCCGCGACATGTTCAACGAGTTGTGGCCCGGCTTCGACACCGGCGAGGTGCCGATCGGTTCGATCACCAACGGCGTGCACGCGCCGACCTGGGCCGCGCCCCAGTGGCTGGAACTTGGCCGCGAGCTCGCCGGGTCGGACTCGCCCAGCGAGCCCACGGTGTGGCAGCGGCTCCAGCGGGTCGATCCCGGACACCTGTGGTGGATCAGGTCGCAACTGCGCGCGCTGCTCGTCGACGACGTCCGGCTCCGGCTGCGCCGCTCATGGCTGGAGCGTGGCGCGTCGGATGCTGAGTTGGGTTGGATTTCAACGGCATTCGATCCCAACGTGCTGACAGTCGGGTTCGCCCGGCGAGTTCCGACGTACAAGCGCCTGACTTTGATGCTGCGCGATCCGGACCGGCTGGAACAGCTGCTGCTCGACGACGAGAAGCCGATCCAGCTGATCGTTGCGGGTAAGTCGCACCCGGCCGATGACGGCGGCAAGGCGCTGATCCAGCAGGTCGTCCGGTTCGCCGACCGGCCCGAGGTCCGTCATCGCATCGCCTTCCTGCCCGACTACGACATGTCGATGGCGCGGCTGCTGTACTGGGGCTGCGATGTGTGGCTGAACAACCCGCTGCGCCCGCTGGAGGCCTGCGGCACCTCGGGGATGAAGAGCGCGCTCAACGGCGGTCTGAACCTCTCCATCCGCGACGGCTGGTGGGACGAGTGGTACGACGGCGAGAACGGTTGGGAGATACCGACTGCCGACGGACTCGCCGATGAGAGCCGTCGCGATGATCTCGAGGCCAACGCGCTGTACAACCTGCTGCAGCAGTCGGTGACGCCGAAGTTCTATGAACGCGACGACAACGGTATCCCGCCGCGCTGGGTGGAGATGGTGCGGCACACGCTGCAGACGCTGGGGCCCAAGGTGCTCGCGTCGAGGATGGTGCGCGACTACACCGAGAAGTACTACGCCCCGGCGGCGCAGTCACTGCGCAGGACCATCGAGCCGGTCCCCCATGGCGCGAAATTCGGCGCCGCCCGCGCACTGGCCGCCTACCGGCATCGCGTGCAGGAGCTGTGGCCGAGTATCGAGATCACCGACGTCGACAGCACCGGCCTGCCCGACGCGCCGCAGCTGGGTTCGGAGCTGACGTTGACCGCCACGGTGCAACTGGCCGGCCTCCGCCCCGACGAGGTGGTGGTACAGGCCGTGCTGGGCCGCGTCGACGCCAGCGATGTGCTGGTCGACCCCGTCGCCGTGGCCATGGCGCACACGGGCACCGCCGACGGCGGCTTCGAGATCTTCTCGATGAGCACCCCGCTGCCGATCGCCGGGCCGGTAGGTTACACGGTGCGCGTGCTGCCGCATCACCCGCTGCTGGCGGGGGACAACGAGCTCGGTCTGGTGGCGCTGGCGTAACCGGCTCCGGCGTGATTGGCAGGGGTGGCTGTGCTGGGCGTCGGTCACAGCGGTAAATTCAAAATTAGGGTGCCTAACAGCTCCTCTAGGCTCCCAAGAAAGGCTTCTTGTGGTGCGTCGTGGTAGTGCCGTCGTAAGCGCATGCATGGTGTTAGGGCTGGCCACCGCCGCCCCGGCCGCCGCCGATCCCGAACCCGCGCCGGTCACCGCGGACGCCGCGGCACAGGCGCCCGCTCCCGATTCCGCGGCGCTACCGGTCGATGATGGCAGGGTCGAGTCGACGCCGCCCCAGACGACGACATCACCCGACGGATGGACGCTGACCATCTCCGCGAAAGACGAGACGCAGCTTGCGGCCGCTCCGCTGACCACCGCGTTGTCATCCCGCGAGTACATCGTCGGCGGGACGTATAGCGGATCGCTGAGTGGACCCGAGGAGTCAGAGCCACCCGGCGGCGTATTCGAGGTCGGCTACCAGATCGGCTGCGGTATCGACATGAGCACCTCCAACGGCGTCTCCCTGACCGGTACCGCGGGCATCAACCCCTCGATCGGGGTTGTCGGCACCGACATCATCTCGCCATTGCCGGAGGGCATCATTCCGGGGATCGGAGCCAACTTCGCCGGCGGTGTCACCGTAGGCCTCAAGCCGGGCATCATCAACATCTTGCCGATCACCAAGAAGGAGTACAAAGGCTCCGAGCCGTGGGTGATGATCAGCAACTTCCGCGTCAAGATCGACGGCTGCGTCGGCCAGTCGTTCATCCGCTCGTACGCCACATTGACGCGCTCGACCGATATCTCCGACGCCATCCTGTCGTGGTACGGCACCACCAAGATGGTGTAGCCGCCGGCTTACGGGAACCGCTTGATGCAGCGGTCCTTGTCGCCGAGCACACCGATCCGGAACGCGTCGATCCGGGAGAACCCGGCGGGGACCGTCTCGCCGTTGACGTCGCTGGCAGCCAGCCCGTTGGTCAACAGACCCGACACCGCCTCGTCGATGTCTCCGGCGGTCAGCGCCACGGTGTTGCCGTCCGGAGTGGAGACTTCCCTCGACAACATGGTGGTGGCCACCCCGGTCAGGCACGCCGTGCGCAACCCCGCCTCGGCGTTGTCCAATATCAGCCCACCCTGCTCCTGCTGGATCGCCAGCATGTACCGCGACATCAGCACCGAATAGGCGGTGTTGTCACCGGACAGCAGCATGCTGCTCTCGCCTTCGGTGGATGTGCCCATTTTCGCCAGCGCCGGCAGATCGACGGCGATGGTGTTGGTGGCGGGACAGTAGGAGGCCGGCGGGCTCGGGCGCGCGTCGGGGCACGTCGACGCGGAATCCGCGTCGAAGCTGAGATTCGGTGGGTTGGCCGGCGTGAACATGATGTTCATCGCGTCGATGACGGCCGTCACGGATTCCTCGGAGACCGGCCACTCCCCGGTCTGGTCCTGCTGGAGCTCGACGGGCAGTTCACCGCGGCGCTGGCCGATCTCCTTGGCATCGATCGCCGCGCAGGACGACGCCCCGTCGGTGAACCCGAACTGGAAGGCCGAGACCCGTTCGAATGCCGACCCGTGCTCGTCGCCGCCATCGCTGAAGATATCGTCCTGCAGCAGCGGGTCACGGAACGAGATCATGCCGGCCAGCAGATTGTTCAGGCCGTCACCCGTGCTCAGCGTGAAGCGTCGCGAGTTCCCCTCAGCCACCCAGCGCATATACACCCCGGCGAAACAGTCGGCCTGTTGTTCGGCCACCAGCGTCGGGGTCCCGCGCTTGTTCAGCTTGGCCTGCTTCTGGATGGCGTGGCCGTACTCGTGGGCCAGCACCATGGTGATCGCCATGTCGCCGTAGCCCCGGCGCAGCGACGGCATCAGTTCGCCGCGGTCCCAGCCGACAGTGTTGTCCAGCGGGCAGAAGGCCGCGTTGACCAGGCCGTAGGTCTCCTCCTCGCAGAAAATGCCCTCGTAGTCGTTGGCATCCCAGGAGATCAGCTCGTCGATTGGGTTGAAAGATCCCTGGAAGGTCTCGCCGTACGCGGTGTCCCAGAACTCCTCGATGTCGCTGACGGACTGGCCGGCGATTTCGTCGATCTTCCCGCCGTCGCTGTTCTCGACGTTGCGCGATCTCTCCGTGGCGTCCGTCCGCAGCCCGGTAGGCCCGTCCATTGCCTGCAGGCCGGCTACTTTGAACGGATCCTCGAAAACCGAGACAGGGTTGCCGTCCAGCGTTTTCGCGCAGGATGCGAGCAGCAGCATTGCGCAGGTCGCGGCCGCCACGAGTCGCAGCTGTCGTCGGCGCATCGGTGCTACCTCTCGGGTGAGTTGGGAACCTGGTGCGGCGAAGGGGGTGTTCGCTGCCAGGATGCTGCCAGGATAGTGCGGCGGTCAGTGTTGGTGCGGCGATCTGTCACGCCGGCGTGGTATCCCCGGTGGCGCGCAGTCGTTCGAGCGCGCGGCGGACCTGGGTCGCGTCGGTGGTCTGCCAGAACGGCGGCAGGGAGGCGCGCAGGTAGCTGCCGTAACGGGCGGTCGCCATCCGGGAATCGAGCACCGCCACCACGCCGCGATCGTCGGCCCGGCGCAGCAGCCGGCCGGCCCCCTGGGCCAGCAGCAGCGCGGCGTGGCTCGCGGCCACCGTCATGAACCCGTTGCCGCCGTGCGCGGCCACCGCGCGCTGGCGGGCGGTCAGCAACGGGTCGTCGGGCCTCGGGAACGGGATGCGGTCGATGAGCACCAACGACAGCGTGGGGCCGGGCACGTCGACGCCCTGCCATAGCGACAGCGTGCCGAACAGCGACGTCTCGGCGTCCGCGGCAAACCGCTCGACCAGGGCTGCCGTGCCGTCGTCGCCCTGGCACAGCACCGGTGTCGACAACCGTTCGCGCATCGCCTCGGCGGCGGCCCTGGCGGCGCGCATCGAGGAGAACAGACCCAGGGTGCGCCCACCGGCGGCGGCGACGAGTTCGGCGATCTCGGTCAGTTGTTCGGCCGACCCGGTGCCGTCGCGTCCGGGCGGCGGCAGGTGTGCGGCGATGTAGAGGATGCCGGCCTTGGCGTGCTGGAACGGCGAACCGACATCCAGCCCGCGCCAGCGCGGCTGGCCCGCGCCCGGTTCGTCCCGGTCAACGTGACCGTCCTGGCCGGTCAGGCCCCACGCCCCGGCCATCGCATCGAACGATCCGCCGACGGTCAACGTCGCCGATGTCAGCACCACCGTCGACCGGGCGAAGATCCGGCCGCGCAGCAACCCGGCCACCGACAGCGGCGCCACCCGCAGCAGCGCCGACCCCCGGCTGTCCTCGTGCTCGAGCCAGACCACGTCGGTGCGGTCGGCGATCGCGGGGCCGAACGCGGTCAGCATGCGCGCGGCGGTGTCGGTGATCTCGGTGAGGCCGGCGACCGCCTCTGCGCGGGCCGACGCCGCCCTGGCATCGGTGGGTGAGGTGTCGATCGCCGCTCGCGCCGCACTGGCCGCGTCGCGCAGCGTCGTCAGGTAGGTCGTCAGCTCCTGGTCGAGGTGGTCGATGCGGCCGGGCGCCGCATCGTGGATCGCCGAGCTGAACGTGGCGGCCGCGGCCTCGAGCCGCTGCGTCAGCCCGGGCCCGACCAGCCGGGCGATGCGCCGCGTCGCGACGCCCAGGGCGGCCGATGTCAGCTCCGCGGTGGCGACCGCGGTCACCCGGTCCACCAGCTCGTGCGCCTCGTCGACCACCAGCAGCTCATGCTCCGGCAGCACCGCGGCATCCGCGACGGCGTCGATGGCCAGCAGGGCGTGGTTGGTGACGACGACATCGGCCCGCCCGGCCTCGGCGCGAGCCTTCTCGGAGAAGCACTCGGTGCCGAAGGGGCAGCGGGCGATGCCGAGGCACTCCCGCGCGGAAACGCTCACCTGGGCCCAGGAGCGATCGGGCACACCGGGTGTGAGCTCGTCGCGGTCGCCGGTGTCGGTGTCCGACGCCCACGTGGTGAGCCGCTGGACGTCGCGGCCCAACGCCGTAGCGGCGACCGGCTCGAACAACTCTTCCTGCGGTCCCTCTTGCGCGCCGGGCTCGTTATCGGCATCTCCCGCCGAACCATTGTGAATCTTGTTCAGGCATAAGTAATTCCCGCGGCCCTTCAGTAGCGCAAAGCGCGGTTGCCGGGGCAGGGCACCGGCCAGCGAATCCGTCAGCACGGGCAGGTCCCGATCGACCAGCTGGCGCTGCAGTGCGATCGTCGCGGTGGACACCACCACCGGTGCGTTGTGCTGCACGGCGTGGGCGATCGCGGGCACCAGGTAGGCCAGCGACTTGCCGGTGCCGGTGCCGGCCTGCACCGCCAGGTGTTCACCGGTGTCGAAGGCCTGCGCCACCGCCGCGGCCATCTCGGCCTGACCGCTGCGCTCGCTGCCGCCCAGCGCCGCCACGGCCGTCGCCAGCAACTCGGTCACCGGCCGGGGTTCGCCTGTCGTTGGCGTGGCTCCTCCTGTGCTCGTCGCGTTCGCTATGGCCACCGGACCGGGACCTGCCGCGTCGGGATCGCCGGCTCACCGTGGGACAGCTTCAGACCCTCCCACGGCAGACTCTTCAGGCCCGCGGCCACCAACGCGCGCGCCGTAGCCAGATCCGCACCGCCCACCGGTTCGCCGCCCCGCACCAACGGGATCGTCAGCACGCGGGACGGCTCGGCGGTGTCCAGCGGGTCGGCTTCGGGGTGCACGACCTCTTCGACGATGGTGCCCGACGGGCGCGACAGCCGCACCGCCTGCTTGCGCCCGCCGTGCGACTCCTTGTGGCTGCTGCGCTTCTGCACCGGGATGCCGTCCACCTCGACCAGCTTGTAGACCATGCTGGCGGTCGGCGCGCCCGAGCCGGTGACCACCGACGTGCCGACGCCGTAGCTGTCCACCGGCTCAGCACGCAGCGCGGCGATCGAGAACTCGTCGAGATCACCGGACACGAAGACGCGCGTGCGCGTCGCGCCGAGGCGGTCGAGCTGCTCGCGGACCTGGCGGGCCAGTATCCCCAGATCACCGGAGTCGATGCGCACCGCGCCCAGAGCCGGCCCGGCCACCGCCACGGCGTTGGCCACGCCGGTGCTGACGTCATAGGTGTCGACCAGCAGCGTGGTGTCCGGGCCCAGCGCGCTGACCTGCGCCCGGAACGCGGCTTGCTCGTCGGGTCCGTCGGCGGTGGTGTGCAGCATCGTGAACGCGTGCGCGCTGGTACCCAGCGCGGGCACGTCGTAGTGGCGCTGCGCCTCGAGGTTGGAGGATCCGGTGAAGCCGGCGATATAGGCCGCGCGGGCCGCGGCGACCGCCGCCCGCTCGTGGGTGCGCCGCGAGCCCATCTCGATCAACGGGCGGCCCCCGGCGGCGGTGACCATCCGCGCGGCCGCCGAGGCGACCGCGGTGTCGTGGTTGAAGATCGACAGCGCCAGGGTTTCGAGCAGCACGCACTCGGCGAAGGTGCCGCGCACCGACAGCACGGGCGAACCGGGAAAGTACAGCTCACCTTCGGCGTACCCGTCGACGTCACCGCCGAATCGGAAACCACGGAGGTAGCTCAACGTGTCGGTGTCGAGAAACCCCGCCAACGACTCCAGCGCAGCCTCGTCGAATATGAACTGCGGCAACATTTCCAGGAACCGCCCCGTCCCGGCGACGATGCCGTAGCGCCGTCCGTCGGGCAACCGGCGGGCGAACAACTCGAAGGTCGTCGCACGGTCCGCGGTGCCGTCGCGCAGCGCCGCGGAGAGCATGGTCAACTCGTACTTGTCGGTCAGCAGCCCAAAGCAGGGCGAGTCGCTCACATCGCAACGGTATCGGCCGGCGGGACCATTGCGACCGCTCGGTATCCTTAGCCACATGGTTGCGTCAGCACCGACTAAGGCCACGACCCCCGAAAAGCAACGCACGCGGCAGGCCGATCCCGTCGACGTCACGCAGAGCCCGTGGGTCACCATCGTCTGGGACGATCCGGTCAACCTGATGAACTACGTCACCTACATCCTTCAGAAGCTGTTCGGCTACAGCGAGCCGCACGCCACCAAGCTCATGCTGCAGGTCCACAACGAAGGCAAGGCCGTTGTCTCGGCGGGCAGCCGGGAGTCCATGGAGGTCGACGTCTCCAAGCTGCACGCCGCCGGACTGTGGGCGACCATGCAGCAGGACCGCTGACCGGCCGAGGGCAGCCGGGACTACAGCTGTGCGCAAGTGGAAACGGATCAACACCGCGGCAGGCCCACGTTTTCGCTCGGTCCTGGCGTCGCATGAGGCGGCACTGCTGCAGAACATGGCGACCTCGCTGATCGCGATGCTCGACGAGCGCGAATCATCCTCGCCGTCAGACGAACTCGAACAGATCACCGGCATGAAGACCGGCAATGCGCGCCCCCCCGACGATGCAACCATGAGTCGGTTGCTGCCCGACTTCTTCAAGCCGCAAAGCGACCATCCGGCCGGATCCGCTTCCGCGGAGAGCCTCAACGGGGCGCTGCGCAGCCTGCACGAACCGGAGATCATCGACGCCAAACGTGTTGCGGTACAGCGACTGTTGGCTACCGTTCCGAACGGCGGCGGCCGGATCGAGCTGACCGAGGACGACGCGAACCACTGGATCGCGGCCGTCAACGACGTGCGGCTGGCGCTGGGCACCATGCTCGGGATCGGCCCCGACGGTCCGGACCGGCTGCCCGCCGACCACCCCCTGGCCGGCCACCTCGACGTCTACCAGTGGCTTACGGTCCTGCAGGAGTATCTGGTACTCGGCTTGATGGGAAAGCCGATCCGATGAGCTCGATCACCGACGTCGAGGGAATCCTCGTCGGCCACCACCACCGCCTGGACCCCGAGGCCTCGCTCGGCGCCGGCTGGGCATGCGGCAGCACCGTCGTCCTGACACCGCCGGGCACCGTCGGCGCCGTCGACGTCCGGGGTGGCGCGCCCGGCAGCCGCGAGACCGATCTGCTCGACCCCGCGAACAGCGTGCGCTACGTCGACGCGGTGCTGCTGACCGGTGGCAGCGCCTATGGGCTGGCGGCGGCCGACGGAGTGATGCACTGGCTGGAGCAGCACGACCGGGGTGTGGCGATGCCCGGCGGTCTGGTGCCCATCGTGCCCGGCGCCGTGATCTTCGATCTGCCCGTTGGCGGGTGGCAGTGCAGGCCGACGGCGGAGTTCGGTTACTTCGCGGCCGAGGCCGCCGCGGTCGGTGACGCGGTCGGCACGGTCGGAGCCGGGGTGGGCGCGCGGGCCGGCGTCCTGAAGGGCGGGCTGGGCACCGCGTCGATGACATTGGACTCCGGGGTGACGGTCGGGGCCGTCGTGGCGGTCAACTCGGCCGGCAACGTCATCAACCCGGCCACCGGGCTGCCGTGGATGGCACACTTGATTGACGAGTTCGGGCTGACCCCGCCGCCGGCTGAAGAGATCGCGGCGCTGGCCAAACTCGATCGCGAAGAAAGCCCGCTGAATACGACGATCGCGGTGGTGGCCACCGACGCTGCGCTGAGCTCGGCCGCTTGTCGCCGCATCGCGATCGCCGCCCAGGACGGACTGGCCCACACCATCCGGCCCGCGCACACCCCACTGGACGGCGACACCGTGTTTGCGCTGGCCACCGGGGCGGTCGAGGTGGCTCCAGCGGTCGACACGCCGGCCGCGCTCTCCCCGGAGACGGCGCTGACCACGGCTGTCGGGGCCGCAGCGGCAGACTGTCTGGCCCGTGCCGTGCTGGTCGGCGTGCTCGCCGCGGAGTCGGTGGCCGGAATACCGACCTATCGCGGCATGTTGCCCGGTGCATTCGCTGCAACGACGAACTAGGCCGAACGGGAGGATCCCTCGACGTGCTGGTGATCCGTGCTGACCTGGTCGACGCCATGGTTGCCCACGCCCGTGCCGACCATCCCGACGAAGCGTGCGGGATGATCGCAGGCCCGGACGGCTCGGACCGGCCCGAGCGGCATATCGCGATGCTCAACGCCGAACGCTCACCGACGTTCTACCGTTTCGACTCCGGCGAGCAGCTGAAGGTGTGGCGCGCGATGGACGACGCCGACGAGGTGCCGGTCGTCATCTACCATTCGCACACCGCGACGGAGGCCTATCCGAGCCGCACCGACGTGTCGTACGCCGCCGAACCAGATGCGCATTACGTGCTGGTGTCCACCCGCGACCCCGACGAGCACGAACTGCGCAGCTACCGCATCCAGGACGGCGTCGTCACCGAAGAACCCGTCAAGATCGTCGAGCGGTACTGAAGGAAGGCCGACCATGAGCGTCACCGTGTCCATCCCGACCATCCTGCGCACCCATACCGGCGGGGAGAAGCGCGTCTCCGCCGATGGCGACACGCTGGGGGCGGTCATCGCCGACCTGGAGTCGAACCACCCGGGCATCTCCGAGCGCCTCGTCGACCCGTCTTCGCCTGGCAAGCTGCACCGCTTCGTCAACATCTATGTCAACGACGAGGACGTGCGCTTCTCGGGCGGTCTGAACGCCGCGATCGCCGACGGCGACTCGGTCACCATTCTGCCGGCGGTCGCGGGCGGCTGAATGACGCGGTACAACTCGCTGCTGGAGACGCTGGGCAACACCCCGCTGGTCGGCCTGCAACGGCTGTCGCCCCGCTGGGACGACGGACCGGACGGGCCGCACGTGCGGTTGTGGGCCAAGCTCGAGGACCGCAACCCGACCGGCTCGGTCAAGGACCGCCCCGCGATACGGATGATCGAGCAGGCCGAGCGCGACGGGTTGTTGCGACCGGGCGCGACAATCCTGGAGCCCACCAGCGGCAACACCGGAATCTCGCTGGCGATGGCCGCAATGCTCAAGGGCTACTCGATGATCTGCGTGATGCCGGAGAACACCTCGATCGAGCGGCGTCAGCTGCTCGAGCTCTACGGCGCGCGCATCATCTTCTCCCCGGCCGAGGGCGGCTCGAATACCGCGGTCGCGACCGCCAAGGAGCTGGCCGCGCAGAACCCGTCATGGGTGATGCTCTACCAGTACGGCAATCCGGCCAACAGCGATGCGCACTACTACGGCACCGGCCCCGAACTCCTGGCCGACCTGCCGGAGATCACCCATTTCGTCGCCGGCCTGGGCACCACCGGCACGCTGATGGGCACCGGACGATTTCTGCGTGAACATGTCCCCGGCGTCCAGATCGTCGCGGCCGAACCCCGCTACGGCGAGGGCGTCTACGCGCTGCGCAATATCGACGAGGGCTTCGTCCCCGAGCTCTACGACCCCGAGGTGCTGACCGCCCGCTACTCCGTCGGCGCCGCCGACGCCGTGCGGCGCACCCGCGAGCTGGTGCACGTCGAGGGTATCTTCGCCGGCATCTCCACCGGCGCGATCCTGCACGCCGCGCTTGCCATGGCGGCCAAGGCCATCGCGGCTGGTGAGCGCGCCGACATTGCGTTCGTGGTGTGCGACGCCGGGTGGAAGTATCTGTCGACCGGCGCATACGCCGGTAGCCTGGACGAAGCCGAGGAGGCTCTGGAAGGGCAGCTATGGGCATGACACCAGCGAGAAGCGAAGCGGCTCGCGCGTGAACCAACCGGTCGGGTATCCGGCGACACCAGCACCTGAGCCGAAGAAACGGCCCGGGTGGATGGTCGGCGGCGTCACCATCGTCAGCTTCGTCGGTGTGCTCTATGTCATCGAGCTGTTCGACTCGCTGACCGGCCATCAACTGGACGACAACGGTATCCGGCCGCTGGAGACCGACGGGCTGATCGGCATCATCTTCGCTCCACTGCTGCACTCGAACTGGCAGCACCTGATAGCCAACACCGTTCCGGCGCTGGTGCTCGGGTTCTTGATGACGCTGGCCGGGCTGTCCCGGTTCATCTGGGCCACCGCGATCGTGTGGATCGTCGGCGGCTTCGGCACCTGGCTCATCGGCAACATCGGGTCGCACGGCTACGAGACCAACCACATCGGCGCATCCGGGCTGATCTTCGGCTGGTTGACGTTTCTGCTGTTGTTCGGACTGTTCACCCGCAATGTGTGGGAGATCGTCATCGGGCTCGTCGTGCTGTTCGTCTACGGCGGCATCCTGCTGGGAGCGCTGCCCGGCACGTTCGGGGTGTCCTGGCAGGGGCACCTGTGCGGTGCGCTCGCCGGCGTGCTCGCCGCATACCTGCTGTCCGGACCGGAGCGTAAGGCCCGCGCCCTGCGCAAGACCGGAGCGGCCCAGCCGCCGTACCTGACGCAATGAAATCACGATTGGCGCCGGTCGGGGTCTTCGACTCCGGCGTCGGGGGTCTGACGGTGGCCCGGGCGATCGTCGACCAGCTGCCCGATGAGGACATCATCTACGTCGGCGATACCGGCAACGGCCCCTATGGTCCGTTGAGCATTCCCGAGATCCGGTCGCACGCGCTGGCCATCGGCGATGACCTGGTCGGCCGCGGGGTCAAGGCGCTGGTGATCGCGTGCAACTCCGCGTCGTCGGCATGCCTGCACGACGCCCGCGAACGCTACGACGTGCCCGTTGTCGAGGTCATCCTGCCCGCGGTGCGGCGCGCGGTGGCCACCACCCGATCGGGTCGCATCGGGGTCATCGGCACGCAGGCGACCATCGCCTCACGCGCCTACCAAGATGCGTTCGCCGCCGCCCGCGACACCGAGATCACCGCTGTCGCCTGCCCGCGGTTCGTCGATTTCGTCGAGCGCGGCGTGACCAGTGGCCGGCAGGTGCTGGGCCTGGCGGAGGGGTACCTGGAGCCGCTGCAGCGCGCCGAGGTCGACACGTTGGTGCTCGGCTGCACCCACTACCCGCTGCTCTCGGGTCTGATCCAGTTGGCAATGGGCGACAACGTCACGCTGGTGTCCAGCGCGGAGGAGACCGCCAAGGATTTGGTGCGGGTGCTCACCGAACTCGACCTGCTGCGCCCGCACGACGCCCCACCCGCCACCCGGCTGTTCGAGGCCACCGGCGATCCGGAGGCGTTCACCACACTTGCGGCCCGATTTCTGGGCCCCGCTATCACCGGCGTTGCGCCTGTTCAACGTCACGTCAGCGCCCAAAGATGATTCTCGTCGGCTATTGCAGCGATGTTTTCCTCGTGCATGTATTGCGCGTGGCAAGCTGGTGACCGTGCGAATCACCGTTCTCGGCTGCTCCGGCAGTGTCGGCGGTCCGGATTCGGCGGCATCGGGCTATCTGCTGACGGCGCCGGGCGCTCCGCCGATGGTCCTCGACTTCGGTGGTGGCGTGCTGGGCGCGCTGCAGCGGTACGCGAACCCCGCTTCGGTGCACGTGCTGTTGTCCCACCTGCACGCCGATCATTGCCTGGACCTGCCGGGGCTGTTCGTGTGGCGCCGCTACCACCCGTCGCACCCGGCGGGCAAGGCCCTGATGTACGGGCCCAGCGATACCTGGTCGCGGCTCGGCGCGGCGTCATCGCCGCAGGGCGGGGATATCGACGACTTCTCCGACATCTTCGACATCCGGCACTGGGTCGACAACGAGCCCGTCACGTTCGGGTCCCTGACCGTGCTGCCGAAGCTGGTGTCCCACCCGATCGAGTCGTACGGGATGCGCATCACCGACCCAACGGGAGCGACGCTCGTCTACAGCGGCGACAGCGGCAGCTGCGATGCGCTCGTCGAACTGGCCCGCGACGCCGACGTCTTCCTGTGCGAGGCGTCGTGGACGCACTCGCCGGAGCGTCCCCCGCATCTGCATCTGTCGGGCACCGAAGCCGGCCGGATCGCCGCCAAGGCCGGGGCGGCCGAGCTGCTGCTGACGCACATTCCGCCGTGGACGTCGCGGGAAGACGTGATCAGCGAGGCCAAGGCTGAGTTCGACGGTCCGGTGCGCGCCGTCGTGTGTGGCGAGACGATCGACGTCAGGCGGTCCTGAACACGCGCGGCTCAACCCATTAGGGTTGGCATCGTGTCCAGACGAGAAGACGGCCGCCTCGACGACGAGCTGCGCCCGGTAGTCATTACCCGCGGATTCACCTCCCACCCGGCCGGTTCGGTACTCGTCGCGTTCGGCGAGACCAGGGTGATGTGCACCGCCAGCGTCACCGAGGGCGTGCCGCGCTGGCGCAAGGGCTCGGGCCTGGGCTGGCTCACCGCGGAGTACGCGATGCTGCCGGCGGCAACCCACACCCGCTCGGACCGCGAGTCGGTGAAGGGCCGCGTCGGCGGCCGCACCCAGGAGATCAGCAGGCTGGTGGGCCGCTCACTACGGGCCTGCATCGACCTGAGGGCGTTGGGGGAGAACACCATCGCGATCGACTGCGATGTGCTTCAGGCCGACGGCGGGACCAGGACCGCGGCCGTCACCGGCGCCTATGTGGCGCTCGCCGACGCGGTGACGTACCTGTCCGCGGCGGGCAGACTATCCGACCCGCGCCCGCTGTCGTGCGCGATCGCCGCGGTAAGCGTCGGCGTTGTCGACGGTCGGGTGCGGGTGGACCTGCCCTACGAGGAGGACTCGCGCGCCGAGGTCGACATGAACGTCGTCGCCACCGACACCGGAACGCTGGTGGAGGTGCAGGGCACGGGTGAGGGCGCGACCTTCCCGCGCTCGACACTCGACAAGCTGCTCGACGCCGCGCTGGGCGCCTGCGACACGCTGTTCGCCGTGCAGCGCGCGGCGTTGGAGCAGCCCTACCCCGGCGTGCTGCCGGAGCCGGCGGCGCCGGCGAAGAAGGCCTTCGGAAGCTGACGGGGAGTTGACCACCGCGCTGCTCGTTGCCAGCCGGAACCGTAAGAAGCTGGCCGAACTGCGCAGGGTGCTCGATGCGGCGGGTGTTTCGGGGTTGGCGTTGGTGTCGCTGGACGACGTCGCGCCCTTCGGCGAGACCCCGGAGACTGGCACCACCTTCGAGGAGAATGCGCTGGCCAAGGCGCGGGACGCATTCGCCGCGACCGGGCTGGCGACGGTCGCCGACGATTCCGGCCTGGAGGTCGCCGCGCTGAACGGCATGCCCGGTGTGCTGTCGGCGCGCTGGTCGGGTGTGCACGGCGATGACGCGGGCAATACCGCGTTGCTGCTGGCGCAGCTACGCGATGTTCCCGATTCTCGGCGGTCGGCGGCGTTCGTGTCGGCGTGTGCGTTGGTGTCCTCGGCGGGGGAGACCGTGGTGCGTGGGGTGTGGGCCGGGACGATCGCGCGGGAACCACGCGGCGACGGCGGCTTCGGTTACGACCCGGTGTTCATCCCGGAAGGTTCTGACCGCAGCGCCGCCGAGCTGAGCCCGGCGGAGAAGGACGGGCAGTCGCATCGCGGCCGCGCGCTCGCGTTACTTCTGCCGGCGCTACGCGCGCTCGGCTGACGACCGAGGCTCCACCAGGTAGCCGTCGACGAAGGCGTGCAGTGCGGGGGCGAGGCCGGCGACACCCGCGTTGTTGAGCTTCGCGAGCAGAATGATGCCCTGATACTGCGCCAGGAACGCATGGGCCAGCTGGTCGGTATCGGTGCCCTCGCGCAGCGCACCGACCTCGGCGGCTTCCCGGCAGGCGGACGCGATCTCAGTTTCCATTGCCGCGAGTTGCCGGGCGAGGTGCGTGCGCAGATCGTCGTCGGTCGTCGACAGTTCAGCGGCGAAGTTCCCGAACGGACAGCCGACCGCCCGCCCGAACTGCGCCTCGAGGGCCGACTGGATGGCACCGATCGCATCCGGTATCGCGTGCAACTTCTGCGCCGGGGTGTCGTCGGTGGAGCCGGCGAGCCGACTGGCGAACACGTGCGCATGCAGATCGATGACCGCCTTGGCCAGGTCGGACTTGGACGAGAAGTAGTGATAGAAGCTGCCCTTGCGGACGTCGGCTGCCGCACACAATTCTTCGACGCCGACCGCCTGGTAGCTGCGCTCGAGGAACAGCCGCGCGGCCGTCGCGACAATCCGTTCGCGGGCGTCGGACGTTCGTGGCACGCCGCCGAGGGTAATTGATAGTTGACCGGTCAGTCAACTAGTGGTTACGGTGTGACGGCCCGCAGCGCAGTGCGTGGGTTCCCGTTCTGATCGGAGATGAGCAGCCATGAGTACGACCATTCGCGAGGTGATCCGGACGCCGGAGAGTCGCTTCGACAATCTGCCCGGCTACGACTTCGCCCCGAACTACACCGACATCGACGGACTGCGGATGCACTACGTCGACGAAGGGCCGCGTGACGGGAGGCCCGTCGTCTGCTTCCACGGCGAGCCGACCTGGGCCTATCTGTATCGCAAGATGGTCGGTCCGTTGGTTGACGGCGGGCACCGAGTCGTCGTTCCCGATTACGCAGGGTTCGGGCGCTCCGACAAGCCCACGGACCGACGCTGGTACACCTATGACCGCCACAGCCAGCTGGTCGCCGAGGTGCTGGGTGGTCTCGATCTGCGCGATGCGATCGTGGTGGTCCAGGACTGGGGCGGGCCCATCGGGTTGCGGTGGGCCGTCGAGAACGCCGATCGCGTTGCGGGACTTGCGATCTTCAACACCGGCCTGTTCACCGGCCGTGTCTCGAAGGGGTTCCTCGCCTGGCGGAACTTCGCGGAGAAGAACCCCGACCTGCCGGTCGGCTTCGTGATCCAGGGAGCGACCGTCACGGATCTTCCCGACGACGTCGTCGCCGCCTATGAGGCGCCGTTCCCCAACGCCGAGTCGAAGGCCGGCGTGGCGGAGTTCCCGCTGCTGGTGCCTACAACCGAGGATTCAGTGGGGGCCGACGTGATGCGGGCGGTCAGCGACGAGCTCTCACGGTGGAACAAGCCGACGCTGATCGCATTCTCCGACTCGGATCCGGTGTTCCCCTATCCCAAAGCGGGACAGGCGTTTTGCGATCTCATCCCAACCGCGACCGAGCAGGTGAAGATTGCGGGCGCGTCGCACTTCCTGCAAGAGGATCGCGGCGAGCTGCTCGCGCAGGAGGTCCTCAAAGCTCTCGGGTGACTCGAGCCGTCGGCCCGTACCGATCCGCACAGTGCGCCTAGAGGCTGAACCGAGCCTTGATGTCCCTGGTCTGGAAGTGCTCGACGACGATGCCGAGCAGCGGGATGGTCCCGGCCAGCAGCACGCCGATCGTCTTGGCGATCGGCCAGCGCACCTTCACCGCAAGGTTGACCGTGAACAGCAGATACACGAAGTACACCCAGCCGTGTACCACGCCGATCCAGGTCGGCGGATTGTCGACCTTGACGACGTAGCGGACCACGATCTG
The DNA here is from genome assembly GCA_964509355.1 of uncultured Mycobacterium sp. Taxonomy (GTDB): domain Bacteria; phylum Actinomycetota; class Actinomycetes; order Mycobacteriales; family Mycobacteriaceae; genus Mycobacterium. The sequence continues at coordinate 26,161 of CAZDYH010000002.1, forward strand.
GTAGCACAGCGCGATCAGCCAGATACCTGTGGTCCACGCCATGATCCGATAGCCGAGCAGCGCGGTGCGGACCTTCTCGACCGGGGTGGTCGGTGGTGCCTGCCGTGCTTCGGGTGTCTCGGGTGCGGTCATGCGGTGGTCCTGTCCTGTCGGTCTTGGTCTGAATCGGTGACGTCAGCCTTAGCCAGGTCGGCGAGGTAGGCGTTGTACTCCCGCAGCGCGGGATCGTCGGGGGTCTCCCGCACCGGCTCGGGCCGCTCGGGCAGTAGGCCGGGGGGAATCTCGGTGACGGTGCCGTGCTTCTGCGGCTCCGGAGGCGCCTCTTCGTAGCGGACGAACTTGCGGTAGGCGTACACACAGAATCCGGCGAACAGCGGCCATTGCAACGCGTATCCGAGGTTCTGGAAAGAACCGGACGTCGACTCGAAGCGTGTCCACTGCCACCAGCCCAACGCCAGGCAGCCGCAGGCGGCAACGATTACCAGCGCGATCAGCGCGGGCCGGCGATGAGCGCTCGCGCGAAGAGCATCCGGGCTCCGACGCCGTGTAGTGGACACCAGTCGACGGTACCGCGCTGTAGTCTGTGGGCGCTCACCCGCGAGTGGCGGAATTGGTAGACGCGCCGCCGCACCCGGCCGGATCGTGATACGTACCCGTCGCCGAGGTACAGGCCGAGTACATAGCAGTACGCTGCCGCCGGGATGTCGCAGAAGTCATCAGCGGTGCCCGCCGGGCGACGGCCGCGAAACCACCAATGACCTCGTCAACGGTCGAAGCGGTACCATCGCTAGGCCCGCGGGCGTGGTGGAATTGGCAGACACCCCGGCTTTAGGTGCCGGTGCTCGAAAGAGCGTGGGGGTTCGAGTCCCTCCGCCCGCACATTTGGTAGGCGCCGGACTCAGGTTCCAATGTCTTAGGACGCCCGGGCGCTGCACCCGAACGGAGGTGTGATGACGATCGACTTGACACCGCTGACTGCACACTTCCGTTCATGAGGTGCGTCCGGGCGTGACCCGGCTTCACGCGACCCGGCGGGCGCTGGCCGGCCGCGCGGCCGCCGAACTGTCGCGGACCGTGGCAGACCGGTGGCGTCAGGTGAACGCCCCGGTGCCGCGGACGCCGCGTGACATCACTGCGGCCTGGTTGTCGACGCTGATGGGTGCTGATGTCAGCTCGGTCGAGATTGCCGATGAGTTCCAGGGCACCGCAACCAGGGCCCGGCTTGTGCTGACCGCCCCGGGAATCGGACTGCCCGCGACCGTGTTCGTGAAGACCACGCCGACCAGGCCGGTGGAGCGGATCTTCCACAATGTGTACGGGCTCGGCGAGACGGAGGCGGAGTTCTACCGGCTGGTGGCGCCGGAACTCGGGTTCTGCACACCGCGGGTGTACGGGACGCGGTGGGATCGTCGCAGCGGCAGATCGGTGGTGGCGATCGAAGACCTGGCGGTCCGGGGTGTCCGGTTCGCCGACGCCGCCGTGGCCTGCACGGCCGATGAGGCCGTCGCCGTCGCCCGCACGTTGGCGGGGCTGCACCGGGGGTTCTGGAATTCCGGGCGGTTCGGTGCCGACCTGCACCGGTTCTCACCGGTCGGCAGCCCGTCGATCTGGTACGGCGCCTATTCGACCGGGCTGGTCAACCGGCTGCCGCACCGCTATGACGATGTCGTTGATGCCGAGTTCCGCAAGGACGCGATGCTGTTACACACGCGTCGCGACGCGGTGGCGGACCTGTGGCGGTCGTTGCCTCAGTCATTGCTGCACGGTGACACCCACCGGGGCAATATCGGCTTCGATTCCGCGGGAGGGGTGACGTTGTTCGACTGGCAGGTGGCAGGCCAGGGGCCCGCGGTCAAGGATCTGGCCTACTTCGCGGCGACCTCGCTGGCACCCGAGGTCCGCCGGGCCACCGAGCGTGCGCTGGTGCGTGACTACGTCGAGGCTCTCCGCGCCGGCGGCGGACCCGACCTCACCGAGGAAGCGGCCTGGGCTGCCTACCGGATGCTGCTCGTCACCGGATACACGGCGGCGGCGTTCACTGCCATCTTCGGTGGGCGTCTACAGCGCGACGACACGTCGCGGGCGGCACTCGCGCGGGCGGTGGCAGCGATCAGAGACCACGACTCGTTCGCCCGACTGCGCCATCAACTCACCTGAGCGACCGCGTGAACGTCGATCTCGGCGAGACCCGTGCGGCCGAAGAGGGCGCCGAATTGCTCCGGGCTTGAAATAGCCCGTGTGCCGTGGAGTCGGGTTGCACGGCAACACGGGGCTACCGGGGATGTCGTCGCCGCCGCAGCGAGCGTTACGGGGAGCTCACACCCGCGTCGTCGCGGGATCGCCACCGAAGCGCTGGGCCAGCCAGACCGGCACGATCGCGATGAGTGTCAACGCCGCGGCGACGACGTTGATCACCGGCGCCTGGTTGGGGCGGAACAGGTTGCCGAAGACCCAGATCGGCAGGGTCTGCACGGTCGGACCGGCGGTGAACGTCGTCACCACGATCTCGTCGAAACTCAGCGCGAACGCCAGGATCGCACCGGCGACCAGTGCACCCCGCATCATCGGGAAGGTCACGAACCGGAACGTCTGCCAGCTCGAGGCGCCAAGGTCGGCGGACGCGTCGTCCAGATTGGTGCCCAGCCGCCGCAATCGCGCCTGAGTGTTGTTGAAAACAATCACGATACAGAAGGTCGCATGCCCGATGATGACGGTGGCCAGGCCGAGCGTCATCCCCAGCGCCGTGGTGAACGTGGCGTTCAACGCGATACCGGTGACGATGCCAGGCAGTGTGATCGGAAGCACCACAAGAAAACTCACCGTCTGGCGGCCGAAGAACTGGTAGCGCTGAACCGCGAACGCCGCCATCGTACCCAGGATCAGCGCGATGGCTGTGGCGCCCAGTCCGACGATCACCGAGTTGGCCAGCGACTTCCACATGCCCTCGCTGTTCCATGCGTCCGCCCACCATTCCAGGGTGAAGCCGCTCGGCGGAAATGCGAATGTGCGCGACGAGTTGAATGCGTTGACGACCACCAGAAGCAGTGGCGCATAGAGGAAGACGAGAACCAAGGCGGTCCAGGTCCGTACCGTGAGCCGCATGCCGGAGGACAGCATCACACGTTCTCCAATGCTCCGGTGCGACGCATAGCCAGTAGGTACAGGATGATCGCCGCCAGCGGGATGATCGACAACGCCGCCGCAAGTGGCTGATTGTTGGCGGTCACCAGTTGGCCGTAGATGATGTTGCCGAGCATCTGGGTCTTGCCGCCAACGATAGTGACCGCGATGTAGTCGCCGAGCGACAGCGAGAACGTGAAGATCGACCCAGCCGCAATTCCAGGAAAGACCAACGGCGCCATCACCGAACGCAGCGTGGTCAGGCTGGACGCGCCCAGGTCGGAACTCGCGTCGACCAACGCGTCGGGTACTCGTTCGAAGGCGGCGAACACCGGAATCACCATGTACGGCAACCACAAATACGACAGGGTGAGCACCGTTGCGACCAGGCCGTAACCCGGTGTGTAACCCGTGCCCCAGGCTAACGGGCCCTCGGGCGACAGCATCATCCGCCACGCGTACGCCTTCACCAGATAGCTGGCCCACAGCGGCGTCGTCACCGCCACCACCAGCGCCAGGCGCACCCGCGGTGCGGCGACCTTGGCCATGTACAGCGCCAACGGCACCGCCAGCACGATGCAGATCACCGTCACCGCCAGCGCGACGCCGATGGTGCGTAGCGTCGCGGTGCGGAACACCGCGTCGGTGAGAACCCGCACGATGTTGTCGCCGGTGAACTGGCGCACCACCGCCCCGGTGAAGGTGTTGGTGCTCCAGAATGCCGAAACCAGCAGCACCGCAAGCGATCCCAGGTAGGCGACCACCAGCCAGGCCAGCGGCGGCACCAGCAGGAAAGCCAGGCTGATACGACGCCGGGCGGATACTGAGATCGGCGCCGGGCCGGCGACATCAGGCGCCGGAGCAGCGCCTACCCCTTGATCTGCTGCCACTTGTCGACCCACTCGTTGTAGGCCGTGCAGTTGTCGCCGCTGCCGTCGACGCACTGCGTCTGCGGCGTCGTCCAGTAGCTGATCTTCGACGCGTAGTCGGCATCGGTGGCATGGAAGGTCTCGCAGAACGACTTGTCGGTGGTGTGGTCGCAGGCCTTCGTCTGCGCGGGCGCCTCACCGAACCATTCGGCCACCTGGGCGTTCACCTCGGGCGAGGTGATGTAGTCCATCCACTTGTACATGCAGTTCGGATGCGCGGCCTTCGCCGAGATCATCCAGGTGTCCGACCAGCCGGTGGAGCCCTCCTTGGGCAGCACCGTGCTGACCTTCACCTTGTTATCCGCTCCGATGAGGTTCGCGATGACCTGCCACGTGGTGCCGATCACCGAGGTGCCCGACTCGAAGGACTGCACCGCCTTGGTGTAGTCCGACCAGTATTCGCCGATGTTCTCATGCTGCTTCTTGAGCAGATCTACTGCGGCGTCGAGTTGTTCGGACGTCAGTGAGTACGGATCCTTGATGCCCAACTCCGGCTTGGTTTTCGACAGATACAGGGCGGCGTCGGCGATGTAGATGGGGGAGTCGTAAGCGGTGACCTTGCCCTTGTAGGCGCTGGACCCGTCGAACACCGCACCCCAGGAATCGGGTGCGTCCTTCACCACATCGGTGTTGTACATCAGCAGATTGGCACCCCAGCCATGTGGGATGCCGTACATCTGACCGTCCACCGAGTTCCACGGCTTGTCTTTGAGGAACGGCGAAATGGTCTCGTAGTTTCCCACCAGCGCGGTGTTCACCGGTGCGACGTCGCCGGCGTAGATGAGCCGGAGGGTGGCGTCGCCGGAGGCGGACACACCGTCGTACTGGCCTGTCCGCATCAGCTGGACCATCTCGTCGGATGTGTTGGCGATCTTGACGTTGACCTTGCAGCCGGTCTGCTGCTCGAACGGGCCCACCCAGTCGACGGTCTTGTCATTGGAGCCGTCTTCGGCGTAGCCGGCCCACGCGATGATGTTCAGCTCGCCCTCGCCGTCACCGACGGCGCTGGCGGCTTCGATCTTCGGTGGTGTCTCGGATGTGCCGCCGGATTTGTCAGAACTCGAACAGGCGGCGACCAGCGCGGCACACGCGGCGAGCGCGATGCCGAGACGGCGGGTGGTGGATTTCATGGCGGCTCCTTCGTTTCGGTGGGTTAGCTGTGGAGGTCCCGCACGGCAGTGTCCGGCCAGGCGAAGATGACCGGGGTCCCGTGGGCAATGTCGACCGATGTCTCGGCGCTGAGCAGTGTGGCGGTCAGGGTGGTGCCGGGTGACACGTTCGCGGCTATCCGGGTGATGGGGCCCGCATAGACGACCTCGGCGACGGTGGCCTGCACCGCCCGCAGGCCTTCCGGGGCGGGGTCGTCGGGATCGAGCACCTGGATCCGCTCGGGCCGGACTGCGAAGGTGCCGACCCGTCCGATGACGGCCTCGGCGGCCGCGCCGTCGAGCACGTTGGAGGTGCCGACGAAGTCCGCGACGAACCGGTTGGCGGGATGCTCGTACACCTCGCGCGCGCCGCCCACCTGCTCGATGCGCCCGTCGTTGAAGACGGCGAGCCGATCGCACAACGTCAGCGCCTCGTCCTGGTCGTGCGTCACGATCACGAAGGTGATGCCCACCTCACGCTGGATTGCCTTCAACTCGACCTGCATCTGCTCGCGCAGCTTGAGGTCGAGCGCACCGAGGGGTTCGTCGAGCAGCAGCACCTTTGGGCGCCCGACCAGCGCACGCGCCAGCGCGACGCGCTGCTGCTGTCCGCCGGAGAGTTGCGCGGGCTTGCGCGACGCCTGGCCGGTAAGCCGCACCATCTCCAGCGCTTCGCCGGTCCGACGCCGCCTTTCGGGCTTGGGCACACCCTTGACGCGCAGACCGTACTCGACGTTCTGGGCGACGGTCATGTGCGGGAACAGCGCGTACTGCTGGAAGACGGTGTTGGCGTCACGCCGGCTCGGTGGGAGCGCGGTCACGTCCTGACCACCGAGGCGGATGGTGCCGGAGGTCGGCTGCTCGAACCCGGCGATCATCCGCAGCACCGTCGTCTTGCCGGAGCCGGACGGCCCGAGGATCGCGAACAGTTCACCGTCGGAGACCGTCAGGTCTGCGCCCTCGACCGCGACCACGTCGCCGAATTCCTTGCGGACGCGCCGCAATTCGATCTGTGGATTATCAACCGCGCCAGTCGGATTCGCTTCCCGATCCGACGTGGCGATCCCCGGGGGCATGGGTGGATCCTATGGATGTCGTTGTGACGGCGCAGCATCATTGCGGATTTCAGGTGTGATGGCGGGTCGCGACCGCTGATTCCGCCACCAACGCCGTGCGGCGAATGCACGATGCGGTGGACTGCCGATGAGCCTGCGCCCCGGTACGGTGCAATCCCAGCACTTGGTAATAGTGATGCAGTTGTGACCAGTGGCGCTGATGTGGAAATTGGTGCAGTTGTCGTACTCTGTGGCACGTGTCAGTGTCTCGGCGCGACCTGCTCAAACTCGCGGCCGCGACCCCGGCCGTGTTGGGTCTGGGTGTCGCGGCGTCATCGCTGCATCCACCGCAGGCGTCCGCCGCGCCGTTGGGCATCCTGCTGGACTATGCGGCCGGAGTGATCAGCGCCAGCGACATCAAGGCGTCGGGCGCGGCGGGAGCGATCCGGTACGTATCGGACCGGCGGCCGGGCGGTGCCTGGATGCTCGGCAAGCCGATTCAGCTCCCCGAAGCCCGTGACCTGTACCACAACGGGCTGAAGATCGTTTCTTGCTACCAGTACGGCAAGCAGGACAACGCCGACTGGCTGGGCGGGCAGAGCGCAGGAGTCCAGCATGCCAAGCGGGGCTGGCAGCTGCACGTGGCGGCCGGTGGCTCCTTCGGCGCTCCGATCTACGCCTCGATTGACGACGATCCGTCCTATGACCAGTACAAACAGCAGGTGGCGCCCTATCTGCGTGGCTGGGAGGCGGTGCTCGGGCACCAGCGGGTCGGCGTCTACGCCAACTCCAAGACGATCGACTGGGCACTGCAGGACGGCCTGGGCTCCTTCTACTGGCAGCACAACTGGGGCTCGCCAAAGGGGTTCACCCATCCGGCCGCGCATCTGCACCAGGTGGAGATCGACAAGCGCAAAGTGGGTGGCGTCGGCGTGGACATCAACCACGTCCTGCGGCCCCGATTCGGCCAGTGGGACTAGCGCCCCACCCGGCGCGAGCCCCGGCAGGTGCCAATCCAGCAAACTTTTGACACCGCGTCCGATGACGAATGGGCGAGATCGGTGCCCGTCATCGACTGCCCACCGACCCCGGCGGACTGCGAAAATCTTACATAACGATTGTATAACAATACTGCTTTGATCTGCGCTGTTGTGCCTACTCGACCGTAACCACCTGCACGCAGGATGTTTGTTCCGGATGTATCCGGTCGATGTCGCACGGCGCGTTACCCAACATGCGGTTACCCGCGCGTAGAACTCGCCAGTAACCAAACTAGGCGCGAAAATCACCCTGGTTCTTATGACACCCTTATTGCAGTCGGTGAAGTCCGCCGCGGCGCCCGGCCTTCGGACGAGCCGCCGGGCGCACACCGGGTCCGGTCGAGATTGGCCTGGGATTCGACGGGGAATCGCCGGCACTTCCGCAGGGCAGCGCAGGCTGACACGCCAACACACGAAGCGACACGCACGAAGAAGTACATGAGGGAGACGCACAAGGTGACGATCTACGAACACGACAGGGTGTCCACTGACCGCGACGGCAACACCGCGCAGCCCGCGCACACCACCCACGCCCTGGTCGATCGTCTCAATGCCGGCGAGCCCTATGCGGTGGCCTTCGGCGGGCAGGGCAGCGCGTGGCTGGAGACCCTGGAGGAATTGGTGTCCTCGGCCGGCATCGAGTCCGAGCTGGCGACGCTGGCCGGTGAAGCCGACCTGCTGCTGGAGCCGGTCGCCAAGGAACTTGTCGTGGTCCGTCCGATCGGCTTCGAGCCGCTGCGCTGGGTGCGCGCGCTGGCCGCTGAGGAGCCGGTGCCGTCGGCCAAGCAGCTGACGTCGGCGGCGGTGTCGGTGCCCGGTGTCCTGCTGACTCAGATCGCCGCAGTCCGCGCGCTGGCCCGCCAGGGCATGGACCTGGCCGCCACCCCGCCGGTGGCGGTCGCAGGGCACTCCCAGGGCGTGCTGGCCGTGGCGTCGCTCAAGGCCGGCGGCGCGCAGGACGTGCAGCTGCTGGCTATGGCTCAGCTGATCGGTGCCGCCGGCACACTGGTGGCCCGACGCCGCGGCATCTCCATCCTCGGTGATCGCCCGCCGATGGTGTCGGTCACCAACGCCGACCCCGATCGCATTCAGGAACTGCTCGAAGAGTTCGCCAAGGACGTGCGCACCGTTCTGCCGCCGGTGCTGTCCATCCGCAACGGCCGGCGCTCGGTCGTCATCACCGGCACGCCCGAGCAGCTGTCCCGCTTCGAGCTGTACTGCGAACAGATCGCCGAGGCCGAGGAGGCCGACCGCAAGAACAAGGTGCGCGGCGGCTCGGTGTTCCGGCCGGTGTTCGACCCCGTGCAGGTCGAGGTCGGCTTCCACACGCCGCGGCTGTCCGACGGCATCGAGATCGTGGGCCGCTGGGCCGAGGCGGTCGGCCTCGACGTCGAGCTGGCCCGCGAGATGACCGAGGCCATCCTGGTCCGCCAGGTCGACTGGGTCGACGAAATCAGCGAACTCCACAAGGCCGGTGCCCGCTGGATCCTCGACCTCGGGCCCGGCGACATCCTGACCCGGTTGACCGCGCCGGTCATCCGCGGCCTTGGTGTCGGCATCGTGCCAGCGGCCACCCGGGGCGGCCAGCGCAACCTGTTCACCGTCGGCGCGGTGCCGGAGGTGGCCAAGCCCTGGTCGAGCTATGCCCCAACCCTCGTCACCCTGCCCGACGGCTCGGTGAAGCTGTCGACCAAGTTCACCCGTCTGACCGGGCGCTCGCCGATCCTGCTCGCGGGCATGACGCCGTGCACCGTGGACGCCAAGATCGTCGCTGCTGCGGCCAACGCCGGGCACTGGTCCGAACTCGCCGGCGGCGGGCAGGTCACCGAGCCGATCTTCCGCGACCGCATCGAGCAGCTGACCACGCTGCTCGAGCCCGGCCGCGCCATCCAGTTCAACGCCCTGTTCCTTGACCCGTATCTGTGGAAGCTGCAGGTGGGCGGCAAGCGACTGGTGCAGAAGGCCCGCCAGTCCGGCGCGCCGATCGACGGTGTGGTCGTCAGCGCCGGCATTCCCGATCTGGAAGAGGCCGTCGAGCTGATCGATGAGCTCAACGGCACCGGCATCAGCCACGTCGTCTTCAAGCCCGGCACCGTCGAGCAGATCCGCTCGGTCATCCGCATCGCGGCCGAGGTGCCGACCACGCCGGTCATCGCGCACATCGAGGGCGGCCGCGCCGGCGGCCACCACTCCTGGGAAGACCTCGACGACCTGCTGCTGACCACCTACTCCGAGCTGAGATCGCGGTCCAACATCACCGTCTGCGTCGGTGGCGGCATCGGCACCCCGGAGCGCTCCGCGGAGTACCTGTCCGGGCACTGGGCGGAGTCCTACGGCTTCCCGCTGATGCCGGTCGACGGGATCCTCGTCGGCACCGCGGCGATGGCGGCCAAGGAGGCCACCACCTCCCCGTCGGTCAAGCAGCTGCTGGTCGACACCACCGGCACGGACCAGTGGGTCGGTGCCGGAAAAGCACAGGGCGGCATGGCTTCCGGGCGCAGCCAGCTAGGCGCAGACATCCACGAGATCGACAACACCGCCTCGCGTTGCGGCCGCCTGCTCGACGAGGTTGCCGGTGACGCCGAGGCTGTGGCCGCGCGCCGTGACGAGATCATCGCGGCCATGGCCGGCACCGCCAAGCCATACTTCGGCGACGTCGGCGAGATGACCTACCTGCAGTGGCTGCAGCGCTATGTCGAACTGGCCATCGGCGAGGGCAACAGCACCGCCGATTCCGCCTCGCCGGACTCGCACTGGCTCGATATCACCTGGCGCGACCGCTTCGCCGAGATGCTCCAGCGCGCCGAGGCGCGGCTGCACCCGCAGGACTTCGGCCCGATCGAAACGCTCTTCGGCCCCTCTCCGGAAGGGGAGCAGCTGCTGGAGAACCCCGGGGCCGCTATCGCGGCGTTGATCGGGCGCTATCCCGACGCCGAGACCGTCAAGCTGCATCCCGCCGACGTGCCGTTCTTCGTAACGCTGTGCAAGACGCTGGGCAAGCCCGTCAACTTCGTCCCCGTCATCGACAAGGACGTCCGCCGCTGGTGGCGCAGCGACTCGCTGTGGCAGGCGCATGACGCGCGATACACCGCCGACCAGGTGTGCATCATCCCGGGCACTGCCGCGGTCGCCGGCATCACCCGCGTCGACGAGCCCATCGGTGAGCTGCTGGACCGCTTCGAGCAGGCCGCCATCGACCAGATGCTCGCCTCCGGTGCCCAGGCTGAGCCGGTCACCTCACGCCGCCAGGGCCGCACCGATGTCACCGGTTTACTTGCCGTCGTACTCGATGCACCTGACGTGCTGTGGGCCGGTCGCACCGCGACGAACCCGGTGCACCGCATCGCCGATCCGGCCGACTGGCAGGTCAACGAGAACCGCAGCGCCACGCACCCGTCCACCGGTGCCCGGTTGGAGATCACCGGGGATGCGCAAGTGACGCTGAGCATTCCACTGTCGGGCACGTGGATCGAGATCCGGTTCACGCTCCCCGAATCCACGGTCGACGGTGGCGCCCCGGTCGTGTCCACCGCCGACGCCGCCACCGCGATGCGCTCGGTGCTTGCCATCGCCGCCGGCGTCGACGGCCCCGAGGCCCTGCCTTCGGTGATTCACGGAGATGACTCCGTGGCCGTGAAGGTCGACTGGGATCCCGAGCGGGTCGCCGACCACACCGGTGTCACGGCCACGTTCGGCGCGCCGTTGGCGCCCACCCTCACCGTCGTTCCCGATGCGCTGGTCGGCCGTTGCTGGCCCGCGGTGTTCGCCGCGATCGGCGCGGCGGTCACCGATTCCGGCGTCCCGGTCGTCGAGGGGCTACTGAGCCTGGTGCACCTTGACCACGCCGCGCGTCTGCTGCATGTGCTGCCCAAGGAAGCAGCGGAATTGACGGTCACCGCAACGGCTTCGACTGCCTATGACGCCGAAGTCGGCCGCGTCGTCCCGGTGTCGGTCAGCGTCGCCGACAGCGAAGGCACGGTGCTGGCAACCCTCGAGGAGCGCTTCGCCATCCGCGGGCGCACCGGTGCCGCCGAGCTGACCGACCCCGTCCGGGCCGGTGGCGCGGTGTCGGACAACGCGACCGACACCCCGCGCCGTCGCCGGCGCGACGTGACCCTTCCCGCCCCGGTCGACATGCGGCCGTTCGCGGTGGTCTCCGGTGACCACAACCCGATCCACACCGACCGCGCGGCCGCGCTGCTCGCGGGCCTGGAATCGCCCATCGTGCACGGCATGTGGCTGTCCGCGGCCGCGCAGCACGTAGTCACTGCGACCGACGGCAGGGCCACCCCGCCGGCCCGGCTGATCGGCTGGACCGCCCGTTTCCTGGGCATGGTGAAGCCCGGTGACGAGGTCGACTTCCGTGTCGACCGGGTCGGAATCGACCAGGGCGCAGAGGTTTTGGAGATCGCCGCCCGCATCGGTTCCGATCTGGTGATGTCGGCGACGGCGCGGTTGGCCGCGCCCAAGACCGTCTACGCCTTCCCGGGCCAGGGCATCCAGCGCAAGGGCATGGGCATGGAGGTCCGTGCCCGCTCGAAGGCCGCCCGCAAGGTGTGGGACTCCGCGGACAAGTTCACCCGCGAGACGCTGGGCTTCTCGGTGCTGCACGTGGTGCGCGACAACCCGACCAGCCTGATCGCCAGCGGTGTGCACTATCAGCATCCCGAGGGCGTGCTGTACCTGACCCAGTTCACCCAGGTCGCCATGGCGACGGTGGCCGCGGCCCAGGTCGCCGAGATGCGTGAGTCAGGTGCGTTCGTCGAGGGCGCGATCGCGTGCGGTCACTCCGTCGGCGAGTACACCGCGCTGGCCTGCGTCAGCGGCGTCTACGAGCTGGAGGCGCTGCTGGAGGTGGTGTTCCACCGCGGCTCCAAGATGCACGACATCGTGCCGCGTGACGAGCTTGGCCGGTCCAACTACCGGCTGGCCGCCATCCGGCCGTCGCAGATCGACCTCGATGACGCCGACGTTCCGGCGTTCGTCGCCGAGATCGCGGCGAATACCGGAGAGTTTCTTGAGATCGTGAACTACAACCTGCGCGGGTCGCAATACGCGATCGCGGGCACCGTGCGCGGCCTCGAGGCGCTGGAAGCCGAGGTGGAGGAGCGTCGTGAGCTGTCCGGAGGCCGGCGCTCGTTCATCCTGGTGCCGGGCATCGACGTCCCGTTCCACTCGCGGGTGCTGCGGGTCGGTGTGGCGGAGTTCCGCCGTTCACTGGAGCGGGTCATGCCGCGCGACCAGGATCCCGACCTGATCATCGGGCGCTACATCCCGAACCTGGTGCCGCGGCCGTTCACCCTTGACCGCGACTTCATCCAGGAGATCCGTGACCTCGTCCCGGCCGAGCCGCTGGACGAGATCCTCGCCGACTACGACACCTGGCGGAACGAGAAGCCGCGCGAGCTGTGCCGCAAGGTCGTCATCGAGTTGCTGGCCTGGCAGTTCGCCAGCCCGGTGCGCTGGATCGAGACCCAGGATCTGCTGTTCATCGAGGAGGCCGCAGGCGGTCTGGGCGTTGAGCGGTTCGTCGAGATCGGGGTCAAGGCCGCACCCACCGTCGCCGGATTGGCCACCAACACCCTCAAGCTGCCTGAGTACGCGCACAGCACAGTGGAAGTGCTCAACTCCGAGCGCGACGCCCCGGTGCTGTTCGCCACCGACACCGATCCCGAACCGGAGCCGGCGGACGAACCGGCACCAGCCGCCGAGGCCGCCCCGATTGCCGCTGACGCGGC
>CAZDYH010000002.1:39290-47714 GCA_964509355.1 uncultured Mycobacterium sp.
CGGCGGACGAACCGGCACCAGCCGCCGAGGCCGCCCCGATTGCCGCTGACGCGGCCCCGGCTGCGGCACCGACGGCCCCGTCGGGTGCGCTCGCTCCTGATGTCGCGCCCAGTGGCGCTCTCGCTCCTGATGTCGCGCCCAGTGGCGCTCTCGCTCCTGATGTCGCGCCCAGTGGCGCTCCGCGACCCGAAGACATCGGGTTCGACGCCGCCGACGCCACCCTGGCGCTGATCGCGCTGTCGGCGAAGATGCGGATCGACCAGATCGAGCTACTGGACTCCATCGAGTCGATCACCGACGGTGCGTCCTCGCGGCGCAACCAGCTGCTGGTGGACCTGGGATCCGAGCTCAACCTGGGCGCCATCGACGGCGCGGCCGAGGCCGATCTGGCCGGGCTGAAGTCGCAGGTGACCAAGCTCGCCCGGACCTACAAGCCGTACGGCCCGGTGCTGTCCGACGCGATCAACGACCAGCTGCGCACGGTTCTCGGCCCGTCCGGGAAGCGGCCGGCCGCGATCGCCGAGCGGGTCAAGAAGACCTGGGAACTCGGTGACGGCTGGGCCAGGCACGTGACCGTCGAGTTCGCGCTGGGCACCCGCGAGGGGTCCAGCGTCCGCGGCGGCAGCCTCGGCGACCTGCACGAGGGTGCCCTGGCCGACGCCGCCGCCGTCGACAAGGCGGTGGACGCCGCAGTTGCCGCGGTGGCGGCGCGTAAGGGGATCGCCGTGGCCCTGCCCTCGTCGGGCGGCGGTGGCGGCGCGACCGTCGACGCCGCGGCGCTGGGCGAGTTCACCGAGCAGATCACCGGCCGCGACGGCGTGCTGGCGTCGGCGGCCCGGCTGGTGCTGGGCCAGCTCGGGCTGGACAACCCGGTAAGCACGCCCGAGACGTCGACCGACGCCGAGCTCGTCGATCTGGTCACCGCCGAACTCGGTGCGGACTGGCCCCGTCTGGTGGCGCCGGCGTTCGACGCCAAGAAGGCCGTCGTGTTCGACGACCGCTGGGCCAGCGCCCGCGAGGACCTGGCAAAGCTGTGGCTCGCCGACGAAGGGGACATCGACGCCGACTGGGCTCGGCTCTCCGAGCGCTTCGAGGGTGCCGGTCATGTGGTGGCGACCCAGGCGAACTGGTGGCAGGGCAAGGCATTGGCCGCCGGCCATAACGTGCACGCTTCGCTGTTCGGCCGCATCGCCGCCGGAGCGGAGAACCCGGAAACTGGCCGCTACCGCGACGAAGTCGCGGTGGTGACCGGCGCGTCGAAGGGTTCCATCGCCGCGTCCGTGGCCGCGCAGCTGCTCGACGGCGGCGCGACCGTCATCGCCACCACATCGAAGCTCGACGACGACCGGTTGGCGTTCTACCGCACCCTGTATCGCGATCATGCCCGCTACGGCGCTGCGCTGTGGGTGGTGCCGGCCAACATGGCCTCCTACCACGATATCGACGCGCTGGTTGCGTGGGTTGGTGGCGAGCAGATCGAAAGCCTTGGGCCGCAGTCGATTCACATCAAGGACGCGCAGACCCCGACGCTGCTGTTCCCGTTCGCCGCGCCGCGGGTCACCGGTGACCTCTCCGAGGCCGGCTCACGCTCCGAGATGGAGATGAAGGTGCTGTTGTGGGCCGTGCAGCGGCTCATCGGCGGCCTGTCGGCCATCGGCGCTGAGCGTGATATCGCCTCCCGGCTGCACGTGGTGCTGCCGGGCTCGCCCAACCGCGGGATGTTCGGCGGTGACGGCGCCTACGGCGAATCCAAGTCCGCGCTCGACGCCGTCGTCACCCGCTGGAATGCCGAGTCGTCCTGGGCCACCCGGGTGACCCTCGCGCACGCGCTGATCGGCTGGACCAAGGGCACCGGGCTGATGGGCCACAACGACGCCATCGTCGACGCGGTCGAAGAGGCCGGTGTCACCACGTACACCACTCAGCAGATGGCGTCGATGCTGCTGGATCTGTGCGATGTCGAGTCCAAGGTCGCCGCCGCGAACGAGCCGATCAAGGTCGACCTGACCGGTGGTCTCGGCGATATCGAGCTGGACATGGCCGAACTGGCGGCCAAGGCCCGCGACGAGATGGGGTCGGCGTCCGAAGAGAGCGCGGAGGGCGCGGACAGCGGTGCGATCGCCGCGCTGCCGTCCCCGCCGCGCGGCTACACACCGGCTCCGCCGCCGGTCTGGCAGGACCTCGACGTCGATCCTGCCGACCTGGTGGTCATCGTCGGCGGCGCCGAGCTCGGTCCGTACGGCTCGTCGCGCACCCGCTTCGAGATGGAGGTCGACAACGAACTGTCGGCGGCCGGTGTGCTCGAATTGGCCTGGACCACCGGGCTGGTCAAGTGGGAGGACGACCCGAAGCCCGGGTGGTATGACGCCGACTCCGGTGAGCTGGTCGACGAGTCCGAGCTGGTCGAGCGCTACCACGACATCGTGGTGGAGCGCACCGGCATCCGGGAGTTCGTCGACGACGGCGCGATCGACCCTGATCACGCCTCGCCGCTGCTGGTCTCGGTGTTCCTCGACAAGGACTTCAGTTTCGTGGTGTCGACTGAGACCGACGCGCGGGCGTTCGTCGAATTCGATCCGGAACACACCGTCGCCCTGCGAGTTCCGGACAGCACCGACTGGCAGGTTATTCGCAAGGCGGGCACCGAGATCCGGGTGCCGCGCAAGACGAAGCTGTCGCGGACCGTGGGTGCGCAGATCCCCACCGGGTTCGACCCGACGGTGTGGGGCATCTCGCCGGACATGGCGACCTCGATCGACCGGGTGGCGCTGTGGAACATCGTTGCGACCGTCGACGCGTTCCTGTCCGCCGGGTTCACCCCGACCGAGCTGATGCGGTGGGTGCACCCCAGCCTGGTCGCCAACACCCAGGGCACCGGCATGGGCGGCATGACGTCGATGCAGACCATGTACCACGGCAACCTGCTGGGCAAGAACAAGCCGAATGACATTCTGCAGGAGGTGCTGCCGAACGTCTTTGCCGCACACGTGGTTCAGTCGTACGTCGGCAGCTACGGCGCGATGATCCACCCGGTCGGCGCGTGCGCCACCGCGGCGGTGTCGGTCGAGGAGGGCGTCGACAAGATCCGGCTGGGCAAGGCCGAGCTGGTGGTCGCGGGCGGTTTCGACGACCTGACGCTGGAGGCCATCATCGGCTTCGGCGACATGGCGGCCACCGCCGACACCCAGATGATGCGCGACAAGGGCATCAGCGACTCGAAGTTCTCCCGCGCCAACGACCGGCGGCGCCTCGGCTTCGTCGAAGCCCAGGGCGGTGGCACGATCCTGCTGGCGCGTGGTGATCTGGCGGCCAAGATGGGCCTGCCGGTGCTGGCGGTCGTCGCCTACGCGCAGTCGTTCGGCGACGGCGTGCACACCTCGATCCCCGCTCCGGGGCTGGGCGCGCTGGGTGCCGGCCGCGGCGGCAAGGACTCGGTGCTGGCCCGGTCGCTGGCCAAGCTCGGCGTCGGTGCCGACGACATCGCGGTGATCTCCAAGCACGACACGTCGACCCTGGCCAATGATCCCAACGAGACCGAGCTGCACGAGCGGCTGGCCGATTCGCTGGGGCGCTCCGAGGGCGCGCCGCTGTTCGTGGTGTCGCAGAAGAGCCTGACCGGGCATGCCAAGGGCGGTGCAGCGGTGTTCCAGATGATGGGGCTGTGCCAGATCCTGCGCGACGGCGTCATCCCGCCGAACCGCAGCCTGGACTGCGTCGACGATGAGCTGGCATCCGCCGGGCACTTCGTCTGGCCCCGCGAGACACTGCGGCTGGGTGAGAAGTTCCCGCTCAAGGCCGGCCTGGTGACCAGCCTCGGGTTCGGTCACGTGTCCGGACTGGTGGCACTGGTGCATCCGCAGGCGTTCATCGCCTCGCTGGACGCCGAGCAGCGGGAGGCCTACACCGCGCAGGCGGATGCCCGGGTGCTGGCCGGTCAGCGCCGACTGGCCTCGGCCATCGCCGGCGGGCGGCCGATGTATGAGCGGCCCGCCGACCGCCGCTTCGACCACGACGTCCCGGAGAAGCGGGAGGAAGCGGCGATGTTGCTCAATCCGGGCTCGCGGTTGGGTGACGACGACACGTACATCCGATGATGTCGGAGTCATCCGATGACGTCCGAATCCGATAACGTCGGGGCGTGAGCATTGTCGGCGTGGGGATCGACCTGGTCTCCATTCCCGAGTTCGCCGAACAGGTCGACCAACCCGGAACGGTGTTCGCCGAAACGTTCACCCCGGGTGAGCGGCGCGACGCCGCCGACAAGAGTTCGGTTGCCGCCCGGCACCTGGCCGCCCGCTGGGCGGCGAAGGAGGCCGTGATCAAGGCCTGGTCGGGGTCGCGGTTCGCGCAACGGCCGGTACTGCCCGAGGGCATCCACCGCGATATCGAGGTGGTCACCGACATGTGGGGACGGCCGAAGGTCCGGTTGACCGGTGCCATCGCCGAACACCTGGCCGAGGTGACGATTCACGTGTCACTGACGCACGAAGGGGACACCGCGGCGGCGGTGGCCATCCTAGAATCCGATACGCCGGTTGCCCGACGACCATCCGGACGCGACTAGCCTCAACGACCATGAGTGAGCTGGTCGACCGGGTGCGTGAGGTGCTGCCGTCGGTGCGCCGCGATCTGGAGAAGCTGGTGCGCATCGAGTCGGTGTGGGCCGACCCGGCCCGGCGTGCCGAGGTGCAGCGCAGCGCACAGGCCGTCGCGGATCTGCTGTCCGACGCGGGATTCGGCGATGTGCGGATCGTCAGCGAGGGCGGCGCGCCTGCGGTGATCGCCCGCCATCCGGCGCCGCCCGGGGCTCCTACCGTGCTGCTGTATGCCCATCACGACGTCCAACCCGAGGGTGATCACAGCCAGTGGCTATCGCCGCCGTTCGAGCCGACCGAGCGCGACGGGCGACTCTACGGGCGTGGGAGTGCCGACGACAAGGCGGGAATCGCAACGCATCTCGCGGCGTTCCGGGCGCACGGCGGCCGGCCGCCGGTCGGTGTGACGGTGTTCGTCGAGGGCGAGGAGGAGTCCGGGTCACCGTCGCTGGGCCGGCTGCTCGCCGCCCACCGCGACGCGCTGGCCGCCGATGTCATCGTCATCGCCGACTCCGACAACTGGAGCACCGACGTCCCGGCGCTGACTGTTTCGCTGCGCGGACTGGCCGACTGTGTGGTGGAAGTGGCGACGCTGGACCACGGCCTGCATTCCGGGTTGTGGGGTGGTGTGGTGCCCGACGCGCTGAGCGTGCTGGTGCGGCTGCTGGCCAGCCTGCACGACGACGATGGCAATGTCGCGGTGGCCGGGCTGCACGAGGCCACGGCGGCTGAGGTGGACTACCCGCCCGAGCGGGTGCGCGAGGAATCGGGTCTGCTCGACGGGGTGAGCGAGATCGGCGCGGGTTCGGTGCCCCAACGGCTTTGGGCCAAGCCGGCCATCACCGTGATCGGTATCGACACGACGTCCGTAGCGGCGGCGTCGAACACGTTGATCCCACGGGCCCGGGCCAAGGTCAGCATGCGCGTCGCGCCGGGTGGTGATGCGGCCGCGCACCTGGACGCGCTGCGCAACCACCTGGAGCGGCACGCCCCGTGGGGTGCGCGGGTGACCGTCACACTCGGCGATATCGGCCAGCCGTACGCGATCGATGCCAGCGGTCCGGTGTACGACGCCGCCCGGACGGCCTTCCGGCAGGCATGGGGAGTCGATGCCGTCGACATGGGTATGGGCGGCTCTATCCCGTTCATCGCCGAGTTCGCCGCGGCTTTTCCGAAGGCCAAGATTCTGGTCACCGGGGTGGAAGATCCTGGGACACAAGCGCACAGCATCAACGAGAGCCTGCACCTCGGCGTGCTGGAACGCGCCGCCACCGCCGAGGCGTTGCTCCTCGCGGCGTTGCGGTGATCTTCTTCTCGGCGTGGGCGCCCCACTCCGAGAGCACCTTTATGTCCGGGTCGGACAACAGCGGGAAGGTGAGTGCCGGCGGAAACTCAGGCGGGACGTTGGGTGAGCTTGCGCCAGACCCAGCTCGAGGGCACCTGCCGTCCGTGTAAGACGTACTCTCGGGTGGCGTCGACCTGGAGTGTGGCGTCGAGCAGGTGACGCGCGGACGGCCAGCCGACGAGCAGCAGCTCGTCGTCCGGGGCCAGCTCGACGTCGTCGTCCGGGGCGACTTCCACGTCTGCGCCGTTGTCACCCCCGGCGGCACGGGCGAGCAGCAGCGGGACCGCGTGCAGAGGCTCGTCGCGGCCGTCCGGGTTGCGCAGCAGGTCCCCCAGGCGCGCCCCGCGCTCGGCGAGCCACGTCTGCAGCGCCGGGGCCTCCGTCGCCGTCAGCCGCACCGTCCACACCGCCTGCAGGTGCTCACCGCACACTTGGGTCAGGCGGCCGACGAGGGCGGCGGCCCAGGCGTCGTCGCGCCGGGGCACCTCCTGCAGGAACCGCCACATCAGGGGCGTGGACACTTGCGCGTACACCTCATGTGCGACGACGTCCGCGGGGACGAGCATCGAGTCGACCTCGACAGCCGCGAACAGCGGCGCACTGGCCGCCTTGTTCTGCCGGGCCACGACGAAAAGCGTCGGGTTGGCCCGCCGGGCCGCAGCGATCAGCGAGAGGTTGGTGGTGTCGTTGTCCGTGCCGGCGACGAACCCGACGGCGCGTTCGATGCCGGCGCGGGCCAGCACGCCCGGTTCGTAGCCGTACCCGACGACGGTGTCCGGGTGGTGCCCGGCCACGTCCGAGGGCTCCACCGCGGTAACGTCGAGACCCTCCATCCGTAGGTCCTGAGTGACCTCGCGCCCGAAGCGCCCGTATCCGCAGATCACCCAGTGCCCGTGGGACGGCGGGGATCCCCGGAGGGGCAACGGAGCGCCGGGGCCGCTCTCCAGCCAGCTCATGAGCTGGTAGGAGGCGGGGGCGCGCAGCGCGATGCGGAGGTGGTCGCCAAACCGATCGAACGGGTTGACGACCGTGGGCGTGCCGAAGGCGCGCATCCGCTCGGTCATGGTCGGCGAGACCGTCCGGGTGATCACGGGGAGATCCGGCCGCAGTAGCGCGGCCGCCTGTACGACGGCGAGGTTGGCCTCGTCGTCGTCGGTCAGCGCGACCACCCCCTCGCAGGACGGGAGGTCCAGGCCCGCGACGGCGAGGTATCCGGGGTCGCCGGCGTCTGCGACGAGGCCGGGCACGTCCGCGTAATAGGGGTCGAGGTCGAGGTCGCCGATGCGCCCGTCGTCCCGGTCGATCACCACGAAGCGCCGGCCCAGCGCATCGAGTGAGCGGGCGAGGAGTTCGCCGGTGCGCCCGTAGCCGGCGATGAGCAGGAACGGTTCGCGCATCCTTTCGACCTGGCGCGTGAAGTGCTGCAGGGCCAGCACCTGCCGGAAGCCGCGTTCCTGCAGCAGGGCCAGAAGCGACCCGACCGCGTACGCCCAGCCCACCACCGTGAGGAAGATCGAGATCGTCAACCACATCCGCTGGCTGTATGAGAACGGGTACGGGATCTCGCCGAAGCCGATCGTGGAGGCGGTATAGGTCATGACATAGAAGGCATCGAAGAAGCCCATGCGCCACGGGCGGCCCTCCGCATCCTGGCCGGGGATCAGCGTGAGACCCAGGGTGCTGATTGCGAAGATCGCGATCAGGACGATGAGCGGCGCCCGCATCCGGCGCATGACCAAAAAGACTGTGGCCGAGGCCTTCCCGGGGGTGGACATCGGAACCCGCCAGCGCGGCGCGCGGCGCACCGGCTCGATGGCGAACAGGCGGTGCCAGAAGAGCCGCAGCGGGCTTCTCACGGCTGATTCTCCTAACGGCGGTGGAACGACACTGTCTCGACCACCAGCAGGACCACCGACACGATGTTCGCAATCAGTGCGCCGCCGGACAGCGATACCACGCTGGCGGTCGCCTCCCGGGTCAGCCCCTCGGCGGCGACGTAGGAGGCGTATCCCCAGACGAGCGCAGCGGAAATCAGCTGGAGGTCAGCGACAAGGCTGGTGGCCAGATGCACGGCTCCGAGCTGCGTGCGGTCACCGAACTTGAGCACGGTCGCGATGAGGTTGACAACCACCGCCGCGAAGAGCTCGTAACTGTTGTGCAGGGCGGGGTCGTCGATGTCGCCGATGAAGAAGCCGAAGTTCAAGGTGGCGGCGAGCAGTACAAAGAATCCAAAGACGACCTTCTCGAGGTTCATCGCCCTCCCATCACCCCGATACCATCTTCCATACCCCGCCGCACCAAACTTAACGCAGTGGGCTTGACCCCGTTTGGTGGACACAGGGTCGGGCGGCTTGTGCCGTTTGATTGAGTCGTTCTTCCAAGTCGACCGGGCTGATCATACCGAGGGCGGAGTGGCGGCGGCACCTGTTGTCCCAGCACACCGCGGTGCGATCTCGGCGATCAGGCCGATCGCGCATGTACGGG
>CAZDYH010000003.1:0-17560 GCA_964509355.1 uncultured Mycobacterium sp.
ACACGTCGTAGTACAGCGCGAACTCGTACGGATGCGGCCTGATGTTGATCGGCTGGATCTCGACCTCACGCTTGTAGCTGATCCACGTCTCGATCAGATCGGAGGTGAAAACGCCACCTTCGGTGAGGTAGTCGTGGTCCGCCTCAAGCCGGTCGATCACGGCGGACAGCGACGTCGGGGCCTGCGGGATGTTGGCGGCCTCGTCGGGTGGGAGCTCGTAGAGATCCTTGTCGACCGGGGCCAGCGGCTCGATCTTCTTCTTGATGCCGTCGATACCGGCCATCAGCATGGCCGCGAACGCGAAGTACGGGTTGCCCGACGAGTCGGGGCAGCGGAACTCCAGCCGCTTGGCCTTCGGGTTGTTGCCGGTGATCGGGATTCGCACACACGCTGAGCGGTTGCGCTGGCTGTACACCAGGTTGATCGGGGCCTCGTAGCCGGGCACCAGGCGCTTGTAGGAGTTGACCGTCGGGTTGGTGAACGCCAACAGTGACGGGGCGTGGTGCAGGATGCCGCCGATGTAATGGCGGGCGAGATCCGACAGGCCGGCGTAGCCCGACTCGTCGTGGAACAGCGGCTTGCCGTCCTTCCACAGCGACTGGTGGGCGTGCATGCCGGAGCCGTTGTCACCGAACAGCGGCTTCGGCATGAAGGTGACGGTCTTGCCGGCCTGCCACGCGGTGTTCTTGATGATGTACTTGAACAGCAGCACATCGTCGGCGGCGTGCAGCATGGTGTTGAACTTGTAGTTGATCTCGGCCTGGCCCGCGGTGCCCACCTCGTGGTGGCCCCGTTCGAGGGTGAAACCGGCGTTGATCAGGTTGGTCGCCATCTCGTCGCGCAGGTCGACGTAGTGGTCGTAGGGGGCGACGGGAAAGTAGCCACCCTTGGGACGGACCTTGTACCCGCGGTTCGGGCTGCCGTCGGCCTCGACCGGCTCACCGGTGTTCCACCAGGCGGACTCGGAGTCGACCTCGTAGAAGGTGCCGTTGATCCTCGAGTCGAAGCTCACCGAGTCGAAGATGTAGAACTCGGCTTCCGCGCCGAAGAAGGCGGTGTCGGCGATGCCGGTGCTGGCCAGGTAGTTCTCGGCCTTACGGGCGACGTTGCGGGGGTCGCGAGAGTACGGCTCGCGGGTGAACGGATCGTGCACGAAGAAGTTGAGGTTGAGCGTCTTCGCCGCACGGAAGGGGTCGATGCGCGCGGTTTCGGGATCGGGCAGCAGCATCATGTCGGATTCGTGAATCGACTGGAAGCCGCGGATCGACGACCCGTCGAAGGCCAGGCCATCCTCGAACACGCTCTTGCCGAAGGCGGAGGCCGGGATCGAGAAGTGCTGGACGACGCCGGGCAGATCGCAGAATCGGATGTCGACGTATTCGACGTCCTCGTCCTTGATCAACTTGAAGATGTCGTCAGCGGTCTTTTCCGTCACTGAGTGCTCCTTTGCGCGCATGTAAAGACACTGGTCTGGTAACCCGCGGACAGACGCTATGGATTCGATGTTGCACGCCCGTCAACCGCATGTTGCGCCAACGTTACGCAATCGCGGTGCGCACGGCGTCGCCGAGGTGGGGTTTCTTGCGCCGCCTATCCTGGGGCCATGGCCCGCTCGCTCGCCTCTTGGCTGTCCGGTCCCGAATCGACGCGATCGGGTCAACCGGCGGGATACCCGGGGGAGACGCTCGGCTTGCCGAAGAGCGGCCCGCATTCGCTGGCGGGGATGGGTCGCCGGTTTGCGGCGCTGATGGTCGACTGGCTGCTCGCCTACGGGCTGGCGGCGCTGGCGATGACAGTCGGCATCGTGACGCAAGGCCTGTTGGCGACGGCGGTGCTGGTGATCTGGTTCGTTCTCGGCGTCGCAGCCGTGCGGCTGTTCGGCTTCACCCCGGGCCAGTTCGCCCTCGGATTGCTTGTCGTGCCCGTCGACGGCCGGCTGCACGTCGGCATCGGCCGCGCGGTGGTGCGCGGACTGCTGATCGCCCTGGTGGTTCCGGCGCTCTTCATCGACGGTGACGGCCGGGGTCTGCAGGACCGTGCGACGGGCACCGCCGTCGTGCGGCGCTGACTGGGGGGCTGCTTCCGCTACTTCCTGCGCACCGTACGCTGGACGCCCCGCATCTTGGCGTTCGCGGGCAGCGGCCCCTTGGGCATCGCGGCCGGACCCACCTTTGTCCCCAGTGCCGCCAGGCGCGATTCCAGGGAGTCCATCTGCTTGACGGTGATGTTGGCGGGCAGTTTCGTCAGGTGGCGCTCCAGCTTGGCGAGGGGCACTTCGCCGTCGCCGTTGCCGACAACGACGTCGTAGATCGGCACATCACCGACCAGTCGCGCGGTCCTTTTCTTCTCCTGCGCCAAGAGCGGCTTCACCCGCGCGGGCGAACCTTCGGCGACGAAGATGACCCCGGGCCGGCCTATCACCCGGTGCACCGCGTCGAAATGGCCGGTGGCGGCGACACCTGGCGTGACGCGCCACTTGCCGCGCAGGTTGTCGAGTGCCCACGCGGCGGCACCCGTCTGACCCTCCGCCTTGCGGTACACCGACTTCTGCGCGCGCCTGCCGAAGATGATGAACGCCACCAGGGCACCCAGCACCACACCCAGCGGGATCAGCATGACCATGGTGAACCCGCCGATCAGCACGCCGGCGACCACCGCGGCAGCCACGATCAGCAGGAAGGCGCCGATCATGTACGGCAGCAGGCGCTTGTCCTCTCTGCGCTGCATCTGGAATGCCTGCCAGAGCTGACTGCGGCGCTGTTTGGAGGCGGCCTTGCGGGTGGCCTTGGCCTCGGCCTTGGCGGCCTTGGCGGCGGGATTACTGGGTTTCGCCATAACTACAGAGGATACGGAAGGCGGGTCAGCCCTGTGTCGGGGCTGCCGCACGGGTAGCGGCCTGCGCGTACAACTTCCCCGCCCGATACGAGGACCGCACCAGCGGGCCGGCCAGCACCCCGGCGAACCCGAGCCCCTCGGCGAACCCGGCGTGCTCGACGAACTCCTCGGGATGCACCCACCGTTCAACCGGGTGATGGCGCACCGACGGACGCAGATACTGCGTAATGGTCACGATGTCGCAGCCGGCTTCGTACAGGTCGGTCAGCGCGGTCCGCACTTCGTCAGGTGTCTCGCCCATGCCGAGGATAAGGTTGCTCTTGGTCACCAGACCGAACTCGCGGGCTGCGGTCAGCACGTCGAGGCTGCGCTGGTAGCGGAACCCGGGCCGGATCCGCTTGAAAATGCGGGGCACCGTTTCGACGTTGTGCGCCAACACTTCCGGGCGGGACTCGAACACCTGCCGCAGCAGCGCGGGCTCGCCGTTGAAGTCCGGGATCAGTAACTCGACGCCTGTCGACGGGTTGAGCTTCTTGATGGCGCGCACCGTCTCCGCGTAGAGCCAGGCGCCGCCGTCGGGCAGGTCGTCGCGCGCCACGCCGGTAACCGTCGAATACCGCAGCCCCATCGCCTGCACACTCTCGGCGACCCGGCGCGGCTCATCGCGGTCGAGGTCGGCGGGCTTGCCGGTGTCGATCTGGCAGAAATCGCATCGGCGGGTGCATTGCTCGCCACCGATGAGAAAAGTGGCTTCGCGGTCCTCCCAGCATTCGTAGATGTTGGGGCAGCCGGCTTCCTCGCAGACCGTGTGCAGACCCTCCCGCCGGACCAGGCTCTTCAGCGCGGTGTACTCCGGACCCATCCGCGCCCGGGTCTTGATCCACGGCGGCTTGCGTTCGATCGGGGTCTGGGCGTTACGGACCTCGAGACGCAGCAGTCTGCGGCCTTCCGGAGCAACGGTCACGGGATCGATGCTACGCGTGCCGGGGAAGCCGACCGGCTCAGCGGCAGGCGCCCGTCGAGCGCATCACACACCGCGTCGGCGACCCGGTCCCGCACGTCGTCGACGCTGACTCGCCGGCCGAGCTCGGCGCTGAGCGATGTCACCCCGGCGTCGCTGATGCCGCACGGCACGATGGCGCCGAAGGCGCCAAGGTCGCAGTCGCAGTTCAGCGCAAAACCGTGCAGCGTCGTGGCGCGCTGCACGCGGATCCCGATCGCGGCGACCTTGCGTTCGGGGCGCCTCGCGTCGGCGGGCAGCCACACCCCGGACCGGCCGTCCACCCGGCCGCCGGCCAGACCCAGTCCCGCGCACACCGCGATCAGCGACTCTTCCAGTCGCCGAACGAAATTCACCACATCGATGGGATCCGCCAGCCCGATGATCGGATACCCGATGAGCTGTCCGGGCCCGTGCCAGGTGATCTTGCCGCCGCGGTCGGTGTCTACCACCGGGGTGCCGTCCACCGGCCGTTCCTCCGGCAGGGTCCGCCGGCCCGCGGTGTAGACCGACGGGTGCTCCAACAGCAACAGGGTGTCGGGGCCGCCGGCGGCCCGGGCGTCGGCGAGATCGCGTTGCAGTTGCCACGCGGCCGGGTAGTCGACGGTGCCCAGCTGCCGGACATCGACGGTCCCCGGGCTTGATCGGATGCTCGACCGGCTGGATGTCGCCATGGTCCCGACGGTACTAGTGCACGCCGGCCGACGCGGTGGCGTAGGCCAGCGCCTCACCGATGGTGTTGTGGTGGAACTGAAATCCCGCGCGCTCGAGCGCGGCCGGAATGGCGCGCTGCCCGATGAGCAGCCCCTCGTCGGCGAACTCACCCAGCGCGGCGCGCAGCACTAGACCAGGCAGTGGCCAGGGTGTCGGCCGGTTCACCGCACGGCCCAGCGCCGCGGTGAACTCGGCATTGGTGACCGGGGCCGGTCCGGTGAGGTTCAGCGGGCCGGAGAGCTCGTCGCGCGAGATCGCGAACAGCAGCGCCCGGATCTCGTCCTCCATGCTGATCCACGGCATGTACTGACGGCCGTTGCCCAGCCGCGCACCGAGACCGAAGGAAAACAGCGGCCGCAGCCGCCCCAGCACGCCGCCCGACGGTGCCAGCACCAGCCCGGTGCGGACCAGTACCACGCGCAGTCCGCCCTGCTGGGCAGTCGCTGTCGCGGCTTCCCAGTCCACACACAGCTGGGCCAGGAATCCCGCTCCCGGCGGGGAGGTTTCGGTGACGGTGCGGTCCCCGGTGTCTCCGTAGTAGCCGACCGCGCTGGCGTTGACGAGCGTACCGACGCCGGCTTCGACGGCCGCCGCGGACAGCACTTCGGTAGGGGTGATACGGCTGTCGCGCAGGCTCTGCTTGAACGCACCCGACCAACGTTTTTCGCCGACGTTCACCCCGCACAGGTTGACCACGGCGTCGACCCCGCGCAGGCCGGCCGGATCGAACTCACCGGTGTCGGGGTGCCAGTGCAGCTCGTCGGCGTTGGACGGCGCCCTGCGCACGATCCGCAGTACCCGGTGATCGGCGGCACGCAGCGCCGACACCAGCGCCGAGCCGATCAGACCGGATGAACCCGCAATGGCGATGACAGCGTTGGTCACCTTCTCAAAGCCCCAGGTCGGCCTCGAACGCCCCATCTTCGAGCCGACGCTTGATGGTGGTCAGGAAGCGTCCGGCGTCCGCGCCGTCGATCAGCCGGTGATCGTAGGTCAGTGGCAGGTAGCAGATGGAGCGGACGCCGATCGATTCGTTGCCGTTGGCGTCCACCACCACGCGTGGGCGTTTGACGATCGCGCCGGTGCCCAGCATCGCGGCCTGGGGCGGAACCAGGATCGGCGTGTCGAACAGCGCCCCCTGGCTGCCGATGTTGGTGATCGTGAAGGTGCCACCC
This sequence comes from uncultured Mycobacterium sp., assembly GCA_964509355.1. Classification (GTDB taxonomy): domain Bacteria; phylum Actinomycetota; class Actinomycetes; order Mycobacteriales; family Mycobacteriaceae; genus Mycobacterium. Next base: position 5,725 of record CAZDYH010000003.1, read on the forward strand.
GACAGCTCGTCCGGTTTGAGGTCGCCCGAGCGCGCGCGGGCGGCGATGTCGGCGATGGCGCGGGCCAGCCCGGCCAGCGACAGGTCGCCCGCGTTGTGGATCACCGGGGACAGCAGGCCCTGCTCGGTGTCGACGGCGAACCCGAGGTGCTCGGCGTCGTAGTAGGTGATCTCCTTGGTGTCCTCGTCGTAGCTGGCGTTGATGTTCGGGTGAATCTTCAGCGCATCGATGGCAGCACGGGCGAAGAACGGCAGGAAGGTCAGGTTGACGCCTTCCCGCTCGGCGAACTCGGTCTTGGCCCGGGCCCGCAGCATCACGATCTTGGTGACGTCGACCTCGTGGGTCTGGGTGAGTTGGGCTGTGGCCTGTAGGGATTCGCGCGTCTTCTTGGCGGTGAGCTGGCGGATCCGGTTCGCCTTCTGCGTGGTGCCGCGCAGATGCGCCAACGGTCCGGCTGCCGGCGCGGCTGCTGCGGGGACAGCGGGTGCAGCTGCCGCTGGCGCCTTGGCCGGCACTTTCGCCGCCTCGGCAGCGGCGAGCACGTCCTGTTTACGGATGCGCCCGCCGACACCGGTGCCCTTCACCTCGGCCAGGTCGATGTTGTTCTCGGTGGCCAGTTTTCGCACCAGCGGGGTGACATACGGGCTGCCGTCCGAATCGCCCACCCTCGCGGCGGCCGCGGGCGCCGGCTCGGGCTTTGGCTCCGGCTCGGGTTCGGCCTTCGGTTCCGGTTTGGGCCGGGGTTCGGGCTCAGCCTCAGGCTCAGCCGCTGGGGCCGGTTTGGCGGCCGGCGCCGGTGCGGCGCCGGCGTCGCCGATCTTGGCCAGTTCGCCGCCGACCGGGACAGTCATGTCTTCCTCGGCCGTGATGCTGAGCAGGGTGCCGGCTACCGGCGCCGGGATCTCGGTGTCGACCTTGTCGGTGGAGACCTCGACGAGCGCTTCGTCCGCCGCCACTGAATCGCCGACCTTCTTCAGCCAGCGGGTCACGGTGCCCTCGGTCACCGACTCGCCGAGCTCGGGCATCAGCACCGGGGTGGACGATCCGCCCGAGCTCTGCGCGGCCGGTGCCGGGGGTGCCGCCGGTTCGGGTTCGGCCTGCGCCACCGGCTCGGGTTCGGGTTCGGCCTGCGCGGCCGGCTCGGGTTCGGGCTCCGGCTCGGCTACCGGAGCTGCGGCGGCAGATCCCGCTTCGCCGATGACCGCCAGTTCGCCACCGACTTCGACGGTGTCATCCTCCTGGGCGACGATCTTGGTCAGCACACCGGCTGCCGGCGCCGGGATCTCGGTGTCGACCTTGTCCGTGGACACCTCGAGCAAAGGTTCGTCGAGCTCGACGGTGTCGCCTTCTTGTTTGAGCCAACGGGTGACGGTCCCCTCGGTGACGCTCTCACCGAGTGCCGGCATCTGGACTGAGAAGGCCATGTCTGTTGACTCCCTCGAACGGTCAGTCGTCACGGGTCGACCTCTGGCTTACCACAGCGTCGCGTACCGGGTGAGGAACCCAAGTCGATTGTCGGAACCATCCTGTCACTGCGCGGCAGTTCGCACTCACTCAGGGTGAATCGTGGGCATGCACTTCGCCGTCGCCATCGACAGCGTGGGCTCTGGCACTATCGAAAGAAAGAAACAGCCGGACGGCGGTGGGAAAGGAGTTGAGCCCAATTGGGACTGCTCGACAGGTTCCGGACCAGGCGCACGTCCCGCGGCGGAAGTGACCACGGACCGGCTGCCGACCTGAAGTACCTCCGCCAGTGGGTCGCGGAGCACTCCGGCGTGGAGGCCTACGTCGAGCCGAAGACCAGGGTTACCGAGCTCACGGTGGTGCTGGTCGCCGGGGACGGCGAGTGGACGCGGCGCCGCGCCGGCGGTGAATCGGGCGCCCGGCGGCTCGGTGAGCAGCTGCGCATCCCGGTCTACGACGTGCAGAAGGTGGGTTATCCGCAGCGGATGCGCGATTACGACGCTCGTCGGCGTATCGAGCGCAGGCGCGCGGCCGGCCAAGACCTCGACGACCGCTGACCGGCGGGGCCGAATCTTGACACCCCTCCGGTATCCAGGCAGGGTCAACGCGTTTGATCCCAATTCCGGGAGGCCGGAGGTCCGATGACAGCAACTGCAGCGCACGAGGTCACCGAGCGGTTCGTCGACAGCGAAGACGGCATCCGGATCGCGGTCTACGAACAGGGCAACCCCGACGGACCGACTCTGGTGATGGCACACGGCTGGCCGAACTCGCACGTGATGTGGGACCGCGTCGTCCCACTGCTCGCCGACCGCTTCCGGGTCGTGACCTACGACAACCGCGGCGCCGGCGCATCGTCGGTGCCCAAGCCCGTCTCGGCCTACACGATGGCGCGTTTCGCCGACGACTTCGCCGCTGTTATCGCCGCGGTCGCACCCGGGCAGCCCGTGCACGTGCTGGCTCACGACTGGGGGTCGGTGGCAGTGTGGGAGTACCTGAAACGGCCCGGCGCCGGAGACCGGGTCGCGTCGTTCACCTCGGTGTCGGGCCCCAGCAGCGACCATTACGGTGCCTTCATCTTCGATCGCCTGGCGCGGCCCTACCGGCCGATTCAGTTCGCGCGGGCGCTCGGACTGCTGCTGCGGCTCAGCTACTGGATCCCGTTCTCGGTGCCGGTGATCACACCGGCGGTGATGCGTGCCGGTTTCGGGCGTCGCCTGCAGCATCTGGCTGCGGCCGGCGGGCCGGCCCCCTGTTCCGACGATATCGACGTCGATGCCGCGAACTCGCTGAAGATCTACCGGGCCAATGCTTTTCGTTCGGCCAGAGGCGTCAGCCGGGACCACTGTGTGACCGTACCGGTGCAGCTGATCTGCAACACAAAGGATCCGGTGGTCAGGGCGCACGGCTATGACGATGAGTCGCGCTGGGTGTCGAGGCTGTGGCGACGGGATATCAAGGCCGGCCACTGGTCGCCGTTCTCGCATCCGCAGGTGCTGGCCACCTCGGTGTCCGAACTGGTCGACTTCCTCGCCGGCCAGCCGCCCAGCCGCGACCTGCTGCGCGCGCAGGTCGGCCGGCCCCGCGAGTACTTCGGCGACACCCTGGTCTCGGTAACGGGTGCGGGCAGCGGCATCGGGCGTGCGACCGCGCTGGCATTCGCCCGTGAGGGTGCCGAACTGGTGGTCAGCGATATCGACGAGGCCAGTGTCAAGGACACGGCCGCGCAGATCACCGCGCGCGGTGGCGTCGCGCACGCCTATCTGCTCGACGTCGCCGACGCCGAGGCCGTCGAACGGTTCGCCGACCGGGTCTGCACCGAACACGGCGTGCCCGACATCGTGGTGAACAACGCCGGGATCGGCCAGGCCGGCCGGTTCCTGGACACCCCGCCCGAGCAGTGGGACCGCGTGCTGGATATCAACCTCGGCGGAGTGGTGAACGGCTGCCGGGCGTTCGCCAGCCGGCTCGTCGACCGCGGCACCGGCGGTCACATCGTCAACGTCGCGTCAATGGCCGCCTACGCGCCGCTGCAGTCGTTGAACGCCTACTGCACCAGCAAGGCCGCGGTCTACATGTTCTCGGACTGCCTGCGTGCTGAACTCGACGAAGCCGGTATCGGCCTGACCACGATCTGCCCGAGCACCGTCAACACCAACATCGTCAACACCACCCGCATCCACGCCCCGGCGGGCAAGGGTGGGCACGTCGCCGGGCGGCGGGCACAGCTGGAGAAGATGTTCGAGCTCCGGCGCTACGGGCCGGACAAGGCAGCACAGGCCATCGTGTCCGCGGTCAAGAAGAACAAGCCGATCAGACCCGTGATGCCGGAGGCCTACCTGGTGTACGGCGTGTCGCGGGTGCTGCCGCAGGCGTTGCGCAGCACCGCGCGCGGACGGGTGATGTAGCCGCCGCTCTCAGCCCTTCTCCGCGATGTCCTCGAGAACGGCGAACATCGTGCGCGTCGGCACCCCGGTGCCGCCCTTGCCGGTGTAACCCCAGGGGCCGCCGGTGTTGTACGCCGGGCCGGCCACGTCGATGTGCGCCCACTGCACGCCCTCGGCGACGAACTCACGTAGGAACACGCCGGCCACCAGCATGCCGGCGAAGCGCTGACTGCTGACGTTCGCGAGGTCGGCCACCGTGGACTTCAGTTCCTCGCGCAGCTCGTCGGGCAGCGGCATCGGCCAGCCGTTCTCGCCCACCCGCTGCGAGAGCACCGCCACCCGGTCGCGGAACTCGTCGGTCCCCAGCACCCCCGGGGTACGCGAGCCGAGCGCCACGGTCTGCGCGCCGGTCAGCGTCGACGTCTCGATCAGATAGTCCGGATTGTCCTCGCAGGCCCGCACGATCGCGTCGGCCAGGATGAGCCGTCCCTCCGCGTCGGTGTTGAGCACCTCGACCGTGGTCCCGCCGTACTGGGTGAGCACGTCACCGGGGCGTTGCGCCGTCGACGACGGCATGTTCTCCGCCATCGGCACGGTGGCGATCACATCGATCGGCAGCTGCTGCCTGGCGGCCAGCACCACGGTGGCGATGACCGCGGCGGCCCCGCCCATATCGGAGGTCATGTGGTGCATCGAGGCCGCGGGTTTGATCGAGATGCCGCCGGTGTCGAACGTGATGCCCTTGCCGACGAGTGCGACCCTCTTCGCGGTCTTCGGGTTCTTGGCCAGCCGCGAACCCCGGAAGGTCAGCCGCACCAGCCGCGGCGGGCGCGACGAGCCCTTGCCCACACCGATCACCCCGCCGTAGCCGTCGCGGGCCAGGGTCTTGTCGTCCAGCACCTCGACGTCCAGGTCCGCCGATTCCCCCAAAGCCTTTGCAAGCTCGGCGAATTCAGCGGGAAACAGGTGACTGGGCGGAGTGTTCACGAAGTCCCGGGCAGTGGCAACCGCCGTCGCGATCGCCGTGGCGCGCTCGAGTTCGGCCTTCGCGGCGCGGGTCGCCAGATCCGGGCCCGGCAGCACGGTGATCTTGCGCAGTCCCTCATCTGAGGGGGCGGTCTTGTCGGTGCGGAAGGTGGTGAACCGGTACGCGCCCAGGATCAGACCCTCGACCGCCGCGGCGAGATCAAGCGTGGACAGCGTGGTCACCACCGCCCCGACCTTGTCCAGTGCGCGCGCCGCCGCCCCGGCCGCCCGGCGGATCACGTCGGCCGGCCAGTCGTCGCGCGGCGCGCCCAGCCCGACCGTCAGCACACTGGCGAACGGCAACGAACCGATGACCAGCCGGTTCAGCTGCTCGGCGGCGCCGCTGGCACCCACGGCGCGCAGGCCCGCCTCGATTTCGCGGACCGCGCCGGCATCCAGATACGGTTCCCCGGTCAGCACCGAGGGACCGGCCTGGTCGTCCGGGCCGCTGCTGACCACGGGCACGATCAGGACTGCGTCACCGACGCCGCGGCGGGGCAGGGACGACGCGAGGGTGACGATCGGCGCCCCGTAGCCGTGCTTTGACGGCCCAGCCGCCGGGTTCCAAGGACTCACGAGCACTCACCCTAATCACCGCCGGCCGGGGGCGGATTAGGGTGGTTGGCCGTGACTGACACATCCGATCTGTTGCACGGACCGCTCGAGGACCGCCACCGCGAACTTGGTGCCGGCTTCGCCGAGTTCGGCGGCTGGCTGATGCCGGTGGCGTACGCCGGAACGGTCACCGAGCACAACGCGACCCGCTCCGCGGTCGGCCTGTTCGACGTCAGCCACCTCGGCAAGGCATCCGTGCGGGGGCCGGGAGCGGCTGCGTTCGTCAACTCCGCACTCACCAACGACTTGAGCCGGATCAGCCCGGGCAAGGCGCAGTACACGTTGTGCTGTGCCGAATCCGGCGGCGTCATCGACGACCTGATCGCCTACTACGTCGCGCAGGACGAGATCTTCCTGGTGCCCAATGCCGCCAACACCGCCGCCGTCGTCGCCGCGCTGCGGGCGGTGGCGCCGCCGGAGCTCACCATCACCGACGAGCACCGCTCGTATGCGGTCCTCGCCGTGCAGGGGCCGCGTTCCGCCGGGGTGCTCGACGCGTTGGGGCTGCCGACGGGCATGGACTACATGGGTTACGCGGACGCGGATTTCTCGGGTGTTCCCGTGCGCGTGTGCCGCACCGGATACACCGGCGAGCACGGCTATGAGTTGCTGCCGCCGTGGGAGTCCGCGGGCGTGGTGTTCGACGCGCTGGCCGGGGCGGTCGGCGATGCCGGCGGCGAACTCGCCGGGCTGGGCGCCCGCGACACGCTGCGCACCGAGATGGGCTACCCGCTGCACGGCCATGAACTGTCGCTGGACATATCGCCGCTGCAGGCGCGCTGCGGCTGGGCGATCGGCTGGAAAAAGGAGTCGTTCTGGGGCCGTGACGCGCTGCTGGCCGAGAAGGCCGCAGGCCCGCGGCGGCTGCTGCGCGGCCTGCGCGCGGTCGGCCGCGGCGTGCTGCGTCCCGACCTGACCGTGCTCGACGGGTCCACCCCGGTCGGGGTCACCACGTCGGGAACCTTCTCTCCGACACTGAAAGTCGGGATCGCACTGGCACTCATCGACGCCGACGCGGGTGTCGACGACGGGCAGCGCGTCACCGTGGACGTCCGTGGCCGGGAAGTGGAGTGCGAGGTGGTGCTCCCGCCATTTGTGCAGCCAAGAACCCGGTAGCGGGCGGTTATACAATTCCCTCATGACTGGCGGCCCCCTCGAGTTCACGGTTTCCCGCAGCGCGAATCCGGCGAGCGACGAGGTACGGACCGCGATCCTGAAGGATCCGGGGTTCGGTCGATTTCACACCGATCACATGGTGTCGATCAGCTACGCCGCTGGCCACGGCTGGCATGACGCGAAGGTGATGCCGTACGGGCCGATCGAGCTGGACCCGTCGGCAGTCGTGCTGCACTACGCACAAGAGGTCTTCGAAGGCCTCAAGGCCTACCGCTGGCCCGATGGCTCGATTGTCTCGTTCCGGCCGGAGGCGAATGCCGCCCGGCTGTGCTTGTCCGCGCGCCGGATCGCCATCCCCGAACTGCCCGAAGCGGTGTTCATCGAGTCGCTGCGTCAGCTGATCGCCGTCGACGGCGACTGGGTGCCACCCGCCGGCGGCGAGGAGTCGCTGTACCTGCGGCCGTTCATCTTCGCCACCGAGCCCGGCCTGGGTGTGCGGCCCGCTTCGGAATACCGCTACCTGGTGATCGCCTCGCCGGCGGGCGCGTACTTCAAGGGCGGTGTCAAGCCGGTCAGCGTGTGGCTGTCGACGGAGTACGTGCGTGCCAGCCCCGGCGGCACCGGTGCCGCCAAGTTCGGCGGCAACTACGCGGCGTCGCTGCTGGCCCAGGCCGAGGCCGCCGCACACGGCTGCGATCAGGTGGTGTGGCTCGACGCCGTCGAGCGCCGCTTCATCGAAGAAATGGGTGGCATGAACCTGTTCTTCGTGTTCGGTAGCGGCGGCTCGGCGCGGCTGGTCACCCCGGAGCTGAGTGGCTCGCTGCTGCCCGGCATCACCCGGGATTCGTTGTTGCAGTTGGCCAGCGACGCGGGATTCGCCGTCGAGGAGCGCAAGATCGATATCGACGAATGGCAGAAGAAGGCGGCCGCCGGCGAGATCACCGAGGTGTTCGCCTGTGGCACCGCCGCGGTCATCACGCCGGTATCGCGCGTCAAGTACGGCGACGGCGAGTTCACCGTCGGCGACGGCGAACCCGGCGAGGTAACCATGGCGCTGCGCGACACCCTGACCGGGATCCAGCGCGGCACGTTCGCCGACACGCACGGCTGGATGGCCCGGCTGGGCTGAATGTCGGATCAGCCCGCTTGAACCAGTCCGGCCGCGGTGACGGCCACCACCGTCGTGGTCAGTTCGATGGCCGCGCCCAGAACGTCCCCGGTGACACCGCCGAACCGGCGAACGCAGCGTGCGACAAGGCCTGCGGCGCAGAGCAACCCGATGAGCACCGCAGCCGGGCCCTGCCACAGCCGCGGCCCGGCGAACACGGCCACGCCGGCCAGGGCCACGATCCAGGCGGCCACCACCGGCATCGGCTGGGTGCCGGCGACCCGCGCGCCCAGCGCGCTACCGTCGGCGGCGGGTACGGTTCTGCGGCAGGCCAGCACCGCCGCGACCCGGCCGGCCGTCACGGCGGTGATGATCGCAATCGGGCTCATCACGGTGAACGCCAGCCCCTGCAGCACGATCGCCAGCACGACGGCGGCGACCCCGAACGGTCCGGTCGAACCGTCGCGCATCACCTCCAGCGCCCGCTGCGGGGGCCCGTAGCACCCCAGGCCGTCGGCCGTATCCGCCAGGCCGTCGATATGCAGGCCACGGGTGGCCAGCAGCAACGCCGACACCGCGAGCATCCCGGCCAGCGGGCTGCCGGAACCGAAGGCCGCCGCGGCGGCCCACGCCACCGTGGCGGCCAGCGTGCCCAGCGCGGCCCCGACGATCGGCAGCGCGGTCAGCACTCCACGGCCTACCGGCTGCGCACGTCGGCCAGGAACGGGGAAGACAGTTCCGAATGCGAAAGCCGCTGTGACCGAACGGATCACGACGACGCGGTGGGCTGTTCGCGGGCCTCGGCGCGGCCGGACACGCTGGCCTCGTCAAAGGTGGCCATCGTGGACAGCGCGGCCACCGCGGCCCGGAGCACCGGAAGCGCCACCGTAGCGCCGGTGCCTTCACCCAGCCGCATCCTCAGATCGAGGATCGGTTCGAGGTCGAGGGCGGCCAGCGCCAGCGCATGAGCCGGCTCGGTGGACCGGTGGCCGGCCTGCCACCACCGCCGAGCACCGGGCGCCAGCCGCTCGGCCACCAGGGCGGCCGCGGTCACCACCATGCCGTCGAGCAGCACCGGGGTACGCCGCACCGCGGCCTGCGCGCAGAACCCCGCCATCGCGGCCAGGTCGGCACCACCGCAGGCACGTAACAGCCCGAGCGGGTTGAACGCCGGCCCCCGGTTGCGGTACAGGGCATCGCGAACCGCCGCGGTCTTGCGCGCCCAGCCGGCGTCGTCGATCCCGGTGCCGCGACCGACCACCGCGACCGGCTCGCTGTCGGTCAGCGCCGCGATCACAACGGTCGCCGCCGTGGTGTTCCCGATGCCCATGTCACCGGCGATGAGCAGATCGGAACCGGCGTCGACCTCCTCGTCGGCGATCCGACGGCCGGCATCCACGGCGGCGGTCGCCTCGTCCTCGGTCAGGGCGTCCTCCACCGCGATGTTGCCGCTCCCGCGCCGGACCTTTTGCGCGCCAATATGTTCCGACCACGGCGTATCGCAGTCGACTGCCAGATCGGCGACGCGTACCGTCGCGCCGGCGATTCCGGCCAGCACATTGATGGCCGCTCCGCCCGCGTCGATGTTGGCGACCATCTGCGCGGTCACCTCCGGCGGGTAAGCCGACACCCCCGACCTCGCGACTCCGTGGTCACCGGCGAACACCACCACCCGGGCGCGCCCGAACTGCCTTGGCGGGCAGAGCCCTTGGCAGGACGCGACCCACACCGAAAGATCCTCGAGGCGGCCCAGCGCGCCGGGCGGTTTGGTCAGTGAGTCCTGCCGGGCGCGGGCCGCGGCGGCAGCTGCGGCATCGGGAGGCGTGACCGGTGGGAAGTCCATCAGATCCCCGACACCGCCGTCGACGGCTTGATCGGCACCGGCAGCCCGGCCACTACCAGCACCACCCGATCACACCGGGCGGCCAGCCGCTGGTTGAGGGCGCCGAGCTCATCGGCGAATCGCCGCCCCGACGACGTCGCCGGTACGACCGTCAGGCCCACCTCAGGGCTGACCAGGATCAGCGGTGACCCGAAGGCGCTGACTGCGGCGAGCATGTCGTCGACATCGCCGGCCACCGATCCGGTGCTCCAGGCGTCACGGCGATTCATCGCCGCGGTCAACCAACCGCCGATGTCGTCAACGAGGGTCGCTGCCCCGGGAGACTGACGCAACTGCGTTGCGACGTCGTCGGTTTGAACCGTCGACCAATGGGGTGGCCGGCGGTCGCGATGTTCACGAACACGTTCCGACCACGCTGGATCCTCGTCGGATGCCGGCCCGGTGGCGACATAGCACACAGGCTGACCGGGGTCGACGGTCTCGGCGATGGCCGACTCTGCCCATCGGGACTTGCCCGACCTGATCCCGCCGAGCACCAACGTGCGCACCAGTGGTCAGCCGACTTCAGACGACACTGTCGCCGCGGTTGACCTGGGGTCGGGGTGCCCGCATCCTGCGCAGCTGCGAAGCGCGGCCGGCGGCATACAAGCCCAGCTTCCACCGGCTTTCGGTGTTGCCCGGGAACTTCACGTCGACCAGATTGCCGACCTTGCGGGCCAACCAGATCCCGTCGATCACCATGACCGCTACCAGGAGCAGCATCGCGGGGGAGATGAACAGCTGGACCTGCGGGATGGCGAGCATCACGAAGATCAGCAGCAGCGCGGCAGGCATGAACAGGCCGAGCATATTGCGGCGGGCATCCACGATGTCGCGGACATATCTGCGTATCGGCCCCTGGTCGCGCGGCAGCAGGTAGGCCTCTTCGCCCGCCATCATGCGTTCACGACGGTCCGCCATCCGCTCCCGGCGTTCGGCCTTGTCGACCTTGCGTTCCTCGCGGCTGAGCTTCGGCCCGGCAAGGGTCTTGCGCCGGCGGCGCGCCTCGGCGGTGGTCATGGGTGCCGGTGCGACGGGGCCGCGCCGTTTGGCGGCCTCACTGCGCTTGGGCGTGGGCCGGCCCTTGGGGGCGGTGGTGCCAGCAGATCCAGAAGACTCGGTGGCGGCGTGGGTCGTGGATTCCGTCTCGTCGGCGTCTCCATCGTCGTTCTTGCGGCCCAGCAGCTTCACGCCTGCCAGGTTACTTCTTGCTTCGCGGCCCCGTCCGCCCGGCATGCGCCTGGCGTTTCGCGGCTCTAATCTGCATGAATGACGGGCCCGGAAACCGCCGTGCCGGCGCTGCGGGTGCTGATCGCCCCGGACTGTTACGGCGACAGCCTGACCGCCGTCGAGGCCGCCCAGGCCATTGCCGTCGGCTGGCGGCAGGCCCGCCCCGGTGATGACCTGGTCCTGGCCCCGCAGTCCGACGGCGGCCCCGGATTCGTCGGTGTGCTGGCCAGCCGGCTGGGGGAGTTGCGGTCCGTCCGGGTATCCGGCCCGCTGGACACCGACGTCGATGCCGAGTGGGTGTTCGACCCCGGATCGGCGACCGCGTACATCGAATGTGCGCAGGCCTGCGGATTGGCCCTAGTGGGCGGCCCGCCGACCGCGCACACCGCGGTCACCGCGCACAGCAGAGGCGTGGGCCAGCTCATCGGCGCGGCACTGAACGCCGGTGCTACCCGGATCGTGGTGGGCCTGGGCGGCAGCGGCAGCACTGACGGTGGCCGCGGCATGGTCGAGGTCCTCGGCGGCCTGCAGGCGGCGGGGCAGCGGCTGGCCGGTGTCGAGTTGATCGCCGCCTCCGACGTCGAGCATCCGCTCCTGGGCCCGATGGGCGCCGCCCGGGTGTTCGGGCCGCAGAAGGGTGCCGATCCCGCCACTGTGGTTGTGCTGGAGCAGCGGCTCACGAAGTGGGGAGCGGAATTGGATGCCGCGGCCGGACGGCCGGTCAGCGGGCAGCCCGGGGCCGGCGCCGCCGGAGGGATCGGGGCGGCGCTGCTGGCACTGGGTGGGCGCCGGGAATCCGGGGCGGCGATCATCGCCGAACACACCCACCTCGCCGACGATCTCGCGGCCACGCAACTCGTCATCACCGGTGAAGGGCGGTTCGATGACCAGTCATTGCACGGCAAAGTCGTCGGCGCACTGGCTTCCGGGGCGCGCAAGCGACGCATCCCGGTGCTGGTTCTGGCAGGGCAGGTGACGCTCGAGGAGCCGACGCTGCGGTCGGCGGGC
>CAZDYH010000003.1:17660-20222 GCA_964509355.1 uncultured Mycobacterium sp.
GCTGGTTCTGGCAGGGCAGGTGACGCTCGAGGAGCCGACGCTGCGGTCGGCGGGCGTTCTCGCGGCGTTTGCGATCGCCGACTATGCCGGCTCGGTACGGCTGGCCATAGACGATGCGGCCAACCAGCTGGCCGGGCTGGCGCGCAAGACGGCCGCAGAGCTTCCGGCGGGCCGGGGAGAGAGTCCGGCGGGCTGGGGAGAGAGTCGGGAATAGCGGCGGGACAAGGTACCGTTGACCAAGTGGGCTGCCACTCCAAGTGGACCATCGAAATTAGGCATAGGGAGACGCAATGACTGTTCAGGACGAGTCGGCGACCAGCACCACAACCCACGGTGCGATCCTGACCGATGCCGCGGCGGCCAAGGCGAAGTCGCTGCTGGAGCAGGAAGGTCGCGACGACCTGGCGCTGCGGATCGCAGTTCAGCCGGGTGGCTGCGCCGGACTGCGCTACAACCTGTTCTTCGACGACCGCTCGCTTGACGGTGATCTGACCGCAGAGTTCGGCGGTGTCACGCTGACGGTGGACCGGATGAGCGCCCCCTACGTGCAGGGCGCCTCGATCGACTTCGTGGACACGATCGAGAAGCAGGGCTTCACCATCGACAACCCGAACGCCACCGGATCCTGTGCCTGCGGCGACTCGTTCAACTGACGCTCATCCGAGCGCGACCTAGAAGAAGGCGGCGGTACGCAGTAGGTACGAACACACCAGGACCTGGTTGTCCTGGGTCAGTAGCTGGGCAATGCCCTGCTCTTCTTTCTGGCCGCCGCCGCCGGCGGTGGGTGTGACGCGCATGCTGAACAGCACCTGAGTCTGAGTGCTCGACCAGTACACCATCTTGTCGATCGAGGTCACCTCTGCCCTGGAGAACTGCTTGCGGAATGCGTCGCTGCTCAGCTTTGCCAGCGCCTGGTCGGACCGCCGGTCCCGAACCGCGTCGTAGATACCGCACAGGGTGTTGCGCGCGATGGTCTCGGTATCACCCTTGGACAGCGCGTTCAGGTAGCCCTGGATCGCGGTCTTGGCTGCCGGCGCGGTGAGCGGGCCTCCGCTGGCGGGCTTGTCGTCACGGACTCCGTAGACGATCGCGGCCACCATCGCGCCCGTCAGCGCGATTGCCAGCAGTGTCCAGAGGAGCACCCGCCAGCGCGATCGCCTGGGATATGGCACCGCGGGCGGCAGCATCCCGGGATATGCCGCGACCCCGGGTGGAGGTTCGCCATAGGGCGGGCCGGGCGGCAGCTGCGCCGGATACCGCTGGGCCGGATACCTGCCGGCGTAGGCCGGCTGGCTCGGGAACGGCCGGCTCGGATGGGGATCGGAGTAGGGCGGACCGGCCGCGCCGAAACCCTGGTGCGGCGGATACGGGCCGGCCATGGTTTTCTCCTGGGTGATGTTTGACTCGCGAACCGAGCGACGAGCCGCTCGCGCGAACAGCTTTCGGGTCCGGCGGTCGGACGGGCTTCCTACGCAGGTTAGCGCACCGCGGGCCGATGTCCGCGGATGCGAGGGGTGGGTAAGCTTACCTAGACGTGCTTAACGAATTGAAGGGTGACTTTTCGTGACCATTGCCGTAACCGGGTCGATTGCGACTGACCACCTCATGCGCTTCCCCGGCCGGTTCTCGGAGCAGCTGCTGGCCGACCACCTGCAGAAGGTGTCGCTGAGCTTCCTGGTCGACGATCTGGTGGTGCACCGCGGCGGCGTGGCCGGGAACATGGCCTACGCCATCGGTGTGCTCGGCGGCGAGCCCGCGCTGGTCGGGGCGGCGGGGATGGACTTCACCGACTACCGCGAATGGCTGGAGTCCCACGGGGTGAACTGCTCGCACGTGCTGATCTCGCAGACCGCGCACACTGCGCGGTTCGTGTGCACCACCGACCTGGATATGGCGCAGATCGCGTCGTTCTACCCGGGCGCCATGTCGGAAGCCCGCAACATTGCCCTTGCCGACGTCGTATCATCCACCGGCACGCCAGAATTGGTCATCATCGGGGCCAATGACCCGGACACCATGTTCATGCACACCGATGAATGCCGCAAGCTGGGCCTCGCGTTCGCCGCCGACCCGTCGCAACAGTTGGCGCGGCTGTCCGGTGACCAGATCCGCGCCCTGATCGAGGGTGCGACCTACCTGTTCACCAACGACTACGAGTGGGACCTGCTGCAGTCCAAGACCGGCTGGACCGACACCGACGTGCTGGCGCGGGTCGGCCTGCGGGTGACCACGCTGGGCGCCAAGGGCGTCGACCTCGTCAGCGCCGACGGCACGAACATCCACGTCGACGTCGTGCCCGAAACCAGCCAGGTCGACCCGACCGGTGTGGGCGACGCGTTCCGGGCCGGGTTCCTCACCGGGCGCAGCGCGGGCCTGAGCCTGGAGCGCTCGGCACAACTCGGCTCGCTGGTCGCCGTGCTGGTGCTGGAGTCCAGCGGCACGCAGCAATGGACGTGGAACCCCGGGGTCGCCGTGACACGGCTGGCCGACGCCTACGGCGCCGCGGCCGCGCAGGAGATCGCCGCGGCCCTGGTTTGATTCGCCGCCATCCGCGGCGGGAGG
>CAZDYH010000003.1:20322-24989 GCA_964509355.1 uncultured Mycobacterium sp.
GGTTTGATTCGCCGCCATCCGCGGCGGGAGGCTCAGAGCTGCACCGGGTACTGGGGCTCGCTGATCTGCGGCACCACGCTGCGTTCGACGAAGATGGCGTGCCAGAGCATGAAGATCAGCACCGTCCAGAGCCGGCGACTGTGGTCGCTTTCGCCGAGGCGGTGTTCGTCAAGCATCTGCCGGACCGCAGCGATGTCGACGAGCTCGTTGGCCTGCGACGAGTCCACCATCGCGTAGGCCCACTCCAGCAGCTCGCCGGCCCGCAGCCAGTGCCGGATCGGCACCGGGAACCCGAGTTTGGGCCGGTTGAGCACGTGCGCCGGGACGATCGGCTCCAGCGCACGCCGCAGCGCGTACTTGGTGGTGGTGCGGGTGATCTTCTGCTCCAGCGGGAGCCGCGACGCCACCGCGAAAACCTCGGGGTCCAGAAAGGGCACCCGCAGTTCGAGGGAGTTCGCCATCGTCATCTTGTCCGCCTTGACCAGGATGTCGCCCCGCAGCCAGGTGAACAGGTCGATGTGCTGCATGCGGGCAACCGGATCCCACCCGCTGGATGCCGCGTACACCGGAGTGGTCACGTCGGTGTGGGTCCAGTCCTGGCGGAACCGCGGCAGTACGGTCCGCAGCTGCTCGTCGCTGAAGCTGCGTGCGTTGCCGTAGTAGCGCTCTTCCAGGGTGAGCGACCCGCGGTGCAGCAGGCTCTTACCGCGCATGCCGTCGGGCAACGGGGCCGAGACCTTGCCCATGGAACGCCGCAAAGGTCGCGGGAGATAGTCGAAGGGCTTCAGCGACAACGGCTCCCGGTAGATCGTGTAGCCGCCGAAAAGTTCGTCGGCGCCCTCACCGGAGAGCACCACCTTGACGTGTTTGCGGGCCTCGCGGGCGATGAAGAACAACGGCACCAGTGCCGGGTCGGCCACCGGCTCATCGAGATACCAGACGATTTCGGGCAGCGCGGCGACGAACTCGCCCGCACTGACCACCTTGGCGACGTGGCGTGCGCCGATGGCTTCGGCCGATGCCACCGCGACATCGACCTCGGAGAATCCCTCACGCTCGAAGCCGGTGGTGAACGTGATCAGCCGTGGATTGTGCCGGATGGCCAGCGCCGCGATCGCGGTGGAGTCGATCCCGCCGGACAGAAACGCCCCGACGGTGACATCGGCGCGCATGTGCTTGGCCACCGAGTCCTCCAGGACAGCGGTGATCTCGTCGTAGCGGGCCTGCGCGGTTCCCGCGGCGAACGGTTCGGCCGCGAACCGGGGAAAGAAGTAGCGGGTGATCTCCGGCTCGGCCCGTCCGGATCCCGGCCTTATTCGCGCGTAACAGCCCGACTCGAGCCGGCGCACCCCGCGGTGCAACGTCTCGGGTTCGGGCACGTACTGCAGCACCGTGTAGTGCTGGACGGCGCGGGTGTCGATACCGGTGTCGAACCCCACCGTGCCGGCCAGGTCCAGCAGGCACTTCTTCTCGCTGCCCACAACGGTGCCGCCGGTGCCGGTCGCCATGAAAAGCGGCTTGATGCCGAACGGGTCACGGGCGCAGAACAGCTCGCGGTCGACGGTGTCCCACACCGCGAAGGCGAACATGCCGCGCAGTCTTTCCAGCGCGGCGGGTCCCCAGTAGTGGTAGGCGGCGACGATGGCCTCGCCATCACCGTCGGTGGTGAACGACGCACCGTGGCGCTCGGCAAGCTCGGCCCGCAGCTCCAGGTAGTTGTAGATCTCGCCGTTGAACACCAGCACATACCGGTCCGGCGTTTCCGGCGGTCCCCAGCGCAGCGGCTGGTGTGAATGAGCTATGTCGATGATGGACAGCCGGTTGAACCCGAGCACCGCGTCCGCGTCCGACCAGGTGCCGGGTTCGTCGGGGCCGCGGTGGCGCATCAGGTGTGACGCGCCGGCCACCGCATCGACGATTTCCGGACGAATCGACCCGGCCGAATCGCATACCAGGGCCAGCAGTCCGCACATCGCGCCCAGTATGCCGCACTCCGCGGCACGCGCCTGTGCCACCGCAGGGACACATACGGCAGGTGTGTCGAACTTGGCGTGTCAGCGTGGTCTACGCTGCGTAGTATTCGACTCTGGAGATGAGCGCTTGCGCGAACAGCGGCTGCCGTTGACACAGGAGGCACGAACGTGAGATCCCACGGGCTAGGCCTGTCTCGAAGCCGCTCCCGTCGGCTCCGGCGATTCACGCTGGCGGCCACGCTCGGAGCGCTGGCGGTCACCCTCAGCGGCTGCAGCTGGTCCGAGGCGCTCGGCCTGGGCTGGCCCGAGGGCATCACACCGGAAGCCCAGGTGAACAGGGAGCTGTGGATCGGTTCGATAATCGCTGCCCTGGTGGTCGGCGTGATCGTGTGGGGCCTGATGTTCTGGACATCGGCCTTCCATCGCAAGAAGAAGACCGATTCCGAACTGCCCCGGCAGTTCGGCTACAACATGCCGCTGGAACTGGTGCTCACGGTGGTTCCGTTCCTGATCATCTCGGTGCTGTTCTACTTCACCGTGGTCGTGCAGGAGAAGATGCTGCACAAGGCCCCTGACCCCGAGGTCGTCATCGACGTCACCGCATTCCAGTGGAACTGGAAGTTCGGTTATCAGAAGGTCGACTTCAAAGACGGCACCCTCGAGTACGAGGGCGCCGACCTGGCCCGCAAGCAGGCGATGGCGTCCAAACCGGAGGGCACCGACTCTCACGGCGAGGAGCTGGTCGGGCCGGTGCGCGGGCTGAACCCCGAAGACCGCACCTACCTGAACTTCGACAAGGTCGAAACCCTGGGCTCGAGTGCCGAGATTCCGGTGCTGGTGTTGCCCGTCGGCAAGCGCATCGAGTTCCAGCTCGCCTCGGCCGACGTCATCCACTCCTTCTGGGTGCCGGAGTTCCTGTTCAAGCGCGATACGATGCCCGATCCACAGGCAAACCACTCCGACAACATCTTCCAGGTCACCGAGATCAACAAGACCGGCGCGTTCGTCGGCCGCTGCGCCGAGTTGTGCGGCACCTACCACTCGATGATGAACTTCGAAGTGCGCGTGGTGGAGCCCAACGACTTCAAGGCCTACCTCCAGCAGCGCATCGCCGGGAAGACCAACGCCGCGGCGTTGCGTGCGATCAACCAGTCTCCGGTGGCGGTCACCACCGAACCGTTCGACACCCGTCGCGGTGAGCAGGCATCTCAGGCGAGCAAGTAGGGACACGTCATGCATATCGAAGCCAGGCTGTTCGAGATCCTCACCGCGTTCTTTGTCTTCATCACGGTGGTGTACGCCGTCCTGACCGCCCTGTTCGCCAACGGCGGCGTGGAGTGGGCCGGCACCACCGCACTGGCCCTGTCGGCTGGCTTGGCGCTGATCGTGGGCACGTTCTTCCGTTTCGTTGCCCGCCGCCTCGACACCCGCCCGGAGGACTACGAGGACGCGGAGATCAGCGACGGTGCCGGGGAACTGGGGTTCTACAGCCCACACAGCTGGTGGCCGGTCATGATCGCGCTGTCGGCGTCGGTGACCGCCGTCGGCGTCGCGCTGTGGCTGCCCTGGCTGATCGCCGCCGGTGCCGTGTTCGTCCTCAGCTCTGCGGCCGGGCTGGTCTTCGAGTACTACGTCGGCCCGGAGAAGCACTGAGGCTGCGCCGGCCGAAGGTCACAATCGAGGCGTCAGTTGGTCCGCGATCCGCTCGCCGCGAATCGCGCTCCCCATACGGTTGGGTAGTGTTGCCGACGCGCGATGAGCAATGCGAGCAACGCTGAAACAGCGCAGCTGTGTGCCGTGGTGATGTAGTCGAGAAGGATAGGCATAGATGAGCGGGCCGAATCCCCCAGGACCGGATTCTGAAGAGCAGCAGCCGGGCAGCCGGCCCACCGGCCGGTCAGGTCAGGACCAGCCCACCGTGAAGAACGCGGGCGAATCGGAGTTCTACTCCCAGGCCTACTCCGCCCCGGAGTCCGAGCAGTTCACCAGCGGGCCCTATGTCCCGGCTCATCCCGGGTTGTACGACTACGACAGCTACGACAGCTACGACTCGGCGACCGAGGTGGTCGAAGAGCCCACTCCGCCCCGCTGGCCGTGGATCGTCGGTGTGACAGCAATCCTCGCCGCGATCGCTCTGGTGGTCTCGGTGTCGCTGCTGGTCTCCAGCACGGACACCAACAACGCCGCCACCCGGGCGCCAACCACGGCGTCCGTGCCGCCGGTGCAGGACGAGATCACCACCACACCGCCACCACCCCCGCCGCCGCCACCACCGAGTACCGAGGAGCCGCCGCCGCCACCGCCCCCGACCGAAACGGTGACGGTGACGCCTGAGCCGCCGCCGGCCACCGAGGCGCCGCCACCGGCGACCACCGTGGCGCCACCGGTCACCACCACCACGACGCCGGCGGGGCCCCGGCAGGTGACGTATTCAGTGACCGGGACCAAGGCGCCCGGCGACATCATCTCGGTGACCTATGTCGACGCGTCGGGACGGCGTCGTACCCAGCGCAACGTGTACATTCCGTGGTCGCTGACCGTCACGCCGATCTCGCAGTCCGAGGTGGGCTCGGTGCAGGCGTCAAGCTTGTTCCTGGTCAGCAGATTGAACTGTTCGATAACGACGAGCGATGGAACCGTGCTGTCCTCCAACATGAACAACTCCGCGCAGACCAGCTGCTGATGGCCCGCGAC
>CAZDYH010000003.1:25089-45728 GCA_964509355.1 uncultured Mycobacterium sp.
CTGGTACGGGCGCGGCGCACCGCCCTCGCCGACCCACACCCGGGTGGCAGGGCTGCCGGGTCGCCCGCGCCGACGGGTCAGCCGGAACCGCCCACCGAGAGGCTGAGGGCATACCCGGACCCGTTCGACCGGGACCCGCCGGGCTATCCCGGGCCGCTGCCGTCATGGCGGGCGCGCGGTGTGATCTCCGCGTCGGCGCTGGACCGGATGTGGTTGCGCTGCACGGTCCTGATCGTGGGCGCCATGGGTGTCGCCCTGGTGGCAGTCGCCACGGCCACCTACCTGATGGCCGTCGATATGGACAGCTCGGCATGCGTCGCCTACGGCTTAGCCGGAGTTATCACCCTGGCGATGCCGGTGATCCCGTGGCAATACCTGCGGCAGCTGCACAGCACGCTCACAACCGGTGCTGAGCCGTCGGCCTAGTGGTGACCGTCCTGCCCGTTTGAGGAGCCGTTGGTGTCCTCCTGGCGCTCGCGCAGCGCGGTCAGCGCCCGCTGCTCGGAGGCGTGCGCCGCCTCGGCGAGCGCCGCGTCCTCCGACGCCGGATCGGCGAACAGGAAGCTGCCGGAGCCCGGCGAACCCGCCGACCCGAGCTTGTTCATCCGCTTGGGCAGCGCAGCGCCCTGGTACTCCAGCGGAATCGGGTGCCCGTGGTCGTCGACCGGCCCGAGCGGCTGGTGCAACTCGATGTAGGCGCCGTGCGGCAGCCGCTTGATGATGCCGGTCTCGATACCGTGTTCCAGCACCGCACGGTCACTGCGCTGCAGGCCCACACACCACCGGTAGGTGATGAAGTAGACGATGGGCGGCAGCACCACCATCGCGATCCGGCCGATCCACGTCGTCGCGTTCAGCGAGACGTGGAACTTCAAGGCGATGATGTCGTTCATCGCGCTGTAGGTCAGCACCATGTAGAACGCGATCGCCATGGCACCGATGGCGGTGCGCACCGGTGCGTCGCGCGGACGCTGCAGCAGGTTGTGGTGGGCGTCGTCGCCGGACACCTTCTTCTCGATGAAGGGGTAGGCGATGAGCAGCGCGAAAATCACGCCCATCAGCACGGCGACGGCGACAGGACCCGGCACGGTGTAACGCCCGATATACAGTTCCCAGGCCGGCCACAGCCGGATCAATCCGTCGGTCCACATCATGTAGAAGTCAGGTTGAGAGCCGGCCGACACCTGCGAGGGTTTGTACGGTCCGATCTGCCAGATCGGGTTGATCTGCAGCAGGCCGCCCATCAGGCCGAGGATGCCCACCGTCATCGCGAAGAAGGCGCCGGACTTGACGGCGAACACCGGCATGACGCGCACCCCGACCACGTTCTTCTCGGTCCGGCCCGGGCCGGGGAACTGGGTGTGCTTCTGGAACCAGACCAGCGCCAGGTGGACGCCGATGAGCGCCAGCATGATGCCCGGGAGCAGCAGAATGTGCGCCGCGTACAGGCGGGGGATGATGATCTGGCCGGGGAAGTCGCCGCTGAATATGGCCCAGTGCATCCAGGTCCCGACCAGCGGGAGGCCCAGGGTGATCGACGACAGGGCCGCCCGCACCCCGGTGCCCGACAGCAGGTCGTCGGGCAGCGAGTAGCCGAAAAAGCCCTCGAACATGGCCAGGATCAGCAGCAGCGAGCCGATGACCCAGTTCGCCTCGCGGGGCCTGCGGAACGCGCCGGTGAAGAAGATCCGGGCCAGGTGCACCATGATGGAGGCGGCGAACAGCAGCGCCGCCCAGTGGTGGATCTGCCTGACGAACAACCCGCCGCGCACCTCGAAGGTGATGTCAAGCGTCGACGCAAAGGCCCTGGACATCTCCACACCGCGCAACGGCTGGTACACGCCGTTGTAGGTGACCTCGGCCATCGACGGGTCGAAGAACAGGGTCAGGTACACCCCGGTTATCAGCAGCACGATGAAGCTGTACAGCGCGATCTCCCCGAGCAGGAACGACCAGTGGGTGGGGAAGACCTTGTTCAGCTGCCGTCGCAGGGCGGCCGCCGGGTGGTACCGCGAATCGATCGCGTCACCTTGTTGCGCTGCGGCTTCAGCCAACTTCGGACTCATGAGCTGCGCTCCCAGAATGCCGGTCCGACGGGCTCGATGAAGTCGCCGTTGGCGACCAGATACCCGTCGGAGTCAATAGTGATGGGCAGCTGCGCCAACGCGCGCGCAGCCGGGCCGAATATGGGTCTGGCGAAGTGCAACGCGTCGAACTGCGACTGGTGGCACGGGCACAGGATGCGATAGGTCTGCTGCTCGAAAAGCGATGACGGACAACCCAAGTGCGAGCAGACCTTGGTGAATGCGAACAGATCGCCGAAGTTGAAGCTCTCCTGGCCCTTGCGCTTGACTACCCTGGACGTATCGGTGGGCCGGATGCGAATCAGCATGACGGGATTACGGACACCCATGTTGATCTCGGTGAGCTTCTCGTGCGACTCGACGGTGGTGCCGTCACCGTCGGATTCGCGCCAGGGGAAGACGGTCTCCATGCCGCCTGCGTCGAGGTCCTCGGGGCGCATCTTGACGAAGGGTGAATGGCCGGCGTTACCGGTGGCGCGCGCCAGGTAGATGGTCTCGCCGGTGAACCGCGGGGTCCAGCCCGAGGTCCACAGCACGGCTTTCTTGCCCTCGGCGGTCGGGACCACCGGTTTCCACGGGTTCTTGATCAGGCCGCCGGCGAACGCGACAAGGGTGCCGAGGCCGAATGCGCCGAACCCGACGCCCAGCGACATCCCGATCAGCTTGCGGCGCTTGATGGTCGAGCTTTCCAGCGCGTCGACCAGGTTGGCGGCGGTGGCCCTCCGCTGGAGCTCCGGGGACCGGCCGTCGTGACGGTCCTGGATCGAAATCTCTTCCGGGATGAACCTTTTCTGGAACAGCACCGCGCCGATGCCAATCGCGAGCACCGACAGTCCGAAGGTCACGCCGTACAGCGGGGTGGCGAGTGAGTAGACACCCTCGCCCGCGGCCTCGTAGGGCTTGTACTCCCACGGCCAGAACAGGAAGACCAGCAGCAGTGCCAGCCCGAAGAAGCCGGCCAGCAAGAACCAGATCGCGACCCCGCGTTCCGCGCGCTTCTCGGCCTTGGTGCCTTCCACTGGCCAGCGTGGCTCGCGAAACACCGTTTCGACGCCGTCGAGCCTGCCGCCGAGCGCCACCAGTTCTTCCCGTGACATCGCCTCGAGGGCGTCGTCGTCGGGAACCGACGTGGCCCCGCTTGCCGCTGTTTCGCTCATGCCCGCGATCCGATCCACAGGGCCACACCGATGATGGCCACCATTCCGACAATCCACGCTGCCATGCCTTCGGGCGCCGGCCCGAAGCCGCCGAGACCGTATCCACCGGGGTTGGGGGTGGTGGCAGCCTGCCGGACGTAGGCCACGATGTCGCGCTTCTCCTCGGTGCTGAGCTGCCGGTCGGAGAACTTGGGCATGTTCTGCGGGCCGGTCAGCATGGCGGTGAAGATCTGCTGTTCGTTGGCCGCATCCAGCGCCGGGGCGTACTTACCCGACGACAGCGCACCGCCCCTGCCGGTGAAGTTGTGGCACGAGGCGCAGTTGAGCCGGAACAGGTCGCCGCCGCGGGCCACGTTGTCGCCGATCAGCGACTCCTGAGCGATGCTGCCGTCCGGGTCGCGGACCACGGTGGGACCGCCGCCGTTGGCCTGGACATAGGCGCCCAGTGCGTCGACCTGCGCGTCGTCGAAAATCGGATCCTTGCGGGGAGCCTGGGCCTCGCCGCGCATGGCGGGCATCCGGCCGCTGGACACCTGGAAGTAGACCGACGCCTCGCCGACGCCGATCAGGCTGGGGCCACGGCCGGTCACACCCTGCAGGTTGGCGCCGTGGCACGAGATACAGGCCGTTTCGAACAGCTGCTTGCCGGTGCGCAGCAGCGCCGATTGCGACTCGTCAGCCACCGCCACCTGCGGTGTCGGGGTCAGGGTGGCCGCGAGACCGCCGGCCGCGGCCAGTCCGATCAGCAGCAACAGGCCCGCCGACAGGCGGCGACGCAGCCGGCGCCGCGACTTGTCGGTCATCCCCGATCGGATCAACCCCGGTCGCTTGAGCATCGGACCCCTTCTCATCGGACGCCGCGTTTCATCGGATGAAGTAGATGGTGGCGAACAGGGCGATCCACACGATGTCGACGAAGTGCCAGTAGTACGAGACGACGATCGCGGCGGTGGCCTGTGCGGGAGTGAACTTGCTCATCGCGGTGCGGGCGAGCAGGAAGACGAAGGCGACCAGGCCGCCGATGACGTGCAGGCCGTGGAATCCGGTGGCCAGGTAGAACACCGAGCCGTAGGCGCTGCCCGGGATGGTGGTGCCGTGTGTGACCAGATGGATGTACTCGTAGGCCTGCCCGGCCACGAAGAATGCGCCCATCAGGAACGTGATGACATACCAGCGCCGCAGGCCGAACACGTCGCCGCGCTCGGCGGCGAACACACCCATCTGGCAGGTGAACGACGAGGCGATGAGCACCAGGGTCACCGGCACCGCCTGCACCAGGTTCAGCTCGGTGGGTGGCGGCGGCCAGTTGCCGCCGGCCTGAGCGCGCGCGGTGAAGTACATCGCGAACAACCCAGCAAAGAACATCAGCTCGCTGGAAAGCCACACGATGGTGCCGACACTGACCATGTTCGGCCGGTTCAGCGAATGTACGCGCGAGGTGATTGCAGTTCCCGAGGTGCCAACAGCGCTCGTCACACCATGAAGTATGACGCTTTGTAGTTGTCGAACTCCAGCCGGGGAGCGCAATTGGTACCAAGGATGTTTCTGCCGCCTGTCTTGCCCGGTCCGTTTCATGGGAGTATCGGCGCGTGGACCCGTCCTCTCCCGAGCCCTCCGCAGCGCTCCCAAACTCGTCATGGCCGCAGGTCCTGGGCCGGTTGACGGCCGGACAGGCGCTGGCCACCGGTGAGGCCGCGTGGGCGATGGATCAGATCATGACGGGCGCGGCGACGCCGGCCCAGATCGCGGCCTTCGGCGTGTCGATGAGGATGAAGCGTCCGACCGCCGCCGAGGTGCGGGAGCTGGCCGACACCATGCTGGCCCACGCGCGCAAGGTGCCGACGGACAAGATCGGCACCGACACCGTCGACGTGGTCGGCACCGGGGGCGACCGTTCCAACACGGTGAACCTGTCCACGATGGCGGCCATCGTGGTGGCGGCCAGCGGAGTTCCTGTGGTCAAGCACGGCAATCGGGCGGCGTCCTCACGCAGCGGCGGCGCCGACACGCTGGAGGCGCTCGGTGTGCGCATCGACCTGGGACCCGAGGAGGTGGCCCGCAGCGTCGCCGAGGTCGGTATCGGATTCTGCTTCGCGCCGCAGTTTCATCCCGCGCTGCGGTACGCGGCAGCGGCGCGCCGCGAGATCGGCGTCCCGACCGTCTTCAATCTGCTTGGGCCACTGACGAATCCGGCCTCCCCGAGGGCGGGGCTGATCGGCTGTGCGTTCGCCGACCTCGCCGAGGTGATGGCGGGGGTGTTCGCCGCGCGACGGTCCAGCGTGTTGGTGGTGCACGGCGACGACGGACTCGACGAGCTGACCACCACCACCACCAGCACGATCTGGCGGGTGCAGGCGGGCACGGTCGACAAGTTGACATTCGATCCCGCCGGGTTCGGGTTCAGCCGCGCCCGCCTGGATCAGCTGTTGGGTGGCGATGCGGACGCCAACGCCGCGGAGGCGCGGTCGGTGCTGGCCGGTGCTGCCGGGCCGGTTCGCGATGCGGTCGTGCTCAATGCCGCCGGTGCCATGGTCGCCCACGCCGGGCTAGCCAGCGACGCCGAATGGTTGCCGGCCTGGGAGTCGGGGCTGAGCCGCGCCGTCGAGGCGATCGACTCCGGTGCGGCCGAACAACTGCTCGCGCGTTGGGTGCGGTTCACCCAGGAACTCTGCGCCTGACCACCCGGTGGCCTGCTCGGCAGCCAGACGTGCCGACCGCGCCGACGCCGCCCACGCCGCCCACGGACCGGCGGAGTGCACCGCAGAGGCGTAACCGATGTCGGAGCTCGTTCCCACGATGCGTGTCCCCGGCGCCGCCAGCCAGCGCGCGATCAGCGACGTCTCCTCGACGAGCGCCCCGCCCAGCGGCGCGGCGGTCGGCAGGATGACTTGCGCCGCGGCGCAGATGGCGTCGAACACGGGCATCGGCGGAACGCCGCGCCGGGCGCACCCCGCCGCGGCGAGTTGCCCGTGCCGGATCACGGCGAGCTGCCAGCCGCCGCTGCCGTCCGGCTGGGCTGCGACCAGCTCACCCACAGCGGCCAGGGCCCGCAAGCGCTGGCCGCGCCACAGCATCTCCACCATGGTGGCGGCGTGATCCCGCAGCCGGGCGGCGCTCTCGTAGCGACCGCGATCGGCGAGCGCGGTGATCTGCTGCACGACCGCCGCCAGCGCGGTGTTGTCGAGGCCGTCGATCAGCGCCGCCGCGCGCTGCGGCGCCCGCGCATAGCCCTCGGCGCTGACACCCCGCACCGCCGGACACGGCGACACTTCGCGTTCGGGACAGCCGGGCCCGTGCTGCGCCGAGCGGGCCAGCCGGGCAGTGCAGGTGCGCACACCGGTGAACCGTGCCACCAGGGCGGCGGTCTCGGCGGCGTCGGTACGCGAGCGGAACGGGCCGATCGCTTGCGCATACCGCGGCATGCGCACCACCGACAACCGCGGGAAGGCCTCCTCCGTCAGCACCACCCACCACCACCGGTGCGGAAACCTGGACCGCCGGTTGTACGGCGGGGCGTGCGCGGCCAGCATCCTCAGCTCGCGGACGCCCGCCTCCAGTGCGTGCGCGCACTCGACATGGTCGACCGCGGTGGCCAGTGCCACCATCTCCTTCATCCGGCCGCGTGGGTCGGCGCCGGTGAAGTACTGGCTCACCCGGCGCCGCAAGTCAGTGGCGGTGCCGACGTAGAGCACCTCGCGCGACGGTCCGCGGAACAGGTACACGCCGGGCCGGTGCGGCAGGCCCGCGGCGAGCACCCGCTTGCGCCGTTGGGCCGTCGTCACATTCGGCAGGTAGGAGCGCAGGTCGGTGTAGGTGTGTATGCCCTGGTTGCCGACCCGCTCGATGAGCGCGTGCAGCACCTCGACCGTGGCCCGGGCGTCGTCGAGGGCACGATGGGTGGGCCGGGTGGCGGCGCTGAACAGCCGGGCCAGCGCGGCCAGCCGCACGCTGGGGGCTTCCTCGCGGCTGAGCACCCGGCGGGCCAACTGCACCGTGCAGAGCACCGGCGGGCGGGGCCAATTGATATCGCACTGCTCGGCGGCGGCCTTGAGGAATCCGATGTCGAATCCGGCGTTGTGGGCGACCAGCACCGAGTTGCGGGCGAACTCGAGGAATATCGGCAGCACCGCCGCGATTCTCGGCGCGTCACACACCATCGCGGTCGTGATGCCGGTGAGCTGCACGATCTGCGGGGGGATGCTGCGCTCGGGATCGACCAGGGTGGCAAGTTCGCCCAGCACGACGCCGCCGCGCACCTTGACCGCACCGATCTCGGTGATGGCATCGCGGGCGGACCCGCTGAGACCGTTGGCCCTCGCTCGTCCGCCGGTCGTTTCGAGGTCGACGACGACGAAGGTCGTCTCGCGCAGTGACACCTCGGCTGACGGATCGACGTCGCCGAAGCTCAGTTGGGTTGGCGATGAGCCGCTTGCGCGAAGAGCATCCAAAGGTGAGCCCACGGGTGTTGACGGTAAGCGGCCACACCGACACGGGGTCTTGTCGGTGCCCGCGGATAGCGTGCGGGCAGACCGACCGAGAGGACAGCGAAATGGGACAGGTCAGCCACCCGGGTGATGCGGGGAGGGCCGATGAGGCCGCTGGGCCGGCGGGGCCGGTGATCATCGACTGCGACGACTGCGCGGTACGCGGACCGGGCTGCCGGGACTGCGTCGTGAGCGTCTTGCTCGGTGTGCCGGCGACTTTGCTGGACGACGAGCGCGCCGCACTGGAGGTACTCGCCGATGCGGGGCTGGCGCCCCGCCTGCGTCTGGTGCCGATTCATCCGCCGGGCAACTCGGGTGTCGCCTGAATCACTTGTGTCGCAGCCGGACGGTGGGCGCCAGCGCTGATAAGTTTCATAACTTCTGTTGGACAACGCCGATGCCGTTTCGTAACCTATCTGAGACATAAGGTTGTCCAATGGCGACCCGTCGGCGGCAGTTTAAGGACGAATGATCTTGAGGCTCGACCGTAAGCACCGGACCAAGCGCATACTTCAGCGACCCGTGACAAGCGTGATAGCGGGGCTCATCCTCCTCGCAAGCGTTCTTGCGGCCAATGTGCAGGCGGACCCCGCCGATGATGCCCTGGCTAAGCTTAATGAGCTGTCCCGCCAGGCCGAACAGACCACTGAGGCCATGCACAGCGCCCAGGTCGATCTCAACAACAAGCTGCAAGCCCAGGGTGTCGCGGAGAAAAAGCTGGGCGACGATCAGGCCGCGGTGGATACCATCAAGGCCCAGCTGGCAACCTTCCAGTCCGGGGTCGACAAGTTTGCCGCCGCCATGTACATGGGTGGGCGCACCGACGGACTGAACGCGATCCTGACGGCCGAGTCGCCGCAGCAGCTGATCGACAAGCTGGCCGTGCAGAAGGTGATGGCCACCGAGATGTCGGCGCAGATGACGAACTACCGCAGGCTCAGCGCGCAGGCCGCCGCGGCCGAGCAACTGTCGGCCAAGTCCGCGGCCGAGGCCAAGACAGCCGCCGAGCAGGCCGCCTCCGTCCGCGCTGAACTGCAGTCCAAGCAGAGCCAGCTGCAGTTGCAGATCGCCGTCGTCAAGACGCAGTACCTGTCCCTGACACCGGGGCAGCGGACCGTGCTGGCCGCGCCCTCACACGTGCCCCCGCCGCAGGCGCTTGCGCCGGGCCCCGACGCGTTGCCGCCGGTTCCCGGGGAGGCACCGTCCCAGGGGCTGCCCCTCGGGGACGTCGCGCCGCCCGCGGCGGCGATACCCGCTGCCACCCCGGGCACTGGCGAGGGTGCGATCGCGGTTCAGGCAGCGTTGACCCGGGTCGGATCCCCGTATTCGTGGGGCGGGTCCGGGCCGAACGCGTTCGACTGCTCCGGTCTGGTGATGTGGGCGTTCCAGCATGCCGGCATCTCGCTGCCGCACTCCAGCCAGGCGATGGCCAACGGCGGGCAGCCGGTGGCCCTGTCGAATCTGCAGCCCGGCGACGTGGTGACCTTCTACTCCGACGCGTCGCACGTGGGCATGTACGTGGGCGACGGCATGATGGTGCACGCCTCGACCTACGGTCAGCCCGTGCGGGTGGTGCCGCTGACCGCGTCCGGCCCGATTCACAACGCGCGCCGCTACTGATCGGCCGGGTATCCAGCAGGCCCGGCGTCCGCGCGGCCCGGCCCTGGCTGGGTTTGGCTTTCGCCGTCGAGTTGATCGTCGCCGGCGTCCTGCTGATCCGTCCCATCGGGTCCGCTGCGTCCCCGGTTCCGGCGCCCGCCGCGAGTGCTCCGGCAGCTGCGGCCCTCGTCGTCGGTGACGGGCGCACGGTCCAGCTGCTCAGCCTGGGCGGCCGGCACACCGATGGCCTCCTCGCCCGGGTCGCCGCTAACATCGGCACCGCCGTCGACGCGGTGGAGGCGTTCTGGGGTACCGACTGGCGGCACGACATCGTCGTCGTGGCCACCGGCTCCGATCAACAGTTCGCCGCCGACGCGGGTACAACCGCGGGGCAACAATGGAGCGACATCGCCGCGGCGGCGGTCGCCGATCGCGTCGATCCCGCCCGCCGGCTGGCCGTCGGACAGCGGATCGTGTTCGCGCCGGGCGCATCGGGCATGAGCGATGCCGCGTTGCGAATCGTATTGGGACACGAGCTTTTCCACTATGCGGCGCGCGCCGACACCGCGCTGGACGCGCCTCGTTGGCTGACCGAGGGGGTCGCCGACTTCGTGTCGCGACCCCGAACACCGGTGCCGATCGCGGCGGCGTCACCGGCGACGCTCCCAACCGACGCCGACCTTGATGCACCCGGGTCCCGGCGTTCGCTGGCCTACGACCGGGCGTGGTGGTTCGCCCGATTCGTCGCCGACACCTACGGGACGACGAGCCTGCGCGAGCTGTATCTGCGCGCCTGCGGCGCCGGGCACACCGACCTGCCCACCGCCGTGCGCGAGGTACTGGGCACCGACCTGACCGGGCTGCACGCCCGCTGGGAGCGGTGGCTGACACGCTAGGGCCCGATTGCCGGTTTCCCCTCGGGCTCGTTTCTCGCCCGCAGCGACGCCGGGCTAGCCTGACTCCGATGACACGGGTCCTGCTGGTAACCAACGACTTTCCGCCCCGGCGTGGTGGTATTCAGTCGTACCTGGAGGAGTTCGTCGGCCGACTGACCGGTATGGGGTCGGACACCCTGACGGTTTACGCGCCGCAGTGGAAGGGTGCCGACGCCTACGACCGCGCGGCCGCCTACCAGGTGATCCGCCATCCGGGCACTCTGATGCTGCCCGGACCACCGGTGGACGCCCGGATGCGCCGGCTGATCGCCGATCATGACATCGACACCGTGTGGTTCGGGGCGGCAGCGCCGTTGGCCCTGCTCGCGGCCCGCGCGCGGCAGGCGGGCGCGGCGCGGGTGCTGGCCAGCACGCACGGCCACGAGGTCGGGTGGTCGATGCTTCCGGTCGCCCGGTCGGCGCTGCGGCGCATCGGCGACACCACCGACGTGGTGACCTTCGTCAGTCGCTACACCCGGGGCCGGATCGCCTCCGCCTTCGGGCCCGATGCCGCCCTGGAACACCTGCCGCCGGGCGTGGACACCCACCGGTTCCGGCCCGATCCCGGGGCCCGTTCCGAACTGCGCGACCGGTACGGACTGGGCCAGCGTCCGACCGTCGTGTGCGTGTCCCGTCTGGTGCCCCGCAAGGGCCAGGACACCCTGATCAGGGCGCTGCCATCGATCCGGCGCCGCATCGACGGGGCGGCGCTGGTGATCGTCGGCGGCGGTCCCTATCTGGCGACCCTGCGACGGCTCGCCCGGCGGGCCGGGGTGGCCGAGCAGGTGGTGTTCACCGGCGGTGTGCCGGCGGCCGAGCTGCCCGCCCACCACGCCCTGGCCGACGTGTTCGCGATGCCGTGCCGCACCAGGGGCGCTGGACTCGATGTCGAGGGGCTGGGCATCGTGTTCCTGGAGGCCTCAGCCACCGGGGTGCCGGTCGTCGCGGGCCGCTCGGGCGGGGCGCCGGAAACCGTTCGGGACGGCGTGACGGGCCTGGTGGTCGACGGGCACTCGGTGGACGAAGTCGTCGACGCCATCTGCCGGATCCTGGCCGATACCGATGCCGCCACCCGGATGGGCGTGCAGGGACGCCGCTGGGTCACCGAGGAGTGGGACTGGGACACCCATGCCGCGCGGTTGAGCCAGCTGTTGCGCGGCTAGTCCTTGTGGTAAATCGCCTCGATATCGGCAGCGAACCTCTGTGCCACCACGGCGCGCTTGACCTTCAGCGTCGGCGTCAGCTCGCCGGTGAGGACGGTGAAGTCGCTGGGCAGGATGCGGAACTCGCGGATCGCTTCGGCGTTCGACACCGCCTGGTTGGCCTGCTTCACCGCCAGGTCGATCTCGGCCACCAGGTCGGGGTCTGCCGCCAGGTCCTCCACCGACGCGGTCGCTTCCTTCCCGTGGTGCTGCTTCCAGACGTCAAAGGCTTCGGGGTCAATGGTGATGAGCGCACCGATGAAGGGTTTGTTGTCGCCGACTGCCATCGCCTGGCTGATCAACGGGTGGGCGCGCAGCTGGTCTTCCAGCACCGCGGGGGCGACGTTCTTGCCGCCCGCGGTCACGATGATCTCCTTGATGCGCCCGGTGATCGACAGGAAGCCGTCGTCGTCCACCCTGCCCAGGTCGCCGGTGTGGAACCAGCCGTTGACGATCGCCTCGCCGGTGGCTTTCTCGTTCCTCCAGTAGCCGCCGAACACGACGCCCCCGCGCACCAGCACCTCGCCGTCGTCGGAGATGGCCATGCTGTTGCCGGGCAGCAGCTTCCCGACGGTGCCGACCCGTTCGTCGCCGACCCGGTTCACCGTGATCGCCGCGCTGGTCTCGGTCAGGCCGTAGCCCTCGTAGATGGTCACCCCGACGCCGCGGTAGAAGTGGCAGAGCCGCGCCCCCAGCGGTGCGCCTCCGGAGATCGCCGCACGGCAGTTGCCGCCGAGCGCGGCGCGCAGTTTGCCGTAGACCAGCCGGTCGAACAACTCGTGCTTGGCCCGCAGCAGCAGCCCCGGCCCGCCGGCATCCTGGGCCTGGCTCCATTCGATCGCGGCCTGCGCGGCGAT
The DNA here is from genome assembly GCA_964509355.1 of uncultured Mycobacterium sp. Taxonomy (GTDB): domain Bacteria; phylum Actinomycetota; class Actinomycetes; order Mycobacteriales; family Mycobacteriaceae; genus Mycobacterium. Next base: position 37,408 of record CAZDYH010000003.1, read on the forward strand.
GGCGAAGATCTTGCCTTTGCCGCTGTCTTGCGCGTTCAGCTCGGCGGTGTTGTACACCTTCTCGAACACCCTGGGCACCGATACCACCACGGTCGGCTTGAACACCCCGAACATCGGCACCAGATTCTTGATATCACTGGTGTACCCCTGGGTGACCTTGTTCGCGAAAGCCGACATCGACAGCGCCCGGGCCAGCACATGGGCCAGTGGCAGGAACACCAGCAGGCGTTCAGCCTTCTGCAGTAGCGTGGGGAAGCACGTTGCCGCGCCCCGGGTTTCGTAGATCAGGTTGGAATGGGTCAACTGGCAGCCCTTGGGACGGCCGGTCGTGCCCGAGGTGTAGATCAGGGTCGCCGGATCGGTGGACCGCAGCTCCGCCACTTGCCGGTCGAGCTCGCCGGCGTCGATCGACGACCCCGCCCCGGCAAGCACGTCCAGCGCCGGGGGACCGGACCACTCGATGCCCAGCACCTCGCGCAGCGCCGGCAGCTCATCGGTCAGTTTCTCGATCAGCTGGGCGTGCGCGTCGGTCTCGGCGAAGGCCAGCACCGCGCCCGAGTCCTCCAGCACCCACCGGACCTGATCGGGCGACGAGGTTTCGTAGATCGGGACGGTCACGCCACCGGCTGCGAGGATCGCGTAGTCGAGGATCACCCACTCATAGCGAGTGGCCGACAGGATCGCCACCCGATCGCCGGCGTTCACCCCTTGCGCGATCAGACCCTGGGCAGCCGAACGGATCTGGGCGGCGGCCTGGGCGCAGGTCACGTCCGTCCACCCGCCGTCGACGAGGCGCTGGAAGATCACATAGTCGGGGTCGTCGCGCTCGTGCTCGAAGACAGCGGCGACGACGCTGTCGTGCTCACCGACGGGAAATGATGCGGGAACACTGAACTCGCGCACTCTCAGGCCTCTCCGGTTTGGCGGGGTTGGTGCGGTACAGGGTAGTCGGCCGCCGGGCGGCGGTGTGACGGCCTTCACCGTTGGCCTCTCGCGTGCGCGTCGGATGGGATATGTGAAGCTAGTGCGGTGAACAGCATCCAGGTGGCCGACGAGACGTTCGTCGCCGCTGACGCCGCAGAAGTTGGCAAGGCGGTCTCGGATCCGGCGAGCTGGCGCCGGTGGTGGCCTGACCTGCGGCTGCAGGTCGTCGAGGACCGCGCGGACAAGGGGATCAGGTGGACCGTGACGGGTCCGGTCGCCGGCACGATGGAAATCTGGCTGGAACCGGCACTCGACGGCGTACTGCTGCACTACTTCCTGCACGCCGAGCCCACCGGTGCGGCGGCCTGGCAGCTGGCCCGGATGAACCTGGCGAAGTTGACCCATCGGCGCCGCGTCGCGGGCAAGAAAATGGCGTTCGATGTGAAGGCGAAGCTGGAGCGGGCACGCCCTGTCGGGGTGTCACCGCAGGCTTGATACCCGGCCAACGCGGAGACCGGGAGGGTACCGTTTCTGCCGGAGGCAGCAGTGAAGCGACCAGGGAAGCGAGCACGTGGCGGACAAGACGGCGCAGACGATCTACATCGACGCGGACCCCGGCACGGTGATGGACGTCATTGCCGATATCTGCTCCTACCCGGAGTGGGTATCGGAGTACAAGGAGACCGAAGTTCTGGAGGCGGATGCCGAGGGCTACCCCAAGAAAGCCCGGCTGGTGCTGGAGGCCGCGGTCCTCAAGGACACCATGGTGCTGGAGTACCACTGGCCGCCCGACCGTCAGTCGGTCCGTTGGTGGCTGGTCTCCAGTTCGCTGCTCAAGGCACTTGATGGCGTATATCGCCTGGCGCCCAAGGGATCTGGCACTGATGTCACCTACGAGCTGTCGGTCGATCTGATGATTCCGATGATCGGGCTGCTCAAACGGAAGGCTGAGCGTCGGTTGACCGACACAGCGTTGAAAGACCTGAAGAAACGAGCCGAGGCTGAGTGAGTCCCCAGCACCTGCCCGGGCCCGGATCAGCCTCTTCGTCGGCAAGGGCGGGGTAGGCAAGTCCACCCTCGCGTGCGCGACCGCCGCGCGTGATGCGCAGGCTGGTCAGCGGGTGCTGGCGGTGTCCACTGATCAGGCGCATTCGCTCGGAGACGTACTCGGCGTTGCGGTGCCACCCACCGGCAAGCGGGAGCCGGTCCGGGTGCTCGCCGATGACGCCGACGCCGGTGGGGGATTCCTCGACGCGCTCGCGCTGGACACATTGGCCCTGCTGGAAACGCGATGGCGAGAGATTGCCCGCACGCTGGGTGACCGATTCCCCGAGTCGGAGTTGGGAGACGTTGCCCCAGAGGAGCTCTCGGCGCTGCCCGGAATCCAGGAGGTACTCGGTCTGCACGAGGTGGGCGAGTTGGCGGCGGCCGGGCAGTGGGACCACGTCGTGGTCGACTGCGCCTCGACCGCCGACGCGCTGCGCATGCTCACACTGCCCGCGACGTTCGGGCTGTACGTGGAGCGGGCCTGGCCGCGGCACCGCAGGCTCAGCGCCGCCACCGACGACGCGCGATCGGCGGCCGTGGTGAGCCTGCTGGAACGCATCAGTGCCGGGGTGGAGCAGCTCAGCGCACTGCTGACGGACGCCACACTGGTGAGTGCTCACCTGGTGCTCACCGCCGAACGCGTGGTGGCGGCCGAAGCGGTGCGCACGCTGGGCGCCCTGGCGCTGATGGGGCTGCGTGTCGATAAACTGATCGTCAATCAGCTTCTGGTGCAAGATGATTCGTACGAATATCGCAATCTGCCCGATCATCCCGCCTTTGACTGGTATGCCGAACGCATCTCCGAGCAGCACGCGGTCCTCGACGAGCTCGCGGCCACCATCGGCGACGTCGAGCTGGTGCTGGCACCGCACCTGGCCGGCGAGCCCATCGGAGCCGAGGCACTGGGCCAACTGCTCGACAGTGCCCGCCGCCGCGACGGGTCACCCCCGCCCGGGCCGCTGCGGGGAGTCGTGGACCTGGAATCGGGATCGGGACTGCACTCGGTGTATCGATTGCGGCTACAGTTGCCCCAGGTCGATCCCGGCACGCTCACCCTCGGCCGGGTCAACGATGACCTGATCATCGGTGCTTCAGGTTTGCGGCGCCGAGTTCGGCTGGCATCCGTACTGCGGCGCTGCACGGTGACGGATGCCCAGCTCAGGGGCGGTGAGCTGACAGTGCGTTTTCGACCCGATCCGGAGGTGTGGCCGGCGTGACTGGGGCTCACCCCGACATTGGTCCCGAGTTGCGGCAGTTGGCGCAGACCATCCTGAACCGGATCGACCCCGCCGTGCGTTCCGCGGCGGCCCTGGCGTCAGCCGGTGGCGCGGGACCCGGCAAGTGCCAGCAGGTGTGGTGCCCGGTATGCGCGCTGGCGGCCCTGGTGAGCGGGGAGCAGCACCCGCTGCTGACCGTCATCGCCGAGCACAGCGTCGCCCTGCTGACGGTGATCCGAACCATGGTCGACGACATCGACGCGGCGTCCAAGCCGCCGCCGGACGGCCCGCGGCCCGGCGGCGCGTCCGCCGGCGACGACCGGCCGCCGCCCGGAGCCCGCAGATATCAGCACATCCCCGTCACCGTCGAGGAGTGACCGGCGCAGCCAGTGGGTTGTGGGTAAAGTTGGCGCAAGCACCGTCCGGTGCGCCCGAGGCGGGAGGGGCCATGTGGTACTGGCTTTTCAAGTACATCTTCATGGGACCGCTACTTACCGTGCTCGGCCGGCCGAAAGTCGAAGGACTGGAATACGTTCCGGAGTCCGGACCGGCGATCCTGGCCAGTAACCACCTCGCGGTCGCCGACAGCTTCTACCTCCCACTGGTGGTTCGGCGCCGGATCACGTTCTTGGCCAAGGCGGAGTACTTCACCGGTAGCGGGCTGAAAGGCCGGCTGGCTCGCTGGTTCTTCACGGTGGCCGGGCAGGTGCCGATCGACCGCACCGATGCCGACGCCGCCCAGGGCGCGCTGAACACCGCCGAGCGCCTGCTCAACCAGGGCAAGCTGATGGGCATGTATCCAGAGGGCACCCGTTCCCCCGACGGCCGCTTGTACAAGGGTAAGACCGGGCTGGCCAGGCTGGCGCTGTTGACCGGGGTTCCGGTGATCCCAGTGGCGATGATCGGCACCGACGTGGTCAACCCGCCAGGCAGCAAGATGTGGCGGTTCGGGCGGGTGACCGTCAGGTTCGGTAAACCGATGGACTTCTCCCGTTTCGAAGGCCTGGCCGGCAACCGCTTCATCGAGCGGGCCGTCATCGACGAGGTGATCTACGAGCTCATGCAGCTCTCCGGCCAGGAGTACGTCGACATCTATGCAGCCAGCGTGAAAGAAGGCGGCCTGAACGAACGGGGAATTGTGGCCCGGTCCGCTGGCCAGGGCCAGCCGCCCGACCGGATCCCGGAAAGCGCTGCGGGCTAGCCGACAGCCGGGACCGGCGCCGGGCCGACGGCAGTTGCCGGGCGGTGGGCCGCCTGAGCCGTCACGGTACTGCCCGACACAACGATGACCGCAAGCGCCCACCAGACGTAGGACATTCCGGCCAGCTGGCGCCACCACGCCGCCGCCGCTTCGTGGTGCTCGGGGAGCAGCTCGATCGGCGTCCAGACCATCAGTGCCAGCCCGGCCGCACTGAGCAGGGCCAGCGCCGGGTTGCGGCGCCGGTAGGCCAGCACGGCGGTCACCACCACGGTCGGCAACATCCACACCCAGTGGTGCGACCACGACACCGGCGAAACCACCAGCCCGAACAGGGCGACGCAGATCAGCGCCAACACGGGCTCATGCGCCCGCAGCACCCGCCGCGTCGCCCACACCGTCACCGCCAGCACGGCCACGCACCCCGCCGCCCACAACACGAAGCGCTGATCCTCACCGAGACCGAGGCGGGCCAGCGCGCCGGCGATATTCTGGTTGGTGTTCAGCGCCGCACCGCCGATCCGGTCGGTGTTGCGGACCGTGTCGGTCCAGTACTCCCACGAGTCACGCCAGGCCAGCGCGAACCCGGCCAGCGTCGCGACCACGAACGACGCGATCGCCGTCAGCGCTGACCGGCCGTCGCGGCGTAGCAGGAAGTAGACCAGGAAGACCGCCGGGGTCAGCTTCAGCGCTATCGCCAGACCCAGCAGCACACCCCGCGGCCACGGTGTGCGCCGTGGCACGCAGTCGGCTATCACCAGCGTCATCAGCACCACATTGATCTGGCCGAACTCGAAGTTCGACCGGATCGGTTCGAGATAGATCACCGCCGGAGCGACGGCGGCCGCGGCCAGCCAGCACCGCCGCAACCAGGCCGGTCCGGGCGCCACCTCGGAGGTGGTCCACACGTCGAGCCGGGTCAGCACGATCACCGTTGACGCCACCAGCAGCACCAGGGTCGTCAGGGTGATGGCCGCGCTGGCCATCGGCAGCGGCAGCAAGGCGAACGGGCAGAACGCGATGGCCGCCAGCGGGGGATAGGTGAATGGCAGGTCCAGGCCGGCCCTGGTGTGGAACACCGCGCCGTCGTCGTACAACGGACGGCCGTCAAGCCAGGCCTGACCGCCCATCCGGTAGACGTCGATATCGATGCGGTAGGGCGTGTGTCCCAGCAGTCGCCACGCCGCGTACACCAGCGCCGTGGTGGCCAGCAGCTGAAACAGTCGCCACCCGATGCGCAGCCACTTGTTCGCGTCGAGCGACCGCCAGTTACTCATCTCGGAGAACAGACTATCGGTGGGAACCGGCGCGTCGGGCGGTATCGCGGGCACGACGCGCGCAGGTGAGCGTAAGTTTTCGCCCGTGTCCGCCAAGCTCCAGATAGACATCGTGCCGGCTGGGCGCCTGCCGCTGCTCTGCTGCCTGATCGCCTTCCTGCTGACGTTCCTCGTGACGCGCACGATCGTGCGGTACATCCGCAGGAGCGCGGACAGTGACGCGCCCCGTAAGTGGTGGCAGCCCCGCAATATCGGACACGGTTCGCTGCACATCCACCATGTGGTGATCGGCGTGATCCTGGTGATGGTCTCCGGGGTGACGATGGTTACGCTGGCGGTTGACGGGGGGGTACCCGAATTCACTCTCGCTGCAATCGTTTTCGGCATAGGGGCAGCGCTGGTGCTCGACGAGTTCGCGTTGATCCTGCACCTTTCCGACGTGTACTGGGCCGAGGACGGGCGGACGTCGGTAGACGCGGTATTCGCTGCGGTCGCGGTGGCGGGCCTGCTGATCCTCGGCTTCAACCCGTTGTCGTTCTTCGATATCGGCATCTGGCGCGATGACCACTCGCTGGCGGCACGGGCCAGCGTGGTCGTGCTGGCGGTGCTGACCTTGGCCCTGGCCGTGATTGTGCTGCTCAAGGGCAAGGTGTGGACCGGGCTGGTCGGCATGTTCATCACCCCGCTGCTGTTCGTCGGCGCGATCCGGTTGTCACGCCCGCACGCACCTTGGGCGCGCTGGCGGTACACCAAGCGACCGCGCAAGATGCACCGGGCGCTGGAACGCGAGCGGTGGCTGCGGCGCCCGGTGGTCCAGGCGAAGCTGTGGCTGCAGGATGCGATCGCGGGTATGCCGCACTTTCCCGACGACCGTGAGGTCGATGAGCAACTGGACCGCGAGATTCACGCCGCCCCGCCGCCGACGCGCACCCGGCACGATGGCGAAGTCGCTGCATAAGGTACATGCGTGCGCTACTTCTACGACACCGAGTTCATCGACAACGGGCGCACCATCGAGCTCATCTCGATCGGGGTGGCTGCCGAGGACGGCCGCGAATACTACGCAATATCCACCGAATTCAATCCAGAGCAGGCCGGACGCTGGGTCCGCAGCCATGTACTGCCCAAGCTGCCGTCGCCGTCGTCCCAGCTGTGGCAGTCCCGTCGGCGGATCCGGGAAGACCTCGAAGAGTTCTTCGCGATCGATGGTGACGAACCGATCGAGCTGTGGGCGTGGGTGGCGGCTTATGATCACGTCGCGCTGTGCCAGCTGTGGGGGCCGATGACGAGCTTGCCGCCCCAGATTCCGCGGTTCACCCGTGAGCTGCGCCAGTTCTGGGAGGACCGCGGTTGCCCGCGGATGCCGCCGCGGCCGCACGACACCCACGACGCCCTGGTGGACGCCCGGCACAATTTGCGCCGGTTTCGCATCATGACCACGGGTGAAGACGTCGGGGCGCTCGCACAGGCCTGACCGGGCTGGCTTCCCGCTGGTTAGGGGCCGTATTTCGGCCGGTTACCATGGATGGGTGAACTGGACCGTCGACGTACCGATCGAACAGCTGCCGGCGCTGCCGCCGCTGCCGGCGGAGTTGCGGGCACGGCTGGATGCCGCGCTGGCCAGACCAGCAGCCCAGCAGCCCGGCTGGCCGGCGGACCAGGCCAAGGCGATGCGGACGGTCCTGGAAAGTGTCCCGCCGGTAACGGTGCCCTCGGAGGTCGAGCGCCTGCAAGGGCAGCTCGCCCAGGTGGCCCGCGGCGAGGCGTTCCTGCTGCAGGGCGGTGACTGCGCCGAAACCTTCGCCGACAACACTGAGCCCCACATCCGGGCCAATATCCGGACCCTGCTGCAGATGGCTGTGGTGCTGACCTACGGGGCCAGCATGCCGGTGGTGAAGCTGGCCCGGATTGCCGGACAGTACGCCAAGCCCCGGTCGGCCGACATCGACGCGCTGGGGCTGAGGTCCTACCGCGGGGACATGATCAACGGCTTCGCTCCCGATGCCGCGGTGCGCGAGCACGATCCGTCACGGCTGGTGCGCGCCTACGCCAACGCCAGCGCCGCCATGAACCTGGTGCGCGCGCTGACGTCGTCGGGCCTGGCGTCGCTGCACCTGGTGCACGACTGGAACCGGGAGTTCGTCCGCACCTCACCCGCGGGTGCGCGGTACGAGGCGCTCGCAGGCGAGATCGACCGCGGGCTGCGGTTCATGAGCGCCTGTGGTGTCAACGACCGTAACCTGCAGACTGCCGAAATCTATGCCAGCCATGAGGCTTTGGTGCTGGACTACGAGCGGGCCATGTTGCGGCTGTCGGACAACGCGACCGGCGACAGTGCGGAGCCGGCTGCACTGTACGACCTCTCGGCGCACTACGTGTGGATCGGCGAGCGCACCCGCCAGCTCGACGGTGCCCATATCGCCTTCGCCGCGGTGATCGCGAACCCGATCGGCGTCAAGATCGGACCGACGATGACACCGGAGCTGGCCGTCGAGTACGTCGAGCGGCTCGACCCGCACAACAAGCCGGGACGGCTGACCCTGGTCAGCAGGCTGGGCAACGCCAAGGTACGCGAGCTGTTGCCACCGATCATCGAGAAGGTCCAGGCCACCGGGCATCAGGTGATCTGGCAGTGCGAACCGATGCACGGCAACACCC
>CAZDYH010000004.1:0-3817 GCA_964509355.1 uncultured Mycobacterium sp.
GCCAACATCGTCGGCAAGCCCTACTCGCAGATCTTCAGCGAGTTCGAGGGCAACCTGAACCCGTCGCAGGCGCACGGCTCCGGCGACGTCAAGTACCACCTGGGCGCGACCGGCAACTACATCCAGATGTTCGGCGACAACGACATTCAGGTGTCGCTGACCGCCAACCCGTCGCATCTGGAGGCCGTCGACCCGGTGCTCGAAGGCCTGGTGCGGGCCCGGCAGGACCTGCTGGACAAGGGTGACACCGAAGACGGCTTCTCCGTCGTGCCGATGATGATGCACGGCGACGCCGCATTCGCCGGCCAGGGCGTGGTGGCCGAGACACTCAACCTGGCGCTGCTGCGGGGCTACCGCACCGGCGGCACCATCCACATCATCGTGAACAACCAGGTCGGGTTCACCACCTCCCCGGAGCATTCCCGGTCCAGCGAATACTGCACCGACGTCGCGAAGATGATCGGTGCGCCGATCTTCCACGTCAACGGTGACGACCCGGAGGCGTGTGTCTGGGTGGCGCAGCTGGCGGTGGACTTCCGGCAGAAGTTCAAGAAGGACGTCGTCATCGACATGTTGTGCTACCGCCGCCGCGGGCACAACGAGGGCGACGACCCGTCCATGACGCAGCCGGCCATGTACGACGTCATCGACACCAAGCGGGGCGTCCGCAAGACCTACACCGAAGCGCTGATCGGCCGCGGCGACATCTCGATGAAGGAAGCCGAGGACGCCCTGCGCGACTACCAGGGCCAGCTGGAGCGGGTGTTCAACGAGGTCCGCGACCTGGAGAAGCACGAGGCGGAGCCCAGCGAGTCGGTCGAGTCCGACCAGATGATTCCCGCCCGGCTGTCCACCGCGGTCGAGAAGTCGCTGCTGGCCCGCATCGGCGATGCGCATCTCGCGCTGCCCGAAGATTTCACCGTGCACCCGCGGGTCAAGCCGGTGCTCGACAAGCGCCGGGAGATGGCCTACGAGGGCAAGGTCGACTGGGCGTTCGGCGAACTGCTGGCGCTGGGATCGCTGCTCGCGGAGGGCAAGCTGATCCGGCTGTCCGGTCAGGACACCCGGCGCGGCACCTTCACCCAGCGACATGCGGTGATCATCGATCGCAAGACCGGCGAGGAGTTCACCCCGCTGCAGTTGCTGACCGTCGGCGAGGACGGCACGCCGAGCGGCGGGAAGTTCCTGATCTACGACTCACCATTGTCGGAGTTCGCCGCGGTCGGCTTCGAGTACGGCTATTCGGTGGGCAACCCCGACGCAATGGTGCTGTGGGAGGCCCAATTCGGTGACTTCGTCAACGGCGCGCAGTCGATCATCGACGAGTTCATCAGCTCCGGTGAGGCCAAGTGGGGGCAGCTGTCCAATGTGGTGCTGCTGCTGCCGCACGGCCACGAGGGCCAGGGTCCCGACCACACCTCGGGTCGCATCGAACGCTTCCTGCAACTGTGCGCCGAGGGGTCGATGACGGTGGCGACACCGTCGACGCCGGCCAACTACTTCCACCTGCTGCGCCGGCACGCCCTCGACGGCATCCAGCGCCCGCTGATCGTGTTCACCCCGAAGTCGATGCTGCGCAACAAGGCCGCGGTCAGCGATATCAGGGATTTCACCGAGACCAAGTTCCGCTCGGTGCTGGAGGAACCCACCTACGAGGACGGCATCGGCGACCGTGCCAAGGTCACTCGCATCCTGCTGACCAGCGGCAAGGTGTACTACGAGCTGGCCGCCCGCAAGGCCAAGGACAATCGCGAGGATGTCGCGATCGTGCGCATCGAACAGCTCTACCCGCTGCCCAAGCGTCGGCTGGGCAACACCCTGGACGGCTACCCGAACGCCAGGGAGTTCTGCTGGGTACAGGAGGAACCGGCCAACCAGGGCGCGTGGCCGACGTTCGGGCTGGTGCTGCCCGAGCTGCTACCCGACCAGCTGACCGGGATCAGGCGGATCTCGCGGCGCGCCATGTCGGCGCCGTCCTCCGGCTCGTCGAAGGTGCACGCGGTCGAGCAGCAGGAGATCATCGACGACGCGTTCGGCTGACCAGGCCCGTTCACGCGGGCCCGCGGGTACTCACTACCCTTCTCAGCAGTCAACTGACACTAGGAGTGTGTTCATGGAGGGGTTCGCCGGGAAAGTCGCCGTCGTCACCGGCGCCGGTTCGGGTATTGGCCAGGCATTGGCGATCGAGCTGGGCCGGTCGGGTGCGAAGCTCGCGATCAGCGATATCGACGCAGCAGGACTCGCCGACACCGAGCAGCGGCTCAAGGCCATCGGTGCACAGGTCAGGGCCGATCGCCTGGATGTCACCGAGCGGGAGGCGTTCCTGGCTTACGCGGACGCGGTCAACGAGCATTTCGGCAAGGTCAACCAGATCTACAACAACGCCGGGATCGCGTTCACCGGTGACGTCGAGATCAGCCAGTTCAAGGACATCGAGCGGGTGATGGACGTCGATTTCTGGGGCGTGGTGAACGGCACCAAGGCTTTTCTGCCACACCTGATCGCCTCCGGCGACGGCCATGTCGTCAACGTGTCCAGCCTGTTCGGCATCCTCGCGGTGCCCGGGCAGGCCGCCTACAACTCCGCCAAGTTCGCCGTCCGCGGCTTCACCGAGGCGCTGCGCCAGGAAATGCTGCAGGCTGGTCACCCGGTCGCGGTCACGACGGTCCACCCGGGCGGCATCAAGACGGCGATCGCGCGCAACGCCACCGCGGCCGACGGGCAAGACGCCAACGAACTGGCCGAGTTCTTCGACAAGAAGCTGGCCAGGACGAGTCCACAGCATGCCGCCCGCATCATCCTCGAAGCGGTCCGCAAGAAGAAGGCACGCGTACTCGTCGGAGCGGACGCCAAGATCCTCGACGCCATCGTCCGACTCACCGGCTCGGGATACCAACGGCTGTTCGCGCAGCTACACCTCCGGGTGCTGCCGCAGCCAATCAGATCGCGCTAACGTCCGAGGGGATGCTCCGCCAGCCACGCTTCGGCCACCGAACGCGGGTCGCCGCCGGCGGCCACCTGGCGGCGCATGTCGAACAGCGCGGCGGTGTCCAGCACACCGGCCACCTCGTTGATCGCGAGCACCTGTCGCTCGGTCAGCTCATTGCGCCGATACAGCGGCACCGCATTCTCGGCCCGCACCAGCCTGGGCTTGCGATCTGCGAGCACCACCAGGTCGGCGGGTACGTCAGGGTCGGCGGTCGTCGTCCACCCCGCGTTCACCTGTCCAGCCCGCAGCGCATCGAATAGCGCTGTATCGTCCGGGAATTCGCGGGTAGCGGGTAGTCGGCAGCGCCCTACCACTGCCGGTGTCCGCGCGCCGGCGACCGACCCGACTTCGAGCTGCCCGCAGTGGCCGGCGAGTACGGTCAGGTCGCGGCCGCCCCACATCCGGGCGGTGGCTTCGCTAACCGCGAGGGCGGGCTTGTCTTCGGCCGCGGTGGTGTAATCACCGGCGGCTACACCTTCGGGTAACGCGGCGACCATCGCCCGATAGACCTGTTCGTCGGAGACGGCGGTGGCGCCGGGTTGGAAGGTCTGCAGCAGCCGGCCGGTCAGACCCGGGACGACGCTGACCGCCCCGGTGTCCAGCTTGGCCAGCGGGTCCGGGGCGATCTCGACGCGTGCGGGCGTCCCGTAGGAGCGCAGCGCGGCGGCGTAGAGCTGGGCCAGCAGCGTCGATTCGGCGTCCGGGCCCGATCCGACGATGAGCTCCTTCTGGGTGTGCCGGGCACCGCAGCCGACCAGCACCAGTGCCGCGGCCACGACGAGCGCGACGAGGCCGCTACGCACCTGCGGTGTCGGAGGCCGCCGCGAC
>CAZDYH010000004.1:3917-5138 GCA_964509355.1 uncultured Mycobacterium sp.
CACGACGAGCGCGACGAGGCCGCTACGCACCTGCGGTGTCGGAGGCCGCCGCGACAGCCGCGGCGGTGTCGGAGGCCGCCGCGACCGCGGCGGCGACAGCCGGGCTTACGCGTGGGTCCAGCGGGCTCGGCACGATCCGGTCCGGGGCCAGGTCGTCGCCTACCACCGAGAAGATCGCCTCGGCCGCGGCCAGCTTCATCTCCTGGGTGATCCGGCGGGCGCCGGCGTCCAGCGCGCCGCGGAACACCCCGGGGAACGCCAGCACATTGTTGATCTGGTTGGGGAAGTCGCTTCGCCCGGTCGCGACCACCGCGGCGTGCCTGGCCGCCAAGTCCGGATGGATCTCCGGGTCGGGGTTGGACAGCGCGAACACGATGCCGTCGGGGGCCATCGTCGCGATCAGTTCCTCGGGGACCACACCCGCCGAGACGCCCAGGAAAACGTCGGCGCCCTTGATCGCCTCGATCAAACCGCCGGTTCGCCCGGCAGGGTTGGTCCGATGCGCCAACTCGGCCTTGAACGGGTTCAGATCGTCCCGGCTGGTGTGCACGATGCCCCGCGAGTCAACCACGGTGATGTCGCTGACACCTACCGCCAGAAGAATGTTGGTGCACGCGACGCCCGCGGCACCGGCGCCGGAGATCACCACGCTCAGCGACTTCATATCCCGGTCGAGCACCTTGGTCGCACCCAGCAGTGCGGCGAGCACGACGATGGCGGTACCGTGCTGGTCGTCGTGCATCACCGGGCAGTCCAGCGCGTCGATGACACGGCGTTCGATCTCGAAGCACCGCGGCGCGGAGATGTCCTCGAGGCTCACCGCACCGAACGTCGGGCGCAGCCGCACCAGGGTTTCGACGATCTCGTCGGGATCCTTGGTGTCCAACACGATCGGGATCGAGTCCAACCCGCCGAATGCCTTGAACAGCGCGCTCTTGCCCTCCATCACCGGCAGCGACGCCGCCGCGCCGATGTCACCGAGGCCGAGTACCGCGCTGCCGTCGCTGACTACCGCCACCAGCCGGTTCGCCCAGGTGTAGCGGGCGGCCAGGGTGTGGTCGGCGGCGATCGCGCGACTGACCACCGCCACGCCCGGGGTGTAGGCGATCGACAGGGCGCGCTGGGTGTCCAGCGGGGCCTTCAGCTCCACGGAAAGCTTCCCGGCTACGTGGGCCTCGAAGATCTCCTCGTTTCCGACGACGATCTGGGGGCTTTTCACCG
>CAZDYH010000004.1:5238-18257 GCA_964509355.1 uncultured Mycobacterium sp.
CAACTCGTGCAACAAGGAGTCCTCGTGAGCTCAACCCCGTTGAAGGTGGCCGTCACCGGCGCGGCCGGACAGATCGGCTACAGCCTGCTGTTCCGCCTTGCGAGCGGTTCGCTGCTCGGCGACCGTCCCATCGAGCTGCGCCTGCTGGAGATCACCCCGGCCCTGAAGGCGCTCGAGGGCGTCGTCATGGAGCTCGACGACTGCGCCTTCCCGAACCTCGCCGGCGTCGAGATCGGTGACGACGCGGAAAAGATCTTCGACGGCGCCAACCTCGCGCTGCTCGTCGGCGCCCGCCCGCGGACCAAGGGTATGGAGCGCGGCGACCTGCTGTCGGCCAACGGCGCGATCTTCACCGCCCAGGGCAAGGCCCTGAACAAGGTCGCCGCGGACGACATCCGCATCGGCGTGACCGGCAACCCGGCCAACACCAACGCGCTGATCGCGATGACCAACGCCCCCGACATCCCGCAGGAGCGGTTCTCGGCGCTCACCCGGCTCGACCACAACCGCGCGATCTCGCAGCTGGCCGCCAAGACCGGCGCCCCGGTGACCGACATCAAGAAGATCACGATCTGGGGCAACCACTCCGCGACGCAGTACCCCGACATCTTCCACGCCGAGATCGGCGGCAAGAACGCCGCAGAGGTCGTCAACGACCAGAACTGGGTCGAGAACGACTTCATCCCGACCGTCGCCAAGCGTGGCGCGGCGATCATCGAGTCCCGCGGGTCATCCTCGGCCGCCTCGGCTGCGTCGGCGACCATCGACGCCGCCCGCGACTGGCTCCGAGGTACCCCGGCGGACGACTGGGTCTCGATGGCGGTCGTCTCCGACGGCTCCTACGGTGTTCCCGTGGGCCTGATCTCGTCCTTCCCGGTCACCACCAAGGACGGCAACCGGGAGATCGTCCAGGGTCTGGAGATCGACGGCTTCTCGCGCGCCAGGATCGACGCCTCCACCGCCGAGCTCGCCGACGAGCGCGAGGCGGTCAAGGAGCTCGGCCTGATCTGAGGCGAGTTGAATTGTGGCGGTCTCACTCGAGCCGGCACTGCGGGTAGTCGGGTGTCCAGCGCACCTCCGCGATCTGCTCGGTCAATTCTTCGTCGCTGCGTTTCGGGGCGACGCCGTCCGCAACGGCTTGGACGGCGACAGCGTGGGCGATGCGGACGGCGACATCGGGGACGTCGGACCACGCGGGCAGCAGCGGCTGGTCCGGGTCGGCGAGGGCGGGCGAGGCCTCACCGAGGGTGGTGGCCGCGACCCGCATCATCTCGTCGGTGACCCGGGTGGCCTGCGCCGCGGTGACGGCGAGCCCCATCGCCGGGAAGATGTAGACGTTGTTGCACTGGGCGATTGGCCGTTCCACGCCGTCGTGCCGCACCGGCGCGAACGGTGAGCCCGTGGCGATCAGCGCGCGCCCTTCGGTCCATTCGTCCAATTCGGACGGATGTGCCTCGGCGCGGCTTGTCGGGTTGGACAGCGGGAAGATGATGGGCCGCTCGGTCTTGCCTGCCAGCTCGCGCACGATCTCCTCGGTGAAGGCACCGGCCGCGGTGGAAAGCCCGAGCAGGACGCCGACGTCGACGTGGTGCACGACGTCGGCCAGCTGGGCGGGCCCGGACAGGCCCCAGTCCGCGACTCGGTTCGCCGGCTGAGCGAACTTCCGCTGTCCCGCGGACAGGTCCGTGCGGTCGTCGGTGAGCAGTCCCTGGATGTCGACGACCCAGATCCGCGCCGTTGCATCCTGTTCGGGCCGTCCCTGCGCCATCATCTCGCGGTGGACCATGTCGAGCACGCCAATGCCGGCCGAGCCCGCGCCGAGCATCACGACCTGCTGCTGCGACAGCGGGCGACCGGCGACCTTCGCCGCGCCGTGCAGCGCGCCGAGGGTGACGGCGGCGGTGCCCTGGATGTCGTCGTTGAAGGTGAGCAGCTTGTCGCGGTAGCGGTCGAGGATCGGCAGCGCGTGCGCGGTGGCGAAATCCTCCCATTGCAGCAGCACGTCGGGGAGTTCTTCGTGCACCGCGGCGACGAACTCGTCGATGAACGTGTAGTAGTCGTCGTCGCTGATCCGCCGGTGCCGCCAGCCGAGGTACTGCGGGTCTTGGAGGAGTTCGACGTTGTCGGTGCCCACGTCGAGCAAGATCGGAAGGGTGCGGGCCGGGTCGATGCCGCCGATGAGGGTGTACAGCGAGAGCTTCCCGATCGGGATGCCCATCCCGCCGATGCCCTGGTCGCCCAGGCCGAGGATGCGCTGACCGTCTGTCACCACGATCACGTCGATGTCGCGCTGGGGGCGGTTGCGCAGCACTTCGCGGAGCCGGTCGCGGTCCGGATAGGACACGAAGAGTCCCCTTGGCTGCCGGTAGATCTCGCTGAAGCGCTGGCAGGCCTCACCGACGGTCGGGGTGTACACGATCGGCATCGTCTCGGGGATGTGGTCGCGCAGGACCCGGTAGAACAGGGTCTCGTTGCGGTCCTGCAACGCGCGCAGGTAGATGTGTTTGTCGAGATCGTCACGGCGGGTGGAGAACTCGTGCCAGCAGTGCTCGGCTTGCTGGGCGAGGGTCTTCTCTGCGATCGGGAGCAGGCCCAGCAGGCCGAACTCACGGCGCTCAGCGTGAGTGAAGGCGGTGCCCTTGGTCGTCAATGCGTCGAACAGCCTGGCTTGTCCGGTTTTCTCCTCGGCCATCAGACAATCCCCTTCCGCCGGCCCTCCTTCGCGACAGCTACACGCTATCCCGGTTCGTGGCGAACGGCCGGGCGAGCCGGGTCGAGACGCGTAGCATTGACCGACGCTCGATCAGACCTGCGCTACGACGGGAGATTGGCCCGATGCCATCGTTTCGCGCATTGCCTCCATCACTTCGACCAGTCGTGCGGGCCAAGTCCGCTAACCCGGACCCAAGGTCCATTCATATCCCTGTTGCGCGGGCCATGGTCGACTGCGGCGTCTACGTCGACGGTGAGCGACTGCCGGGCAAGTACACTCACGCGGCCGCGCTGGCCAAGGTGCACGAGCTGGAACAGGCCGGCCAGAATGCCTTCGTCTGGGTTGGCCTGCATGAACCCGACGAGCACCAGATGCACTCCGTCGCAGAAGTTTTCGATCTGCACCCGTTGGCCGTCGAGGATGCCGTGCACGCCCACCAGCGGCCCAAGCTGGAACGCTACGACGACACGCTGTTCCTGGTGCTCAAGACGGTCAACTACGTCCCGCACGAGTCGGTCGCGCTGGCCCGCGAGATCGTCGAAACCGGGGAGATCATGGTCTTCGTCGGCAAGGACTTCGTGGTCACCGTCCGGCACGGCGACCACACCGGCCTGGCCGGAGTGCGCAGGCGGATCGAGGGTGATCCCGAGCATCTGCGGCTGGGGCCGTATGCGGTGATGCACGCTATCGCCGATCACGTGGTCGACGGCTACCTCGACGTCGTCTGCCTGATGGAGACCGATATCGACAGCATCGAAGAGGAGACCTTCTCGTCGCAGCGCAGGACCGAGATCGAGCAGATCTACCTGCTCAAACGCGAAGTGGTCGAGCTGCGGCGCGCCGTGAGCCCGCTGTCGGTCGCACTGAGCCGCATCCCGGCCGAGCACAAGGACCTGATCAGCAAGGAAGTGCTGCGCTACCTGCGCGACGTGCTCGACCACGCGACCCGGGCAGCCGACGAGATCACCAGCTACGACGAGATGCTCAGCTCGCTGGTGCAGGCCGCGCTGGCCAAAGTCGGCATGCAGCAGAACACCGACATGCGGAAGATCTCGGCATGGGTGGCGATCGTCTCGGTGCCGACGATGCTCGCCGGTGTCTACGGCATGAACTTCGAGCACATGCCCGAGTTGCAGTGGACGTGGAGCTATCCGGCAGTGCTGGCCACAATGGCCGGCGCGTGCTTCTTGCTGTATCGCACGTTCCGCCGCAACCACTGGCTTTAGCCTCAGCTAGGCTGCGAGGCCCGTCGTGCGGGGTTCAGTACGTCCACGCCGTCCTGCCGCCATGCCTCCCGCAGCGCGTCGGCGCCCTTGAGCCGCACCCAGGCCGCCTCGGTGGCGGTGATCGGAACCGCGGCCAGGAACGACACCGGGTCACGGCGCGGCGCCAGCGGCAGATCGGCGATATCGCTGTTACCCAGCAGGACGGCGGTGAACGACGCTCGCCCGGGCTCCCGGGCCCACAAAGCCGAGCCGAGGTCGATCAGCGCATCCGGCACCAGCACGACACCGTCCACAGCGGGTGTTGCGGCCAGCACCGCGATGCTGCGCGCCAGACCAGGGGTTGAGGACGTATCGCGCAGACTCATGACGACTTCGGCGCGTGGACCGCGCAACGGGTCGGCCGTCGCCGAGGCAGGATCCGACATCGGGTGCCGTGAACAGCCCAGGGACACATAGTGAATCACCCCGTCGGAACCCGGCCCGAATCTCAGCACCTCGATGGGTTCGATACCCAGGAAGGTCACGCTCGCGGCGTCCGGCTCCGCACCGATCCCGGCCCGGCCGAAATGTCTGCGCAGGTGTCCGCGGACTCGTGCCGGGACCTGAGTCACTCGGCGACACGCGGCGGCGGAATGGTCAAGTTCACACCCGAGTCGGCATCGAAGATGGCCAGTTTCGCGGTGTCGAAAGCCAGTTCCAACGATTGCCCGACGGCCGCCTGCGACTCCGCGGAAAGCCTTGCCACGAAATCGTTTTCACCAGCACCCGATTCGGCTGCCAGTTCCGCGAGTTGCGCCGACTGCGCGCCCGCGCCTGATGTCGTGAAGTACACGAACTTGTCGGCACCCAGGGATTCCACCAGATCGACCTTGACCTGGAAGGTCAGCGCCCTGATGCGCTGGTAGACATCGATCAACGACGCATCCTCGAGGTGTTCGGGCCGCACCCCGACGATGACATTGGCAGGTTTCGGATGCCGCGCGAGCATGTCGTGGACCGACTGTGTCAGCGTGACATCGCCGAACGGCAGACTCACCCCGACGTCGGTCAGGGTGGCCGGGAAGAAGTTCATCGCCGGCGAGCCGATGAAGCCCGCGACGAACAGATTCGCGGGCCGCTCGTAGAGTTCGTCGGGCGTGCCGATCTGCTGGGCCACACCGGCGCGCAGCACCACCACCCGGTCGCCGAGCGTCATGGCCTCGGTCTGGTCATGGGTGACATAGACGGTGGTGGTGCCCAGACGCTGCTGCAGCCGGGCGATCTCGCCGCGCATCTGCACCCGCAACTTGGCGTCCAGATTCGACAGCGGCTCATCCATCAGGAATGCCTTGGGATTTCGCACGATTGCGCGGCCCATCGCCACGCGCTGCCGCTGCCCGCCCGAGAGCTGCGAGGGCTTGCGGTCCAGATAGTCGGTCAGGTCGAGGATATTCGCGGTCGCCTCGACCTTCTCGGCGATTTCGGCCTTGTTCAATTTCGCCAGGGTCAACGGGAACGCGATGTTCTGGCGGACTGTCATATGCGGGTAGAGCGCGTAGGACTGGAACACCATCGCGATATCGCGGTCCTTCGGTGCTTTCTCGTTAACCCGCTCACCGCCGATGCGCAGTTCACCCGACGAGATATCTTCCAGCCCGGCAATCATGTTCAGCGTCGTGGACTTGCCACAGCCGGAAGGGCCTACCAGGATGACGAATTCGCCGTCGCCGATCGTGATGCTCAGGTCCTTAACGGCCGTCGCGCCGTCGGGGTAACTCTTGGTCACGTGAGCCAACACAATCTCGGCCATCGAGCTACCCCTTCACCGCACCGGAGGTCAATCCGGCAACAATCCGTCGTTGGAAGATCAGAACAAAGACAATGATCGGGACGGTGATCACCATCGCGCCGGCGGCAATCGATCCCGTCGGCTCCTCGAATTGCGAACTGCCCGTGAAATTGGCGATCGCCACCGGCGCGGTGATCGCCGCCTTGGTGGCGGTCAGCGAAAGCGCGAGCAGCAGGTCGTTCCAGGCGAAGATGAACACCAGGATGGCCGCGGTGACGATGCCCGGAGCCGCCAGCGGAGCGATGACCTTGCGAAAAGCCTGGCCCGGTGTGGCACCGTCCATCTTGGCCGCCTTCTCCAGGTCCCACGGAATCTCCCGGAAGAACGCCGAGAGCGTGTAGATCGCCAGCGGCAGGGCGAACGTGATGTAGGGGATGATGAGCCCCGCCCAGGTGTCGAACAGACCCAGCCTGCGTTCAATGTTGAACAACGGTGTCACCAGCGAGATCTGGGGGAACATCGCGATCAGCAATGCCGCGCCGATCAACGCCTTCTTACCTGGGAACGCCAGCCGTGCCACCGCGTAGGCCGCCATGCCACCGATCACCACCGCGATCACCGTGGTGATCAGTCCGATGCCGATCGAGTTGACCAGCGCCGAACTGAAGATGTCGCCGGAGAAGATGCCACGGTAGTTGTCGAAGGTCACCGACGACGGAATCAGCTTGCCGTCCTTGACCGTTGACGTCGGCTTGAGCGAAAGGCTGAGAATCCACAGCACCGGGAAAAGCGCATAAAGCACCACCAGGATGTCGATGACCACCCAGCTCGTGGCGCGCCGCGCACCCATTACCGCACCTCGTTGTCGGCGCCGGGCGCCGAGGCACCGAACAGTTTGATGAAGATGAACGCGATGACGGCGACGCACAGGAAGACCAGCACGCTGATCGCCGAGCCCAGACCGAGGTTGAAGCCCTTGAACAGGTTGTCGTAGCCCAGGATCGACACCGACGCGGTGTCGTTGGAGCCGCCGGTGAGCACGTAGATGTTGTCGAAGATCCGGAAGGCGTCCAACGTGCGGAACAGCAGCGCCACCAGGATGGCCGGTTTGATCAGCGGCAGGGTCACCCTGATCAGCCGCTTCCAGGCACCGGCGCCGTCGACCTGCGCCGCCTTCAACAGGTCTTCGGGCACCAGCGCGAGACCCGCGAGCAGCAGCAGTGCCATGAACGGCGTGGTCTTCCAGACCTCGGCCAGAATCACGATGCCCAGCGACGGGATCTGCTCGGTGAGTGGCGCGCTTCCGGAGGGCAGCAGGTTGGCCAGATACCCGGTGCCGGGTGTCCAGGCGTAGTACCAGCTGTAGGACGCGGCGACGGTGACGATGCCGTACGGGATCAGCACCACCGTGCGCACCAGGCCCTTGCCGAAGATGGTCCGGTGCATGACCAGTGCCAGCGCCAGACCCAGCACGAACTCGATGGCCACCGAGATGACGGTGATCGCCAGCGTCACCACGAACGCGGTCCACCAGTATCTGTCGGTGAGGATGGTCTGGTAGTTCGCCAGCCCGATGAATGCGGTGTCTTCGGGGGTGGCCAGGTTGTTGCGCTGCAGGCTCAACCACACCGCGTAACCGATTGGATAGGCCGTCACGGCCAGCATCAGGATCACCGCGGGAGCGATCAGGAAGAACGCCAGCCGGCGCTCCGATCTGTTGCCGTCGGCGCGGGACAGGCTCACGGCGGGCGCGGCCGGTTCGGCGGTGGTCGCCGTCATGGGATGAGTCCCTTCCCGTCGATGGCCTTCTGGACCTGTTCGGTGAGCTCGTCGGCGGTCGTCTCGGGATCGATGTCGCTGACCGGGGCCAGTGTCGCCGACATCCGGGTGGACACCGTCTGATAGACCGGCGTCACCGGCCGCACCGCCGCGTTGGTGAGCTGGTCGCGGATGATGGCGTACTGCGGATACTTCGCCTGGAATTGCGGGTCGGAGTACAGCGCCGTCCGCACCGCCGGCAGGCCGCCCTCGATCGACGCGTACTTCTGGTTCTCCAGGTTGCGCAGGCAGCGGATCGCCTCGAACGCCTCCGCCCGGTGGCGGGTCGTCTTGGCCACGGCCAGGTTCAGACCGCCGAGCGTGACCCTGGCCGGCTCCCCCGCCTGTACCGCCGGGTAGGGCGCGAAACCGAACACTTTCTTGCTGGCCTCATAGGCCGCAGCGAACTGCTCGTCGTTCGGGGAGAACGTCCCGACATCGTTGATACTGCCGGCCAGGTCGGGGCGTTCGTTGAGCGGAAGGAATTCCACACCGCCCTTGACGGCGTTCTCCAGCATGGACGGGAACACGAACGGCCAGTTGACCTCCAGCGCGGCATTGCCCTGTTCCAGCGCCAACCGCGCGGTGCCCTCATCGGTCTGGGTGACGGACGGATCGGCACCAGGGGCGGTGGCCACCGACTTCATGATCTGCAACGCCTTGACGGTCGCGGCCCGATGCGCCGGGGTATCGGTCAAGGTGACCGTCTTGCCGTCCTCAGAAAGCACCTGACCGCCGGCGCTTTGCAGCAGCGTGTTGAACCACACCACCAGGCCCTCGTACTGCTTGGCCTGCACAGCGATCCAGCTGGGTTTGCCCGCGGCGTACAACCGGGTCGCCTCGGTCACCATCTCTTCCCATGTTGTCGGCGGCGCGTCCATCAAATCCGGCCGGTACCAAAGCAATTGGGTGTTGGTGGTGATGGGTGCGGCGTAAAGCCTGCGCTGCCACCTGGCGGTCTCGAGCGGCCCGGGCAGGGTATCGGCGGAGGCATCGGCCTCGGCCCGGCCGGCCGGGTCGTCGGACAACGGCAGCACCCAGCCCGCCTCCGCGAACTCCGCGGTCCACACCACGTCGAGCGCCATCACATCCAGCGTGCGGTCGTTGCCGGCGAGCCGACGGGCCAGCTGCAGCCGCTGGTCGTCCGCACCCTTGGGCAGGGTGACCTGCTCGATGGTGAAGCGCCCACCGAACTCTTCATTACAGCGCTTGGCGATCGCGCTGAAGGTCGCGGCATCGCCGGCCGGTGTGTAGTAGCTGATGACCAGGCCGTCGCCGCCGGAGCTGCACGCTGATAGCCCCGATGCGGTGGTCAGCGCCGCCAGCGCGGCCGCGACCAGCCGCCGTGTGCATGAGCCAGGCCTTGCCACGACCACCGCCTCTCCGTCCGTAACGCCAACACCTGCTGTGCACTCACGACGGGATTGTCCCGCGCCAGAACCGTAGAGCCAGATGCGCGCGAGATGCAACACTTTCAGTGCGCGCGTCGCGCTGAAGCCGGCCACGGCGTGTCGGCGGGTTGTTCGCGGGGAACTATATCTTCAAGCGCGCCAGCAGGTCCCGCGCCTTCTCGGCATTCTGTGGGTCACACAGCACGTCGTAACGTCCGGCCACCAATTGCATGGTCGAGCTGAAATCTCTTGTGCCGCGAGCCATCGCGTACGGGACAGCAGTGGTGATGAGACCGAAGAAGACACCGGCAATCAGGCCGGTCGCCAGCGCGGCCCACGGGTTGGGACTGAAAAAGCCCAGCACCAGGCCGATGAAGATGCCCAGCCAGGCCCCGGTGAGTACACCGCCGCCGATCACCTTGGGCCAGCTGAGCCGGCCGGTCACCCGTTCGACCTGCATCAGATCGACCCCGACGATGGTCACCTGCTGCACCGGAAACTGTTGGTCCGACAGGTAGTCGACGGCGCGCTGCGCCTCGGCATAGGTCGGGTACGACCCGATCGGCCAGCCTTTGGGTGGGGTGGGCAGCCCCACCGGTCGGCGTCGACCCGATGCCGCGGTGCCAGGCGACACGCCGGGGTTCTGTCCGGGCGGGAAAGGGCTGGTCATGGGTCCTCATTCTCCTCTATGCACGCTATTTGTCTCGCGTCCGGGCCGAACCTGCAGCGCGGTCGGCCCTTCCTCTACCAACGCGCCGCATCAGGCATTGGTGCCCCGGTCAGGGTCCGGTCAAGCCAACCGCGCGTCACCATCTCATACGCTAGGTTGAACAGCATGACAGTTCCCGGCGGTGACTCCGGCGAAAGGGCGCAAGACGCGGCCGATCAGGGCCCGTCGGAGGGCACCTACGAGGCCCCGCCGATCGAGCAGACCCAGGCGCAGCCCAACTACGAAACCCCACCCCCGGGATATGCGGCTCCGGGATACGAGGCACCGTCGAGCTACCCACCGCCGGCCGGGTACCCGCCGCCGCCGAGCTACCAGGCCCCGGGTTACACCGGCTCGTCGTACACCCCGCCGCCTCCGCCCCAGTACGGCCAGCCGTCGCCCTACGCGGGCGGGTACGGGCAAGCACCGTCCGGGACCAACACGCTGGCGATCGCCTCGCTGGTGGCATCGTGCATCGGCGTACTGTGCGGCATCGGCTCCATCGTCGGCATAGTGCTCGGCGTAGTGGCACTGAACCAGATCAAGCAGACCCGTCAAGGCGGCTACGGCCTGGCGGTGGCGGGCATCGTCGTCGGTGTCGCGTCACTGGTCATCAACCTGATCTGGGCGACGTACGCCTTGCGTTGATGCGATGAACAACCCCGAACAGCCGTTTCGCGGCGCGGAGTACCCGTCTCTGGAGAACGCTCACCCGCCCGTCGACCCGTACGCGCCGGTTGATTACCCGACCAGCTATCCGACCGGGTATCCGCCCTTGCCACCGCCGGTCTACCCGGCGCCGTACACCGGCGGGCCCGGGTATCCGCAGCCGCCCTACCCCGGTTACCCAGCGGATCCCTACGACCCGTACCGCCCGACCAAGCCGCCGGGCACCAACGGAAAGGCGGTCGCGGCGCTGGTGACCTCGTTGGCAGGGCTGATCTTCTGTGGGCTGCCGTCGATCGCGGGCGTGATTCTGGGCATCATCGCGATGCGGGAAACCAAGCGCACCGGGCAGGACGGCTACGGACTCGCGCTGGCCGGCGTCATCGTCGGCGCGTTGATCGTCGCGCTGATCGTGGTGTACATCGTGGTGGTCGCCCTGCTCGCCGCCAGCAGTATGTCGTACTCGGCCGGTTAGCCGTATCAGGCGCCCGGCGGCACGTACGGGTCGGCCCTGCGCTGCATGCCCGCGGCGCGGCCCTTACCGGCGATGACCAGCGCCATCTTGCGGCTGGCCTCGTCGATCATCTCGTCGCCCAGCATCACCGCACCGCGGGCGCCGCCCGCCGTCGAGGTGTGCCACTCGTAGGCCTCGAGGATCAGTTCGGCGTGGTCGTACTCGTCCTGGCGCGGGCTGAAGATCTCGTTGCCCGCCGCGATCTGATCCGGGTGCAGCACCCACTTCCCGTCGTAGCCGAGCGCCGCTGACCGGCCGGCCACCCGCCGGAACGACGCGACATCGCGCACCCTGAGATACGGCCCGTCGACCGCGGCGATGCCGTGCGTGCGCGCGGCGATCAGAATCGTCATCAGCACGTGGTGGTAGGCGTCGCCGACGTCGTAACCCTCGGGCTGCTCACCGACGACCAGCGTGCGCATGTTCAGGCTGGCCATCAGGTCGGCGGGGCCGAGCACCAGGGCCTGCACCCGCGGGCCCCCCGCGATGGCCTCGATATTGGTCAGACCGGCGGCATTCTCGATCTGCGCATCGATGCCGATCTGCCCCACCGGCAGTCCATGGGTGATCTCCAGCTGGGTCAGCAGCAGGTCGAGTGCTTGCACGTGTGACACGTCGGTCACCTTGGGCAACACGATGACATCGAGGCAGCCACCGCGCCCAGAAGCAACGGCAGCCACCACCTCGATGACGTCGGCATGGGTCCACGGTGTCGTCCAGTCGTTGACCCGGACACCGCGCAGCTGCCCGGCCCAGCCGGGCCCGGCGAGCGCCGCGGCCACCCGGGTGCGGGCCTGCGCCTTGGCATCTGGCGCGACGGCGTCCTCGAGATCGAGGAATACCTCGTCGGCGGGCAGGCCCTTGGCCTTGTCGATCATCTTCTGGCTGCTGCCGGGAACCGAAAGACACGTTCGGCGGGGTCGATAGGAGTTATGCACCCATTTACTCCTACCCTTTCAACCATGGCGTCGGTGAACAGGGTGTACGCGGCACGGCTCGCGGGGATGCTTGTCCTGGGGCCGGACGGTGAATCCCTCGGCCGAGTCCGCGATGTCGTGATCAGCATGAGTATCGTCCGCCAGCAGCCGCGCGTGCTGGGGCTGGTCGTCGAATTGCTCACGCGTCGAAGAATTTTCGTGCCCATCCTGCGGGTCACCGCCATCGAGCCCAGCGCGGTGACACTGACCACCGCCAACGTGTCGCTGCGCCGCTTCTCGCAACGGCCCGGCGAGGTGCTGGTGCTCGGTCAGGTCCTGGACACCCGGGTGCGGGTCAACGATCCCGAGCTGGCGCAGTTGGCCGGGGTCGACGTCGTGGTCGTCGATCTGGGCATCGAGCAGATCAGGTCCCGCGACTGGATGGTGACGCGCGTCGCGGTGCGCAGCCACCGCCGGCTGGGGCGACGCACCACCGTTCACATCGCCGACTGGCAGAACGTGCAGGGCCTGACACCGTCCGCACTGGCGATGCCCGGTCAGGGAGTGGCACAGCTGCTGCATCAGTTCGAAGGGCAGCGCCCGATCGAGGTCGCGGACGCCATTCGCGAGCTGCCGTCCAAGCGACGCTACGAGGTCGTCAACGCGCTGGACGACGACCGGCTGGCCGACATCCTTCAGGAGCTGCCCGAGGACGACCAGACCGACGTGCTCATGCAGCTGGACACCGAGCGTGCCGCCGACGTGCTCGAGGCGATGGACCCTGACGACGCCGCAGACCTGCTCGGCGTACTGAATCCCACCGAGGCCGAGGTGCTGCTGGCCCGGATGGATCCTGAAGATTCCGATCCGGTGCGGCGGCTGCTGAAGCACTCGCCCGATACCGCGGGCGGGCTGATGACCTCGGAGCCGGTGGTCCTCGCCCCTGACACGACGGTCGCGGAGGCGTTGGCCCGGGCCCGTGATCCCGACCTGACACCCGCGCTTTCCTCGCTGGTGTTCGTGGTGCGGCCGCCGACGGCCACTCCGACCGGCCGCTATCTGGGTTGTGTACACCTGCAGCGGCTGCTTCGCGAGCCGCCGGCATCGCTGGTCAGCGGCATAATCGACACCGATCTGCCCAGCCTGGTACCAGAGACCTCGCTGGCCGCGCTGACCCGTTACTTCGCTGCCTACAATCTGGTCTGCGGGCCGGTGGTCGACGACGAAAGTCACCTGCTGGGCGCGGTCACCGTGGACGACGTGCTCGACCACCTGCTGCCCCACGACTGGCGGGCAC
>CAZDYH010000004.1:18357-26124 GCA_964509355.1 uncultured Mycobacterium sp.
TCATTCAACGTCGACCCCGAAGCCGCCGGGCGCCTCAGCGAGTCCTTCGCACGGTTCCTGGGCACCGGTCGTTACCTGGCGATCCAGACGTTCTTCGTGATCGTCTGGATAGCGCTGAACCTCGCCGCGGTCTCGTGGCGGTGGGACCCGTATCCGTTCATCCTGCTCAACCTGGCATTCTCCACACAGGCCGCCTACGCGGCACCGCTGATCCTGCTGGCGCAGAACCGTCAGGAGAACCGCGACCGGGTGGCACTGGAAGAAGACCGCCGCCGCGCCGAGCAGACCAAGGCCGACACCGAGTTCCTGGCCCGCGAGCTGGCCGCACTGCGGCTGGCCGTAGGCGAAGTGGCCACCCGTGACTACCTGCGCCGCGAACTGGATGAGCTACGCGACCTGCTGGAGGCGACACTGCCCGAGAAGCCCTCGCCCGGCAAGGGCCGTGCCAAGAAACTGGGCTGAGATTCCCGGATCGGCCAGCATGGCCAATCTCGCCACTCGCGTAACAAGACTATGTATGGTGACTTAGTTCACGCTCCAACAAGATCGATGTGCTGAGGACGGTCGAGTGCGCATACGGGGCGGCCTGGGTGCACACCCGGCCCTCGCGGCGGTACGGCACCGGGTAGCCCGGGCCGCGCGGACGCCTGCGTTCGGCGTCGCCGTCATCACCCCGCTGGTGCTCGCCGGCGCCGTCGGCGCCTCGGCACCCACCTTCACCGGGCCCAGCGCGCCGCTGCGCGATACCGGGGTGACACCGCTGGCGGCGGTCGCCCCAACACCACGCAACCCGGACGGGCCGGTGGTCATCGCCGTCAACCGCCCCCCGACCAGCTTTCACATGGCGGGGGCCATGCTCTCCGCTCCCCCGCCCGCGGTGGTGGTGAACTCGCCGGGCGCCATGCGCATCCCGACCATGGCGCTGAACGCCTACCGCAATGCCGAACGGATGATGGCGGTGGCGGCCCCCGGCTGCGGTCTCAGCTGGAATCTGCTGGCCGGTATCGGCCGCATCGAGTCGATGCACGCCAACGGCGGGGCGACCGATGCCCGGGGCACCGCGGTGCGCCCGATCTACGGCCCGTCGCTGGACGGCTCGCTGCCCGGCAACGAGATCATCGTGCAGAGCAGCCAGGCCGGCCGGGTGCAGTACGCCCGCGCTATGGGCCCGATGCAGTTCCTGCCCGGAACCTGGTCGCGATACGCCTCCGACGGCGACGGCGACGGCAAGGCCGATCCGCAGAACCTGTTCGACTCGACGCTGTCCGCGGCCCGCTACCTGTGCACCGGCGGCCTCAACCTGCGCGATCAGTCCCAGGTGCTGTCGTCCATCCTGCGGTACAACAACTCGATTCCGTATGCCCGCAACGTGCTGGGCTGGGCCGCCGCATATGCCACCGGTGTGGTCCCGGTGGACCTGCCGCCGATCACCGGGCCGATCCCGCCGATGGCCGATGCGCACCTGGAGCACCCGCGAGGCCTGGGTCCGGGCGCTCCGCTGAATGCCACCGGCCTGCCGCCCACCGACCCGCTGGCGCAGATGCCGCTCATCGTCTTCGGCCGCACCGACGTCGCTGACCAGTTGCCCACCACCCCGCCGGGCCAGGCACCCGGAAACCTGCCCGGGCCGGGAATGCCCGGGCCGGGAATGCCGCAGGCACCGTGGTGCACACTGATCTGCATCGAAGGGCAGAGTCCCGCCCCGGGGCCGCCGGAGGCGTTGCCGCCACCACCGCCCTGGGCACCTCCGGCGGAGCCGTTCCCCGGTGCTCCGCCCGGAATGCCCGCCCCCGAGCAGATACCGGCGCCGTTGCCGCCGACGCTCGGGCCGTTGCCCGGCCCGGCCGGCTGACCGACGCCCCGCCTACACTCGGCGGTGATGTCCCAACGTAACGATTCGTCGTCCGAAGAGCTGGAACCCGGCATCCGGGCGGCGCTGGCCAAGGTGATCGATCCCGAGCTGCGGCGCCCCATCACCGAACTCGGCATGGTCAAGAGCATTGCGGTGGGCACCGACCGCGGCGTGCACGTCGAGATCTACCTCACCACCGCAAGCTGCCCGAAGAAGACCGAGATCTCCGAGCGGGTCAGCCAGGCGGTCGCGGATGTCCCCGGCACCGGCCCGGTGACGGTGGCCCTGGACGTGATGAGCGACGAGCAGCGCACCGAGTTACGCAAACAGCTGCGCGGCGACGCGCGTGAACCCGTCATCCCGTTCGCCCAACCCGGATCGCTGACCCGGGTGTATGCGGTCGCGTCCGGCAAGGGCGGCGTGGGCAAGTCCAGCGTCACGGTCAATCTGGCCGCGGCCATGGCCGCGCGCGGGCTCTCGGTCGGGGTGCTCGACGCCGATATCTACGGCCATTCAATTCCGCGGATGATGGGCACCACCGACCGGCCGACGCAGGTCGAGTCGATGATCCTGCCGCCGATCGCCCACGAGGTGAAGGTCATCTCGATCGCGCAGTTCACCCAGGGCAACACCCCCGTCGTGTGGCGGGGCCCGATGCTGCACCGGGCTCTGCAGCAGTTCCTGGCCGATGTGTACTGGGGTGATCTCGACGTGCTGCTGCTCGACCTGCCGCCGGGCACCGGCGATATCGCGATCTCGGTGGCCCAGCTGATCCCGGGCGCTGAGATTCTGGTGGTGACGACGCCGCAGCTGGCCGCTGCCGAGGTGGCCGAGCGGGCCGGCGCGATCGCGCTGCAGACTCGCCAGCGCATCGTCGGGGTGGTGGAGAACATGTCGTGGCTCACGTTGCCCGACGGCTCGACGATGCAGGTGTTCGGGGAGGGCGGCGGCCGCCGGGTCGCCGAACGGCTCACCCTCGCGGTCGGTGCCGAGGTGCCGCTACTGGGTCAGATCCCGCTGGACACGGCGTTGATGCAGGCCGGCGACTCCGGGGTGCCGCTGGTGCTCAGTGCGCCCGACTCGGCCGCCGGAAAGGAACTGCGCAGCATTGCCGACAGCCTGTCGGCACGCCGTCGCGGCCTGGCCGGTATGTCGCTGGGCCTGGAGACCACACGTAACACCTGAGTCATCCGGTTCGGCGCCCGCGACTCTGACGGGTGAGCGCGACACTGGCCCCGAGGATCCACCCGAAGAGCGTCAGGGGCACCCAGAGGGTCACGTCACCCTGGAGGGCGAAGAACCCATCCCCGACCATGAACGATCCCGCGATGACTAGGTGCGGCACGACGCCCACCGCGGCCAACCACCCGGTCCATCGGGGCAGCCCGCCGTAGCAGAGCGTGGCCGTTGCGTAGGCGGCCATACAGACCGCAGTGGGTACACCCGATAGCGCGAGCATCCCGAAGCCGAGATCCCAGAGGGTCTGCGCGATCTCAGGCGAGTGCGAGCGGTACGCGAAGACACTCGCGGGAACAAACGCCGCGACGATCATCGTCGACATCGATACGGCCGCGAAACCGAATACGGCCGCCAACCATTCCGCTCTCGGATTCGCGCGGCGGAGTTCCGTCCACAGCGCCGCCGCGAGGACGAGGAACAGCCCGAACCCCAGCGCGTAGAGGAACATTGCCGCAACGATCTGACTGCGCTGATCCTGCGCATACCGGGCGAAGGCTTCGGGCGAATCAATGGTGTCAAGTGCCGTCCAGAACGGTAGGAGCGCCGCCGCCGAAGCAATGAGCAGGAAACCGGCCACGCCCGCCAGACCGGCCGCCCGCGTCATCTGGTCATGTGACTCTGGCTCGGAGGACAACGGGTTCAGGTGGCGTCGCTGTCGAAGGGCGTGGGGCCCGATACCGGCTTCGCCGGTTCCGCGGGTGGCCGCTGCGCCGTCGCCGGCGGCACGACAGCGTCCGCCGGCTTGTCGAAGTTGCCGGTGAAGATCGAGTCGTCACCGTCCAGAAGGTGCTTGGTCAGCGCCGCGCGCGGCGTCATACCGCGCAGCTTCTGCAGCTCGTTCAGCGGCTCGCGCAGGTCTTCGAACTCCGGGCCGAGGTCCTCACGCAACTGGCTGGTCGCGCCGCTGACATAGTCGCGGGCCTGTCGCAGCGCGTTGGACGTCCACCGGATGGCCCCGGGCAGCCGTTCGGGTCCCAGGATCACCAGCCCGGCAACGACCAGCACCAGCATCTCGCCCCAGCCGACGTTGGCGAACATCTAGCTACTGTCGGGGTTGGGGTTCACCGTCAACGTGACGGGGCGGCCGTCGCGCATCACCTCGATCGGGGCATCCTGCCCGATGCTCAGCAGGCGCACGGCGACGACGAACTCGTCGGCGTCGGCAACCGTGCGGTTTCCGACCTTGACCACCACGTCGTTCTCCAGCATGCCGGCCTTCTCAGCGGGCCCCCCGGCCTTCACATTGGCCACCTGCGCGCCCGAGGCCAGCGAGTTGCTCACCGAGCGTGCGCTGACACCCAGTGTCGGGTGCGCGATCTTGCCGTCTTTGATCAGCGTCTCGACGACGGACTTCACCTCGTTGACCGGAATGGCGAAGCCCAGCCCGCTGGCGCTGTCAGAGAGCGACTTACCCGCGGTGTTGATGCCGATCACCTGGGAATCGATATCGATCAGCGGGCCGCCGGAGTTGCCGTGGTTGATCGACGCGTCGGTCTGGATGGCGTCGATGACGGTGTCGGTGTCCGAGCCGTCGCCGGACAACGGGATGGGACGGTGCAGCGCACTGATGATGCCGTGGGTGACGGTGCTGCGCAGGCCCAGCGGCGCGCCGGCCGCGATGACTTCGTCGCCGACGTTCAGCTTGTCGGAGTCGCCGAAGCGCGCCACGGTCAGATTGTCGACGTTGTCGACCTTCAGCACGGCCAAGTCGGTCTTGGGGTCACGGCCCACCAGGTTGGCCGGCACCTCTTTGCCGTTGTTGAACACCACCGTCGTCTTGTACTGGCTGGGATTGGTGGCCGCTTCGGAGATCACGTGGTTGTTGGTGACGATGTAGCCGCGGCCGTCGACGACCACACCGGACCCCTGTGAGCCCTCCTGATCGCTGACCGATTCCACGGTCACCACCGAGTCCGCCACCGACGAAGCCACCTGGGCGAACCGGCCGGTGGGCACCTCGGTGCCGCCGCCGGTGGACAGCGTCACCTTGGAAGTGGTGAACGCCTGGACCACTTCGGCGGTCTTGCGGCCGACCCAGCCGCCGGCGAAACCGATCAGCAGCGCGGTGATCGCCAGTATCGCCAACGCGGTGTAGGAGACCTTGCCGCCGAACAGCACGTCACGTACGCCGAGCTTGCCGGTAGGACCGGCGAAGGTCTGCGGGGCCGGCTCGGCCAGCGCGGGTGTGCCCAGCGCGGCGGCGGCCCCGGGGTCGCGCCACGGGTCGTCGGGCTCCTCCGGCCGGTCTTTCTCGCCATCGATTGCCCCGGCGTCGGCGGGGTGGCGCTGCAGCGACTCGCCACCCACATACGGCTTCCCGAAGGCATCGGCCAGCACCGGGTCGGTCGCCATATCGTGCGGGGTGAACTCGCCCTGGTCGCGATACTTCTTCGGGCGCAGACTCTCGGCGACGAACGACCCGTCGACGCCGTTGGGCCGTCCGAATGTGCGGCGCGATTCGGCGTCGACCGGTGGCCGCGAAACGGGGCGGGGCGCCAGGCGGTGGCCGCCGGAGCTGTCCTGGTTGGAGCTCAAGTCATCCTCTTTCGAGTGCCCGAGAGAACGCGGGCCGTTGGGTGGTATCAGCCTTCGGATCCACCCTACCGGCGCTTACGCCGGTCACGCGTTATGCCGTCAGCTAACTGGTCGGCCAGCCCACCCTGTTGAATCGATGCCTCGTCAGGCGGCGACTGCGGGATCCGTGACAGCGTTCCCAACAGCGTGCTCGGCATGCTGACCGGGCAGGAATCCCGCAGCGCGGCGTGGGCCTGGCGCTGGGCCTCCACTTCGTTGGCGCATTGTCCGCACAACGACAGGTGGTGTGCGGCGCGCAGGTGGGCGTTCATCCGGAGCTCACCGTCGACGAACGCGGCGATGGCCTCGGTGGACAGATGTTCGGTGGAGCCGAATTGCCGCGGCGCACCGACCGGCGCATCGTTCTGCGACGCGAACTGTGCTGGGAGCCAGGAGAACGCACGGCGGAACACACGTCCCCGGTGGACCATCACCCAACTCCTCTCCTGATCGCATCCGCCTGTACGGCGCTAGCTCGAATGTAGCGCGCAGAAGGGCCAACGACACGTCTGAACGGCCGTTTGGACCCGTAGTCGTGACTCAGGCCGTGCTGGCGGTGAAGTCCGAGGTGTCCGGATGCGCGGCCAGATAGTCCCGTAACGCCTGCCGACCGCGGTGGATGCGGCTGCGCACCGTGCCCAGCTTGACGCCCAGCGTCGCGCCGATCTCCTCGTAGGACAGTCCTTCGATATCGCACAACACCACCGCGGCGCGGAACTCCGGCGGCAACGAGTCCAGCGCGGCCTGCAGGTCGGGCCCCAGCCGCGAGTCGTGGTAGATCTGCTCGGGATTGGGTTCGTCCGCGGGTACGCGATCGTAATCCTCGGGCAGCGCTTCCATCCGGATACGACCGCGCCGGCGCACCATGTCGAGGAACAGGTTCGTCGTAATGCGGTGCAACCAGCCCTCGAACGTGCCCGGTTGATAGTTCTGCACCGAACGGAATACCCGGATGAACGTCTCCTGGGTCAGATCCTCGGCGTCGTGCTGATTACCGGAGAGCCGGTAGGCCAGCCGGTACACCCGATCGGCGTGCTGACGCACCAGCTCATCCCACGACGGCATGGCCGCCTTGTCTCCGGTCGCATCGAACACCGCGGTGCCCTGCAACTCGTCGGATGATTCAGCCCACTGCGCGTCGCTGTACTGCTCGGGATGCGACATCGTGGTCGGCGTCATCAGTGTGGTGGTCGTCGGATCCTCCTGGCTGGAAGTTTTTGGCGCACCGCGGGCAACGCGAACAAGCTCAGGCGTATTCCCGGACCAGCGTCCGCCGTGCTCCATGCCGTTACCGTCGCCTATCGGCGTGTGGCTGGCATATGAGCACACTGAACGTTTCCTGAGAAACCGGGCCCACACGCCGTTGCGCTGTGGCGATGCACCGTATCGCAGATTGCCCAGCCGCGGTATCCCGGGCGTGTCGCGGGTGGCGGTGGCCGCCAACGGTGTCGGGCGCGCCTGCCCGGCTGTCGCTCGGGTTGGCCTTACGCTGCGGGAATGGCCACCACCGACCAGACACCGGGCCAGGCTCAGCCAAGTCGGGCCGAGGCGATTTCTGCCCACGCCGAAGGGTCGATCTCCGAGGATGCGATTCTCGCGACCGCCCGCGAGCGCGCCGTCGACATCGGGGCCGGCGCGGTCACACCGGCGGTCGGCGCCCTGCTCAGCCTGCTCGCCAAGTTGACCGGCGGCAAAGCCGTCGTCGAGGTGGGCACCGGGGCGGGCGTCAGCGGGTTGTGGTTGTTGTCGGGCATGCGCGCCGACGGCGTGCTGACCACGATCGACATCGAGCCTGAGCATCAGCGCATCGCCAAGCAGGCCTTCACCGAGGCCGGTATCGGGCAGTCACGCACCCGGCTCATCGGCGGCCGCGCCCAGGAGGTCCTGACGCGTCTCGCCGATGAGTCCTATGACCTGGTGTTTGTCGATGCCGATCCGGCCGACCAACCCGACTTCGTGGTCGAAGGCGTCCGGCTGCTGCGGCCGGGCGGGGTGATCGTCGTGCACCGGGCGGCACTGGGCGGCCGGGCCGGTGACCCGTCGGCACACGACGCCGAGGTGACGGCGGTGCGCGAAGCGGCCCGACTGATCGCCGAGGACGA
>CAZDYH010000004.1:26224-30697 GCA_964509355.1 uncultured Mycobacterium sp.
TCCGGATAGCGTGGCTGCGTGCAGGAACTGCTGACCGGGTTCGGTCTGGCCACCGCGGCGGGGCTCAATGCCTACATCCCGATGCTGTTCCTGGGGCTGTTGTCCAGGTTCACCGATCTGGTCACGTTGCCGGCGGGCTGGTCGTGGCTGGAGAACGGCTGGGTGCTGACGATTGTCGGGGTGCTGCTGGCGGTGGAGGTCGTCGCGGACAAGATCCCGGCGCTGGACTCCGTCAACGACACCATCCAGACCTTCGTCCGGCCGACCGCCGGTGGAATCGTGTTCGCCTCCGGCACCACTGCGCAGACCGCCGCGGTGACCGATCCCGGGGAATTCGCGCAGTCGGGCAAATGGATCCCGGTGGCGATGGGGGTGGTCGTCGCGCTGATCGTGCACCTGACCAAGACCGCCGTCCGGCCCGCTGCCAACGTGGCAACCGCGGGGGTGGCCGCCCCGGTGCTGTCCACCATCGAGGACGCCACCAGCGTGGGGTTGGTGTTCGTGGCGATCCTGATCCCGGCACTTGTCCTGGTGGTGGTGATCGCGCTGGCCTGGGCGGTGATAGCGCTCTTACGCCGCCGACGCAGGAAGAAACGAACACCGCCCGACCAAAGCGGACCTGACCGCGGTGGGCGAGCCTAGATCCAGATGCCCTTGCCGACGGCAACGACGCCGCTGGCGCTGATCGCGAAGCGTTCGCGGTCCCTTTCCAGGTCGACTCCGACCATTTCCCCGGGACCGACCACGACGTTCTTATCCAGGATCGCGTGCCGCACCACCGCGCCGCGGCCGACCCGGGCGCCCGGCATCAGCACGCTGCCCTCCACGATGGCGCCGTCGTCGACGACCACGTTGGACGACAGCACCGAGTTGCGCACCGACGCCGCGGAGATGATGCTGCCGGCGCCCACCACCGACTCCTGCGCGGAGCCGCCGTTGACGAACTTGGCCGGCGCCAGGTTCTCCGACTCGCCACGGATCGGCCAGCGCTTGTTGTACAGGTTGAACACCGGATGCACCGACACCAGATCCATATGAGCGTCGTAGAACGCGTCCAGGGTTCCGACGTCACGCCAGTAGCCGCGGTCGCGGTCGGTGGCGCCGGGCACTTCGTTGTCCTGGAAGTCGTAGACCGCGGCCATGCCGTCGGCGACCAGCCGCGGAATGATGTCGCCGCCCATGTCGTGGTCGGAGCGGTCTTCGTCGGCATCGGCCCGGATGGCGTCGATCAGCACCTTGGTGGTGAAGATGTAGTTGCCCATCGACACGAAGGTCGCCTCGGGGTCGTCGGGGGTTCCGGGTGGGTCGGCGGGCTTCTCGATGAACTCGAGGATGCGCCCGGACTCGTCGGCATCGATACAGCCGAAGGCGGTGGCCTCCGCGCGCGGCACCCGGATACCCGCCACGGTCGCCCCGGCGCCGCTTTCGATGTGGAACTGGACCATCTGTTCGGGATCCATCCGGTACACGTGGTCGGCACCGAAAACGACGATGTAGTCGGGGTCCTCGTCGTAGATCAGGTTCAGCGACTGGTAGATGGCATCGGCGGAGCCGGTGTACCAGCGCGGCCCGAGCCGCTGCTGGGCGGGCACCGGCGTGATGTACTCACCGGCCAGTCCGGACAGCCGCCAATTCTGCGAGATATGGCGGTCCAGCGAATGCGACTTGTATTGGGTGAGAACGCAGATTCGCAGGTATCGAGCATTGACCAGATTCGAGAGCACGAAGTCGATCAGCCGGTAGGCGCCGCCGAAGGGAACGGCGGGCTTGGCCCGGTCCGCCGTCAGCGGATACAGCCGTTTGCCCTCCCCACCGGCCAGGACGATACCCAGCACCTGTGGCGCGTCCCTCATGACTCAAACTTATCGGCCGCCGCGTACGGCGGCTAGGTCAATCGGCCGATTGATCCGTTGTTTCGGTTGGTCCGTCGAGGTATTCGGGCCTGGTACTGGGCACCTTGTCCACAAGCCTGCGGCGGCGCATCCCGGCTATTAGCGTGCGTGGGTATGCGGGTGGCGATGATGACTCGGGAGTATCCACCTGAGGTCTACGGTGGGGCCGGTGTGCACGTCACCGAACTCGTAGCGCAGCTGCGCAACCTGTGCGAAGTCGACGTGCACTGCATGGGTGCACCCAGGACGAACGCGTTTGTGCATCAGCCTGATCCGGCGCTGAAGGGAGCCAACCCGGCGCTGTCGACGTTGTCGGCCGATCTGGTGATGGCCAACGGCGCGGTGCAGGCGACCGTCGTGCATTCGCACACCTGGTACACGGGCCTGGCCGGCCATCTGGCCGCGTTGCTCTACGGCATACCGCATGTGCTGACAGCGCATTCGCTGGAGCCGATGCGGCCGTGGAAGGCCGAGCAGCTCGGCGGTGGCTACCGGGTGTCGTCGTGGGTGGAACGTACCGCTGTCGAAGCCGCCGACGCCGTCATCGCGGTCAGTTCGGGCATGCGCGACGACGTGCTGCGGGTGTATCCGGGACTCGATCCGAACCGGGTGCACGTGGTGAAGAACGGCATCGACACCGACGTGTGGTACCCGGCGAAGGCGGAGCCCGGCGAGTCGGTGCTGGCCGAACTCGGCGTCGACCCCAGCCGTCCCACCGTGGCGTTCGTCGGGAGGATCACCCGCCAGAAAGGGGTCGCCCATCTGGTGGCGGCCGCTCACCGATTCAGTCCGGATGTTCAGCTGGTGCTGTGCGCCGGAGCGCCCGACACCCCGCAGATCGCGGCCGAGGTGACCGCAGCGGTGCAGCAGTTGGCTCGCGCCCGCACCGGCGTGTTCTGGGTACGGGAGATGCTGCCGATTGGCGGGATTCGCGAGATACTCTCCGCAGCAACGGTTTTCGTGTGCCCGTCGGTCTACGAGCCGCTGGGCATCGTTAACCTCGAGGCCATGGCGTGTGCGACCGCGGTCGTCGCCTCCGACGTCGGAGGGATACCGGAGGTGGTCGCCGACGGCACCACCGGCTCACTGGTGCACTACGACGCCGCTGATCCGGCTGATTTCGAGGCACGGTTGGCGGACGCGGTCAACGCCCTGGTCGCCGATCCCGGCAAGGCGGAGCAGTTCGGCCGCGCCGGACGCCATCGCTGTATCGAAGAGTTCTCCTGGGCGCAAATCGCCGAGCAGACGCTGGAGATCTACCGCAAGGTGTCGGCGTAGGAGCAGCCCGTCAGCCCGCCAGCGTCAGCTGGTGACACCCTTGAGCTCGTCACCCAGTGCGGCGGCTTCGTCGGGTGTCAGCTCGACGACGAGTCGGCCGCCGCCCTCCAGTGGTACCCGCATCACGATGCCACGCCCCTCCTTGGTTGCTTCCAGAGGACCGTCTCCGGTCCGGGGCTTCATGGCCGCCATCGAGTGCTCCCTCCAGGTTCGTGCTGGCCCGCCGTCACGGACCCGGTCGGCACCGGGGATGCCCACCCGTTGCAACACCCGGCGCCGAACTGCCAATTCACTCCCCCATTGTTCCCTATCGGCGGCGATGCGTGTGCAAGACCTCGACGTTGGGTTGATCGCGGACGATGGGCACGGCGCCGGAGATGGCCAGCGCGGGCACCCAGCACGACCGCAGGTGGTCGTCGACCATCCCGGTCGC
The DNA here is from genome assembly GCA_964509355.1 of uncultured Mycobacterium sp. Lineage (GTDB taxonomy): Bacteria > Actinomycetota > Actinomycetes > Mycobacteriales > Mycobacteriaceae > Mycobacterium. The sequence continues at coordinate 29,828 of CAZDYH010000004.1, forward strand.
CTGCATCAACGCGTAGGCGGTGGTCGGTCCGACGAAACGGAATCCGCGGCGCTTCAATTCGCGCGCCATGGCCGTGGATTCCGGGCTGACCGCCGGGATCTCGGACATCAGCGCGGGGCGGGGCCGTCGAGGCGGGGCGAAGGACCACAGCAACTCGCTCAGGTCGACGTCGAGGTCGGCGGCGGTCCGGGCGTTTGCGATGGTGGCCTCGATCTTGGCGCGATTGCGCACAATCCCGGCCTCGGCCATCAGCCGCGTCACGTCGCTGTCGGTGTAGCGGGCGACCGTCTCGATGTCGAACCCGCCGAAAGCCTTTCGGAAGTTCTCCCGTTTGCGCAGGATGATCAGCCACGACAGGCCACTCTGGAACGCCTCCAGGGTCATTCGTTCGAACAGTGCCACCCGTCCGTGCAGTGGCCGGCCCCACTCCTGGTCGTGGTAATCGCGGTAGAGCGCAGACTCGGTCACCGCCCAACCGCAGCGGATCAACCCGTCGTCGAGGACGGTCACCGGTCGGTGTCGCTCTCGGACACGTGCGCGGCGCGCACCGCGGCGAGCTGACCGCGCAGCAGATCGATTTCCCGGCCGAGCCGGTCCAGCACCCAGTCCACCTCGCTGGTCTTGTACCCGCGCAGCGTCTGGGTGAACTTGACGCCTTCCACGTCGGCGCCGGTGACCCCGAATGCGGGCAGCACCGTGGCCGTCGTGGCACGCGGCAGCGGTGGCAGCCGTTCGCCGCGGCCGAACACCAGGCTGGCCACGCCGAACAGCACGACCGCAACGAGAATCAGTACCACCAGGTACAGCAACACCAACGTCACGTCACCGATACTGCCTGACCGGCGGGCAGGAGCGCAGCGACCCGGGGAT
>CAZDYH010000004.1:30797-38220 GCA_964509355.1 uncultured Mycobacterium sp.
GACCTTAGCGCGGCCGCAGTGTATTCATCGGTGGCCGGTCAGCCAGCGACACCGACGAGATGCGCGGGGTGTAGCCGTCGTCGTCGACGAAGAACTGGGTCAGACCCACACCCGAGTCGGCGATGCCGCAGCGGGACAGCAGGGTGGCGATCACCTGGCGGCTCATCGCGCCCAGCTCGGTCAGCGGGCGGTTGCGGTGGGCCCGGACACCGAGGTTCACCTGGGCGATCGCATCCAGGCCCAACCGGTCGTAGGTGTCGATCAACAGGCCGATCTCGACGCCGTAGCCCGGCGCGAACGGCACCGACGTCAGCAAGTCGCGGGTGCCGGCGTACTCGCCGCCGAGCGGCTGCAGCACGCAGCCGAGCTCGGGTCGCAGCGCCGCCAGCAGTGGCCGTGCCACCAACTCGGTCACCCGGCCGCCGCCGTTGGCGTCCTCGGCGGCGCCGACCTTCAGCGGCCGCCGGTAGAAGCCCTTGACCAGGTGAATCCCGTCGCCGGTGAGCAGCGGCCCCACCAGCCCGGGCACGAACATCGGATCGGGGTCGATCAGGTCCGAGTCGACGAACACCACGATGTCACCGGTCGTCGCGGCCAGCGAGCGCCACAGCGCCTCGCCCTTGCCGGGCTGGGGTTCCACCTCCGGCAGCGCGCGTTCGCGGCTGACCACGCGGGCACCCGCGGCGATCGCCCGGATCTCGGTGTCGTCGGTCGAGCCCGAGTCCAGCACGATCAGCTCATCGACCAGCCCGCCGATCATCGGCGAAATACTGCCGATGACCGATGCGATGGTCTCTTCCTCGTCGAGCGCCGGCAGCACCACGGAGATCGTGCGTCCGGCCTTTGCCGCCTCGAGTTCGGCGACCGTCCAGGTGGGGCGGCTCCAACTGCGGTCGGAGAGCCAGGTATCTCCGGGCACGGCGTCCTTGGGCTTCGGGTCCTTCACGGCCAGCTCTGATGTTGTCATGCCAGTCCCCTCACCGTGCGCGTCGGCGGCCGCACGCCTTGGATCGACGCGACCATTTCCAGCACGCGCCGCGTGGGCCCGACTTCATGCACCCGGAACATCCGGGCCCCGTCAGCGGCCGCGAGCGCGGTGGCCGCCAGCGTTCCCTCCAGGCGTTCGGTCAAACCCACACCCAGAGTCTCTCCGACGAAGTCTTTGTTGCTGAGTGCCATCAGGACGGGCCATCCGGTATTAACAAGATCTTTTACGTGGCGCAACAAACTAAGGCCGTGAAAGGTGTTCTTGCCGAAATCGTGGGTCGGGTCGATCAGAACCGAGTCGCGGGGCACCCCCGCGGCCACGGCGCGCTCGGCCGCCGCGGTGACCTCGGCGATGACGTCGTCGACCACCCCGCGGGTCGTGGTCCCGTAGTTCACCCGGAACGGCCGGGTGCGCGGGATGGCGCCGCCGGTGTGCGAGCAGACCAGGCCGGCACCGAACTCGGCGGCCACCTGCGCAAGCCCGGGGTCAGCGCCGCTCCAGGTGTCGTTGATCAGGTCCGCGCCCGCCGCACAGGCCTGCCTGGCCACACTCGAACGCCAGGTGTCGACGCTGATGAGCTGCTGCGGGTAGGCGCCGCGCAGCCACTCGATGAACGGCACCACCCGGGCGATCTCCTCGTCGGCGTCGACGGTCTGTCCGGGCCCTGCCTTGACCCCTCCGATGTCGACGACGTCGGCACCGTCGGCGATGACCCGGTGCGCCGCCGCCTTCGCCGCGTCGTCGGTGAAGGTGGCGCCCCCGTCGTAGAAGGAATCGGGGGTGCGGTTGACGATCGCCATGATGAGCGCGCGATCGCCCGCCACCGGCCGGCCACACAGCGTCGACTGCACGCCCTCCATGGTGTCACCCGCCTACCGGGTGAGGGCTTGTCAGCCGGGTGCGCAGGCGGCCAGGGCCGCGTCGACCTCATCGACCACCAGCAGCCGGTCGAGCGCGGCCTGCGCGACATAGCCGCTGTCGACCAGCCCGGCCAGCCAGGCCCGCAACCCGTCGTAGTGGCCCTCCGGGTCGAGCATCACCACGGGCTTGGAGTGCATACCCAGATAGCCGGCCGTCCACGCCTCGAACAGCTCTTCGAGCGTGCCGATACCGCCCGGCAGGGCGATGAACGCGTCGGCGCGGTCCTCCATGACCTGCTTACGCTCCCGCATGGTGTCGGTGACGATCAGCTCGTCGGCTTCGACGTCGGCGACCTCGCGATGCACCAGCGCCTTGGGGATCACCCCGACGGTCCGGCCGCGGCGGGCCCGCGCGGCTGCGGCCATTGCCCCCATGGCGGAGACATTGCCGCCGCCGGACACCAGCGTCCAGCCGCGGTCGGCGATCGCTTCGCCGAGTTGGCCGGCCAACGCCAGCAGGCCCGGATGCGATGGGCCGGACGCGCAGTACACGCACACCGCCCACTCTTCACGCGACTCAGGTACCGGCTGCACACCCGAAAGGTAGACCATTTGGCCCTATTCACCTGCGGCGGCCGCTGAGCGCCATAAAATCCGGCGATGCCGACTCGGTGGATTGCCAGACCGCACGGACCGTCCCTGGAACGGCTCGAGGCCGCGCTCGACGGCGCCGGTGCAGTGCTCATCGGACCGGACGGCGTGGGCAAGACCCTGCTGGCACACGCGGCCGCCGAGGGCTTCTCCCGGCAACACCCAGCGACGCTGGTCCGCTGGGTCAGCGGGACCGCCTCCGACGACATCGTCCCGTTCGGCCCGTTCAGCCATCTGGTCGATATCGCCGACATCGGGAAGCCGGCCGCGTTGCTGCGGGCGGCGCGTGAGTCCCTGCGTAACGCCGACGGCGATCTTCTGCTCGTCGTCGATGACGCGCACCACCTGGACAGCCTGTCCGCCACGCTGGTGTACCAGCTGGCTCTCACCGGTTCGGCGCGGGTGATCGTCACCGCCCGCTCGGAGACCCACGTGCCCGATGCCATCACCGCGCTGTGGACCGACGAGCTGCTCACCCGGATCGACGTCGAGCCGCTCGATGCCATCCAGACCGCGGACCTGCTGGCAGCGCTCCCGGACCAGCCGATGGACGCCGCTGAGGTGTTCCGCCGCAGCCGGGGCAACCCGCTGTACCTGCGGCATCTCGTCGAGGGTGGCGTCGAGGCCGGCGTCGCCCCCCCGTTGGCCGCCCTGATCGACCGCTACCTCGACGGGTTGCCCCCGCCGGTGCGAGCAGTGCTGAGCTACCTGGCCGTCGCGGAGCCGCTGCCGCTGGGCGACCTGGCGGCCATGACCACAGCCACCGCCGTCGAGCAGGCCGAGGCCCTGGGCGTGGTCCGGACCAGCGCGCACGGCGACGACACCGTGGTCTACGCCGCCCACCCGCTCTACACCGAGCGCGCGCGGGCCGCGCTCGGACGCGACGACGCCCGGGCGCGGCGGTCGTCGGTGGTCACCCGGTTGTCGGCGCGTTCCGGCGACCACGTCAGCGACCAGCTCCGGCTGGCCTACCTGGCCCTGGACAGCGACGCCCCGCAGCCGGTCGGCGAGGTGATCGCCGCGGCCCGGGAGGCGTTGCGGTTCGGCGATATGGTGCTGGGCGAACGGCTGGCCCGCTCGGCCGTCGATCGATCCGACGACCTGGCCGCGCGGCTGCCGTTGGCGTACGCGCTGGCCTGGCAGGGACGTGGCCGCGACGCCGAGGCGGTGCTCGCGGCGGTCGATCCGGGCCGGCTGTCCGATTCGGAGCTGATGGCCTGGGCGCTGCCCAGGGCCGCCAACCAGTTCTTCATGCTCAGTGAGCCCGAGCGGGCCACCGCGTTCCTGCAGACCACCCGCAGCCGGATCTCGGCGCCGGCGGCCCACACCACCCTCGACGCGCTCAGCGCAACCTTCGCGATGAACGCCGGCAGCCCCCGGCGTGCGATCGAGATCGCCGCCGACGTGCTGGCGTCACCGTCCGCGGAGGACATGGCGGTGGCATGGGCGGGCAGCGCCGCCGCGTTGTGCTCCGCGCGGATGGGTCATTTAGATCAGGTCGAGCCGATGGCCGAGCGGGCGCTGGGCGCCGAGCACCCGGGCCTGTTGCGGTTCACCATCGGCCTCGGCCAGACGACCGCGCTGCTGATGGCCGGTCGCGTCGCGGCGGCTCAACAGCTGGCCCAGCAGTTCACCGACTTCGCCGAACTGCAGCAACCCGGCCGCGCGATCGGCGAGGTGCTGCTGGCGCAGGTGCTGATCGCCAGGGGCGACTTCGCCGCCGCGGCGGCGCTGCTGCGCCCGGCCGCCGCCACCCTGGAACGAACCGGCTATTCGTGGGGACCGCTGTCGTTGATGTATCTGGCGACCGCGCTGGGCCAGCAGGGTGACACGGCTGGGGCCGCCAAGGCGCACAGCCGCGCCGAGGCACGGCATGGAACCAAGTCGGCGCTGTTCGCCCCGGAGCTCGGACTGGCCCGGGCCTGGCGGCTGGCCGCGATGCGTGACGTGCACGGGGCGATCAACGCGGCACGGGAGGCCGCCCGGATGGCCGAGCGCGGCGGGCAGTTGGCGGTCGCGCTGCGCGCCTGGCATGAGGCCGTCCGGCTGGGGGACGTGCACGCCGCCGACCAGCTTGTGCGGCTGGCCGCCGACGTCGACTGCGTCATCGGCAGGATCGCGGCAGCACACGGCAGCGCCCTGGCGGCAGGTGACGGTGTCGCGCTGGAGGCGGTGTCCGACGAGCTGGCGTCGGCCGAAATGTATGCCGTGGCCGCCGATGCGGCCGCCCAGGCGGCCCAGGCCTTCGCCATCGGACGGCAGCCCGAGCGCGAGCGCGTGGCCAGGGCCCGCGCCATCGAGTTGGCCGAGCGTTGCGGCGCGTCCACCCCTGCCCTGGACCGGATCCTTGGCGCGGCACCCCCCTCCCCGTGACGACGGGACCGCCAAGAACACCCTGGACCGCGTTCGCCTACCGGTCGGGCGTGGCGAGGATCTTGAAGAGCACCGGGCCTTGCGCAGGGCGGTGACCACTCCCGGTGCAGCCCAGCTGTTGTCGCCCAGATCCACGCCGAATCCGCTGATCCCAGTGTCAGTCATCCAGATGTCGCCCCGGCGTGGGGAGTCGGTCAACGCCCTGCCAGCTCGTCGAGATTGCGATCGGCCCACGCTTCGGTGAACGAGACGGCCGCCGGGTGCTCCGCCATCCACTGGTCATGCGCGGCACAGCGCCTGCGCATGTCCTCGACGTCGAGGAGACCCTCAATCCAGGAGTTGATCGACTGCCGGTCGGCGTCGGCATATCGCTTGACCGTTTCATACGCGCTGTCCGACAGCCGCAACGTGATCGTTTGCGCCATCACTCGACGCTAGCAAGATTGGCTGTCCTGCATCGCACTCATGCGGGTCGCCGCGCAGGCTAGCGGCGCAGATAGTTGCGCAGCACGTCGACGGCGGCGGTGATCTGCGCGACCGGCACCCGCTCGTCGCGCCGGTGCGCCAGGCCGGGGTCGCCGGGACCGTAGTTCACCGCCGGGATGCCCAGGGCGGCGAATCGGGACACATCGGTCCAGCCGTATTTGGCCCGCACCTGACCACCGGTGGCCGCCACCAGCGCGGCCGCGGCGGGCTGGCCCAGCCCGGGCAGCGCACCGGCGGCGACGTCGGTCTGCTCGATCTGGATGTCCAACCCGTCGAACACCTCGTGCACGTGCCGCAGCGCTGCTGTCGGGGACCGGTCCGGGGCGAACCGGAAGTTGACCGTCACCGACGCGGCGTCGGGGATGACGTTGCCCGCCACGCCGCCGTCGATGCGCACCGCCGACAGACCCTCGCGGTAGGTGCAGCCGTCGATGTCGACGTCCCGGGCGGAGTAGGCCGCCAGCCGGTGCAGGACCTCGCCCAGCTTGTGGATGGCGTTGTCGCCCATCCAGGGCCGGGCCGAATGTGCGCGTGTTCCCGCCGCGCTGATGACGACGCGCAGGGTGCCCTGACAGCCGGCTTCGATGTACCCGCCGGTGGGCTCGCCGAGTATGGCCACGTCGGCGCACAGCCACTCCGGCAGCTCGCGTTCGATGCGGCCCAATCCGTTTGCGGCCGAATCGATTTCCTCGCAGTCGTAGAACACCAGCGTGATGTCGTGGACCGGGTCGGCGACCGTCGCGGCCAGGTGCAGGAAGACCGCGTCGCCGGACTTCATGTCCACGGTCCCGCAGCCGTGCAGTACGTCGCCGTCGCGGCGACTGGGCAGGTTGTCGGCGGCGGGCACGGTGTCGAGGTGACCGGCCAGCAGTACCCGCGACGGCCGGCCCAGCCGGGTGCGGGCCAGCACGGCATTGCCGTTGCGGATGATCTCGAAGCCCGCAGTCTGCGCGCGCAGCGCGGACTCGACCGCGTCGGCGATCCTGGCCTCGTGGCGCGACTCGCTGGGGATGTCCACCAGCGCTGCGGTCAGGGCGATCGGATCCCCGCGTAAGTCCAGCACAACTGACCAGGCTAGCGGGCAGTCGCGGTCCAGTAGCGTGTAGCACCGTGACTTCTGCCGCGGGCATCGGGCTGGCAACTGTCTGCGCCGACGGGACGGTGCTCGACACGTGGTTCCCGGAACCGGAACTGGGTGCCTACGGGCCGTCCGGCACCGTGCGGCTGTCGGTGGCCGAGGTGCCCGACGAGCTCGGCGCACTGGCCGGGCGCGACGAGGACCGGGGTACCGAGGCGGTGCTGGTGCGGACCGTGATCGGTGCGCTCGAGGACAAACCGCTCGACACCTATGACGCCTACCTGCGGCTGCACCTGCTGTCGCACCGGCTGGTCGAGCCGCACGGCGCCAACCTCGACGGGTTGTTCTCGATGTTGACCAACGTCATCTGGACCAACTACGGGCCATGCCTGGTCGAGGGCTTCGAGCCGGTGCGGCTTGCGCTGCGCAACCGCGGACCGGTGACGGTGTACGGCGTGGACAAGTTTCCCCGGATGGTCGACTACGTGGTGCCGACGGGAGTTCGGATCGCCGACGCCGACCGGGTGCGCCTCGGCGCCCACCTGGCTCCGGGAACCACGGTGATGCACGAGGGGTTCGTCAACTTCAATGCCGGCACGCTGGGCGCGTCGATGGTCGAGGGCCGCATCTCGGCGGGTGTGGTCATCGGCGACGGCTCCGACGTCGGTGGCGGTGCGTCGATCATGGGAACGCTGTCCGGCGGCGGCACGCAGGTGATCTCGGTCGGCAGGCGCTGCCTGCTGGGTGCCAACTCCGGACTGGGCATCTCGCTGGGCGACGACTGCGTGATCGAGGCCGGCCTGTACGTCACCGCAGGGACCAAGGTGACCACACCGGATGGCACAGCGGTGAAGGCCCGCGAACTCTCCGGTGCGAGCAACCTGCTGTTCCGCCGCAACTCGGTGACCGGCGCGGTCGAGGTAGTCGCACGCGACGGGCAGGGCATCGCGCTGAACGAAGCCCTGCACGCCAACTAACTGCCCTCCC
>CAZDYH010000005.1:0-3204 GCA_964509355.1 uncultured Mycobacterium sp.
AGGTCGGCAACAAGAAGGTCTATGACCCGCGCAGCTACCTCAAGAAGGCCGAGGCCGGCATGACGGCGCGGGTCATCGAGGCCTGCAATGACCTGCACAGCGCCGGACGGTCGGTGACCGCCGGTTAGCGGTCAGGACCCTGGCAGATCTTCCACTGCTCGTCGCGGAACTGCAGGTCGAAGCTGCGCGTCGACCGGATCGCCGGATCGGCGGCCATGAACGTGGTGACGTTGGCCTCGGCATGGTCGCCGTTGACGACCACCTGATCGATGCTGGCGACCACCGGGTACTGCCTGGCTGCCGCGACCCGCTTGTAGGTGTCTGCCCAGGCGCGTTCGTCGTAGTTCACATAGCTGTCGCGGGTGGCGCCGCAGGTGATGCCGCGCAGGGTGGCCAGGTCGCCCTTCTGCACTGCGGTGTCGAAATTCTGGATCGTGGCTCGGACCAGGTCCTGCTGCGACACTTTCGGTCCGTCAGCGCGGGTCAGCAGAATAGTGCCCAGTATCGTGACCGCCGCCAGGGCCGTTATGACGAGTACCAGTGCCAGCACCCAGCCCCAGCTTCGCGGCCTGGTGTCGCTGCGGGCCGGAATGGACTGCGGGCCCGCGGTCCGGTGCCCGGTCGCCGGTAGCACGGACTCTGTCTGGTCTCCCGGCACCGAGAGGATCTCGGTAGCGGGTTCGGCGGGCCGGTCGATGATCTGTGTCGACCCTGCATCGAAGCCCGGGGCGGTGAAGCGACGTTCGCCGGACGCCGGGTCGGCCGGCGAATCGGATACGGTCAGCACCTCGGTGGCGGGCTCGCTGTACTCCTCTGATTCTCCCCGGACTTCGGTCGTCTCTTCGGAGGCGTCGGCTGATACCTCTTCGACGTCGTCCGTCGATGTTTCTTCGGCGGGCTCGGTCGGTTCGGCCATCGAACCGGTCTCGTGGTCGGGCCCTGTTGGGTTCGACATGCGTCCTGCTGTCCTCTGTTCGTGCTGTCTTGAAGACCCTAGCGGTTGGGCGGTGCAACCTCCGGATGGCGGCACGGCAGAATGGTCCGCATGACGCCGATGGGTGATCTCCTGGGACCGGATCCGATCCTGCTGCCCGCCGATAGCGAGGCCGAAGCCGAATTGCTGGCCAACGAGAACCCGGCCATCGTGGCCGCGGCGCACCCCTCGGCATCCGTGGCCTGGGCGCTCCTGGCCGAAGACGCGCTGGCCGACGACAAGGCGGTCACCGCGTACGCCTACGCCCGCACCGGCTACCACCGCGGTCTGGACCAGTTGCGCCGCAACGGCTGGAAGGGGTTCGGACCGGTGCCGTACCGCCACGAGCCGAACCAGGGTTTCCTACGGTGTGTGGCCGCGCTGGCGCGGGCCGCGGACGCGATCGGGGAGACCGACGAATACCAGCGCTGCCTGGACCTGCTCGATGACTGCGATCCCACGGCCCGGGTCGAGCTCGGACTGAGTTAGCTGTTACCAGTCGGCTTGCCTGCAGTCGCTCGCGCCCCCCGGCGCTTCGACCTGCACGGTCGCGTGATCCAGTCCGCGTGCTGCCAGCACGGCGCGGGCATCGTCGAGCACCCGGGCGGAGTCGGCGCGGCTGGTGAGGTGCGCGGTCGCCATATCCTTACCCGGTACCAGCGTCCAGACGTGCAGGTCGTGCACCTCGGTGACGCCGTCGACCGCGCACAGCGCAGCCCGCAGCTCCTCGACGTCGATGTGGCTGGGTGACGATTCGGACAGGATCCGCAGCGCGGACCGGGCCAGCGACACCGCCCGGGGCAGCACCCACAGGGCGACGAGGACGGCGACCACCACGTCGGCGTAGGGCCAGTGGGTGGTCACGGTCACGATGCCGGCGATGAGCACCCCGATGCTGCCGACGGTGTCGGCGACCACCTCCAGGTAGGCGCCCTTGACGGCCAGGCTCTCCTTGGACTGCGATCGCAGCAGCAGAACGACCACGGCGTTGGCCGCCAGACCGGCCAGCGCCACCACGATCATCGGCACACCCGGAACCTCCGGAGCATGGCCGAGCCGCTGGACCGCCTCGAACAGGATGAAGGCCGCCACCCCCAACAGCAGCACCGCGTTCGCCACCGCGGTGAAGACCTCCGCGCGATGCCAGCCGTACGTGCGGGCCGCCGAGGCGGGACCGTGTCTGGCCAGTAGCACCGCGGTCAGGCCCATGAACATCGCGACCAGGTCGGTGAGCATGTGGCCGGCATCGGCCAGCAGCGCGATCGAGTTGATCAGCAGAGCGGTGGTGAGCTCGAGGACGAAGAACGCGGCGAGAACAGCGGCGGCGATGAGCATCCTGCTCACCCGCGAATCGCCGGCCTGACGACCACCGCTGTGATCGTGCCCGGCACCCATACCTGGAATCTATGCGCAAAGACGCATATGTCGCAAGGCCTAGAACCAGGCCGACCAGAACCGCGTCAACTGGCCGCCGGCGGCGGCCAGGCCGCCGGGCACGCCGGACAGGTCGAAGAACCAGTACACGACCGAGAAGAACCAGTGGCTCAGCGCCGGAGCGATCAGCAGGACCAGCAGGATGAGGAACCCGAACTGCTTGGCCGGTTCCAGCGCGCGCTGGGTCTCCGGGCTCAGGTGCGGCTCCAGTGCGCCGTAGCCGTCGAGTCCGGGGATCGGCAGCAGGTTCAACACCACCGCCGTCACCTGCAGGAAGCCGAGAAACGCCATTCCCGCCCAGAACACGCCGTGGGCCGGGTTGTAGCAGAGGCTTGTCAGTACCAGTAATGCCACCGCGAGCACCACGTTGGCGAACGGGCCCGCCAGGCTGACCAGCGTGCGCCGGGCCGGCGCCATGAACGACGTCCGCACATAGACCGCGCCACCGGGCAGCCCGATACCGCCCAGCGCGATGAACAGCAGCGGCAGGCCCAGCGACAGCAGCGGATTCGAATACTTCAGCGGGTTCAACGTCAGGTAGCCGCGCACCGCGACATCGTGGTCGCCGAACCGCCAGGCGGTGAAGGCATGGCCGAATTCGTGCAGGCACAGCGACACCAGCCAGCCCGCGATGACGAAGATGAACACCCCGACATACGCCAGCGGGCGCACCGAATCGGCGGCCAGCCACGCCACCACCCCACCGACCACGGTGATCGCGACGATCGCCAGGAAGATCGGGCTGGGCCGCACCGACTGGTGCAGAGGACGGATGCTCACCTCACGAAACTACCGGA
>CAZDYH010000005.1:3304-37129 GCA_964509355.1 uncultured Mycobacterium sp.
CTGGGCCGCACCGACTGGTGCAGAGGACGGATGCTCACCTCACGAAACTACCGGAGCACTTTTGCGGTTCTTCACTTCGTTCATCACCGGAGATTTCTGCGGTTCTTCACTTCGTTCATCACCGGGCCAGCAGCCAGCCCTCGGTGTGCCGGTAGAACGTCGACCTGCGCACCGGCCGCGCGGCGGGGACACCGTCGCGCACCACGTCCGCCCCGGTCGTGCCGAGCTGAGCGGCCCGGCCCGGCACCCACCGCCGCGGCCGGCCGCGCCCGGACAGCACCGCCGCCCGAAGCCCCGGCGCCGCCGACGTCGGCTCGACCCGGACGCCGGCCACCTCGCCGTCGAACAGCACCGTGTCGTCGACGACCGCTTCACCGCGCAGGAACCGCGCACCGTCGGGCGGCAGCCAGCGTGCGGCACCCGCGACGGCCGTGCCCGTCTCATCGCGGATGAGCGGAACACGCTGCGCGGAGCCGGAGCGGGCCCGGTGGGCGCCACGGCGTCCGCGGGACAACCGGTAGGCGCGGGTGGCAGCGCCGCGGTGCCGCGCCACGTACCCCACCTCGACGTCGAGCCGGTCCACCCGCAGCAGCCGCGTCAGCACCGACGCCAGGTCGGTGTAGGCACCCACCACGACCAGCCTTCGGGCAGCACCGATCGCTGCCTCGATATCGTCCGGACCGTCGACGCACACGGTCGGCAGACCGGTCAGCGGCCGTGGCGGCCGTTCGGTGCCGAACAGCAACACGACAACATCTGCGGTGGTCAACGACGCTCCTCGCAAACCGCTGGGATAGGGTGGGTCACCGGCTGGACCACAATAAGCGGGAGAAATGCCATGCCGGCAATCGTCCTGATCGGCGCCCAATGGGGCGACGAAGGAAAAGGTAAAGCCACCGACCTGCTCGGTGGCCGTGTGCAGTGGGTTGTGCGCTATCAAGGCGGCAACAACGCCGGGCACACCGTCGTCCTGCCGACCGGGGAAAACTTCGCGCTGCACCTCATCCCGTCGGGCATCCTGACGCCCGGTGTCACCAACGTCATCGGCAACGGGGTCGTCGTCGACCCGGGTGTGCTGCTCATGGAGCTGAAGGGCCTGGAAGACCGCGGCGTCGACACCTCCGGGCTGCTCATCTCGGCCGATGCGCACCTGCTCATGCCGTATCACGTCGCGATCGACAAGGTCACCGAGCGCTACATGGGCAGCAAGAAGATCGGCACCACCGGACGCGGCATCGGGCCGTGCTACCAGGACAAGATCGCCCGGATCGGGATCCGGGTCGCCGACGTGCTCGACGAGGCGCTGCTCGAACAGAAGATCCAAGCGGCACTGGAGTTCAAGAACCAGGTGCTGGTCAAGATCTACAACCGCAAGGCGCTCGGGCTTGCCGAGGTGGTCGACACCCTGCTGACGCAGGCGTCCGGCTTCCGCCACCGCATCGCCGACACCCGGCTGATGCTCAACGCCGCGCTGGAAGCGGGCGAAACGGTGCTGCTGGAGGGCTCCCAGGGCACGCTGCTCGATGTCGACCACGGCACCTACCCGTACGTGACGTCGTCGAACCCGACCGCCGGCGGCGCGGCCGTCGGCTCGGGCATCGGCCCCACCCGGATCACGACCGTGCTGGGCATCCTCAAGGCCTACACCACCCGGGTGGGCTCCGGCCCGTTCCCCACCGAGCTGTTCGACGAGAACGGCGAGTACCTGTCCAAGACCGGCGGTGAGATCGGGGTGACCACCGGCCGGCGGCGCCGCTGCGGCTGGTTCGACGCGGTCATCGCCCGCTACGCCACCCGGGTCAACGGCATCACCGACTACTTCCTGACCAAGCTCGACGTGCTGTCCAGCCTGCAGACCGTGCCGGTGTGCGTCGGTTACCGCGTCGATGGCAGGCGCACCGACGACATGCCGATGACGCAGAGCGATATCGCCCGTGCCGAGCCGATCTACGAGGAACTGCCGGGCTGGTGGGAGGACATCTCCGGCGCACGCGAATTCGACGACCTGCCCACGAAGGCCCGGGACTACGTGCTGCGGCTCGAAGAGCTTGCCGGAGCACCTGTTTCGTGCATCGGCGTAGGACCGGGCCGCGACCAGACGATTGTGCGCCGCGACATCCTGCAGGCGCGCCGGTGACGGACATTCCGGCGGCTGTTGATCCCGACTACGACCGTCACGGCGGTTTCCCCGAATACGCGGCCGCCGAGCCCGATCCCGGGTTCGTCCGGTTCGTGGCCGCCATGCGGCGGTTGCAGGATCTTGCGGTGTCGGCGGCTCCCGACGGCGACGTGTGGGACGACGCCGCCGACCAGGTGGAGAAGCTCACCGCGCTGCTCGGGCCGTTCGAGGCGCCCGAGGGTGTCTCGCCCGCCGGGCGTGCCCCCGCGCTGCCCGGGATGGGCACCGTGCTGCTGCCGCCGTGGACGCTGAGCCGGTTCGAGGCCGATGGTGTGGAGATGCGCGGCCACTTCAGCCGGTTCCACGTCGGCGGCAACTCCGCGGTACACGGCGGCGTGCTGCCGCTGTTGTTCGACCACCTCTACGGCATGGTCGTGCACGCCGCCGGTCGACCTATCAGCCGCACCGCGTTCCTGCACGTCGACTACCGCAAGGTGACCCCGGTCAACACCCCGCTGATCGTCCGGGGACGGATCTCGAAGGTCGAGGGCCGCAAGGCGTTCGTCTCGGCGGAACTCGTCGACGCCGGGGAGACGTTGCTGGCCGAGAGCAACGGCCTCATGCTGCGGCTACGGCCCGGCCAGCCCTAATGGAAGCCATGTCCGTCACGCTCATCATTCTGGTCGCTGTCTTCTTCGCGTTGATGGGCCTGTACGGACTGGCCCGACCCGAACAGCTGGTAGCGCCCTTCGGTATGGCCGCCGATCGGGTCGACGCGCGTTCCGAGGTGCGGGCTGTCTACGGGGGCTTCGGGATTGCGGTCGCAGCGGTCCTTGGTCTGGCCGCCGCCGATATCGGAGACGTCAGGTTCGGCGCTTGCATCGCGGTGGGCGCCGCGCTGGCCGGGATGGCGTTCGGTCGGTTGGTGTCTGCTGTCATCGAGCGACCGCGGACCTTCTACCCGGTGTGGTTCTACTTTCTCGTCGAGCTCGTCCTCGCCGGGTTGCTGTTCGTCGCCGTCTGGCTCTGACAGGATGAAGCGGTGACTGAACACCGGGCCGTGCGTCACCTGAATCGGCTCTCCACGCCGCGCGCGGCGGCACTGGCGGGCGTGATCTTCGCGGTGCTGTTCGCCGTGGCGCTGATCCTGATCCGCACCGCACTTCCGGAGCACGCCGAACCCGGGTCGCAGTGGGTGACATCCGCCTCCACCAGGGTCCACGTCGCGGCCGTGCTGATGCCGTTCGCGGGTATCAGCTTCCTGTGGTTCATCGGCGTCGTGCGGGACGGTTTCGGGCAGTTCGAGGACAAGTTCTTTGCGTCGGTGTTTCTGGGCAGCGGGCTGCTGTTCCTGGCGATGACGTTCGTCGCGACTGCGGTGGGAGCCGCCCTGGTGTCCGGCCACGCTGCTGACTCGGCGCTGCCTGCCGGGGTGACCACGTTCGGGCAGATGCTGCTGCTCACACTGAGCAAGACCTATGCGCTGCGAATGGCTGCGGTCTTCATGATTTCGCTGGCGACGATCTGGCTCAAGACCGGCCTGATGCCGCGCTGGCTGGTGCTGATCACCTACGCGGTCGCGCTGGCGTTACTGGCCGCCAGCGACCTCAGCATGTGGATCACGTTGGCCTTCCCGATCTGGGTGCTGGTGGTCAGCCTGCTGCTGCTATTCCGGGCCGGTGTCATCGACCGGGATCGTGACGGGCACGCCCCGCCGGGGAGGCATTGAGCGTCTCGCCGGCGACTCGCTCCTGCAACGGCTTCCCGGGTTCGATATCGGCCGGCCACCAGATCCGCGGACCGATCAGGGTGAACAACGCGGGGATCACCACGGTGCGGACCACGAAGGTGTCCAACAGAATTCCCAGGCCGACGATGATGCCTACCTGCGTCAGAACGATCAGTGGCAGCACCCCGAGCACGCAGAACACCGCAGCCAGCACGATTCCCGCGCTGGTGATCACCGCACCTGTCGCCGATACCGCGCGCACGATCCCGTCCCGGGTGCCGTATTTCATCGTCTCCTCACGGGCACGGGTCACCAGGAAGATGGTGTAGTCGACACCCAGAGCGACGAGGAACAGGAACGCGAACAGCGGGGTGGCGTTGTCCAGTGCGGGAAACCCGAAAACGTGCACACTCGCCCAGCTGCCCAGGCCCAGTGCCGCCAGTGTGCTCAACACCGTGACGGCCACCAGGATCAGCGGCGCCAGCGCGGCACGAAGCAGCGCATAGAGAACGAGTAGCACGACGGCGAGGATGGCCGGGATCAGGATCAGCCGGTCGCGGACTGCGGCGTTGCGGGCATCCAGCGCGGAGGCGTCCGATCCACCCACCAATGCTCCGGGATCGACAGCGGTGACCGAATTTCGCAGTGCGTCAATTGTTGTGAAGGCGTCATCGGATGCCGGCGCCGCGTCGATCACAACGGACCACTGCGACAGGCCGGTCGGTGATTGTCCCGTCTCGGTGGCGGATACCACGCCCGGGGTGGCGACGATCGACCGTTGGATGTCGGCGGCCCGCTCGGACGGGGCGATGACGCGGGTCGGGTCGGTGAGGCCGCTGGGGAAATGCGCCGAGAGAGTTTCGAATCCGCTGACCGAGTCGGCCTTCACCCGGAACTGCTCGGTCTGGGACAGGCCTATGGGGGTGCCCACCAGGCCGGTGGCCAGCAACGCCAGCGCCGCAATCGCGACAACCGCGACCCGGCCGGCGTGGTGAGCAACCCAGTCGGCGATGCGGTGCCAGGCGCCGGTTCCGGTGATCTCCTCGCCGTCCGCGCGCGGGACGAACGGCCAGAACAGCCGGCGCCCGAACAGCGCCAGCATGGGTGGCAGGACCAGCAGCACCAGGACGGCCGCGATCACCAGCCCGGAGGCGGCCTGAACACCCAGACTGCGGGTGCTCGGCGTCGACGCGAACACCAGCGTGAGCAGGGCCAGCACCACCGTCGCGTTGCTGGCCAGGATGGCCGGTCCGGCGTTGCGCACCGCGATCTGCAACGCATCCCGATGATTGTCCGTCCGCCGCAACTCTTCGCGGTAGCGGGAGATCAGCAGCAGCGCGTAATTGGCGCCCGCCCCGAACACCAGAACACTGGTGATGCCGGAGCTGGAGCCGTCGGCGCTCATGCCGGTCGCCCTGGCGACGGTGGGGCCCACGGTGGTGGCAACGAAATCGGCGAACCCGATGACGGCGAGCGGCACCAGAAACAGCACGGGTGAGCGATAGGTGATGATCAGCAACAGCGCGACCACCAGTGCGGTCACCGCGAGCAGCGTGATGTTGGCATTGGTGAACGAGTTGGCGATATCGGCGCCGAACGCCGGACCCCCGGTGACCTGCGCGCGCAGATCGCCGGGTAGTCCGTTGGCTGCGGCATCCCGCAGCGACTTGACGGCATCGTTCAGCGCAAATCCGGAGAGGTCGGCGCTCAACGGCACCGCGGCCACCGCCGCCTGACCGTCGGTCGAGACGGTCATCGGCGGCGTGAAGCCGCTGACCTGGGCGGCGGCCAGCATGCGTTGCCGCGCCTGCTCTGCGGCGCCCACATCGGCAGCGGTCAGCGCGGAATCATCGACGCGGGAGATGACCAG
The DNA here is from genome assembly GCA_964509355.1 of uncultured Mycobacterium sp. Classification (GTDB taxonomy): domain Bacteria; phylum Actinomycetota; class Actinomycetes; order Mycobacteriales; family Mycobacteriaceae; genus Mycobacterium. The sequence continues at coordinate 9,023 of CAZDYH010000005.1, forward strand.
GATCGCCGGCACCTGGTCTCCGCCGGGGAACTCGGTCGCGAGTGCAGCGGCTCGCGCCGACTCGGCGGAGGGTGGCACGGAGACCGGTGATTGTTCGGCCGAGTCGTCCTTGCCGGCGAGCACTATGACTGCCGCAGACAACGCGAGGACGATGAGAGCCAGCACCCAGGACCCGCGTGCGGTCAGGGTTCCCGCGAGGCGATCCCATAGCGGCACGCGCGTGGAGACGACACGGTGCATGACAAGATAATTTCAGAAAGTTAATATTTCATCAAGTTAACATTTTCGCGGTATCCGGATATGCTGTCCGGACCGCTGCGCCGAAGGAACACCACGCGATGCCCGACCAGAACACCGTCAACCGGGTGGCCCTGGAAGCGCTGATCACGAATGATGTGCAGGCGCTCTCAGCGGAGTCGGACCAGATCGGCCGGGTCTTCGCCGGTCGGCATGATGTGGGCGCCAATGATTTTCGTGCCCTGGTCCATATCATGGTCGCCGAGCGCGCCGGGACACCGTTGACGGCGGGGGAGTTGACGCAGCGGATGGGAATGTCCGGCGCGGCGATCACCTATCTCGTCGAGCGGATGATCGACTCGGGCCACATCCGGCGGGAATCCGACCCCGCCGACCGGCGCAAGGTCATCCTGCGCTACTCCGACCACGGCATTAGCGTGGCGACCGCGTTCTTCACCCCGCTGGCCGACCACGCCAGCGCCACGATGGCCGGCCTGCCCGACGACGACCTGGCCGCGGCGCACCGCGTCTTCGGCGCGCTCCTCGAGGCCATGCGCGCCTTCCAGACCGAGGTGTCGCGGGCCACCTAGTCGACCCCTATCCTTGAGCAGCAGGGAAATCAGAGGGAAGGTGTGAGGCTGTGGCTGAGGGCCTGACCGGCGACACGAATAATCCCGGGCAGCACGAGCAGTCATCGGCCGAGGAACCCGAAATCGAGCGGACGCCCGAACCGGCAGCACGCGGCCGGATAAAGGTGATGCTGCTGGGTTCAGGAGAGCTGGGCCGGGAGCTGGTACTGGTGTTTCAGCGGCTGGGCGTCGAGGTGATCGCGGTCGACCGCTCCGCCGACGCCCCGGCCCACACGGTGGCGGACCAGTCGGCCGTGGTGAAGATGACCGATCCCGACGAGTTGGCGGCGCTGATCGGACGGGTGCAGCCACAATTCGTGGTAACCGCGACGGATGTGGTGGCCGCCGATGCGCTGTTGGCCGCCGCGGAAAGCGGTTTCGCCGAAGTCTTTCCGACCCCGCGCAGCATCCGGCTCAGCCTCGATCGCGAGGGGTTGCGCAGGCTCGCCGCCGACGAACTCGGTCTGCCGACGGCACCGTTCTGGTTCGCCGGATCGGCCGACGAACTCACCGCGGTCGCCGAACATGCCGGCTTCCCGCTGGTGGTGAAGCCGGTGGTGGCCGTGCCCGGTCAGGGGCAGTCGGTCTTGTTGCGGACCGACGACATCGAGCCGGCGTGGCAGCGCGCGATCTCGGCCGGCGGGCGTGTCACGCACAACCGGGTACTGGCCGAGACCGTGGTCGAGGTCGACTACGAGGTCACCCTGCTCACCGTGCGGGGCAACGGACCGCTCGGACCCGTGCTGGACTTCTGCGAACCGATCGGCCACCGACAGGTCGACGGGGACATGCTGCAGTCTTGGCAGCCGCAGCAGATGAGCGGTGCCGCACTGGGCGCTGCCAAGTCGGTCGCCGCGCGCATCGTCAACGCTCTCGGCGGCCGGGGTGTCTTCGGTGTCGAGCTGCTGGTCCGCGGCGACGAGGTGTACTTCTCCGATGTCACCGTGCGGCCCTACGACAGCGGCCTGGTGACGCTGCGTACGCAGCGGCTCTCTGAGTTCGAGCTGCACGCCAGGGCGATCCTCGGCCTGCCGGTGGACACCATCATGATCTCCCCGGGCGCCGCCGAGGTGTCCTATGCCGGCACCGAGTCGGCCGACGGGCAGGCCGACAGCCGGCCGGACCCCGTGGCGGTGCTCGCCGAGGTGCTTGCGGTGCCGGAGAGCGATGTACGGGTGTTCGGACGCCACGAGGGGTCGTCGCGACGCAGGCTGGGGCTGGCACTGGCCACCGCCCCCGACGTGATGAGCGCGCGCGACCGCGTCCGCCAAGCGTCCAGCGCGTTGCGCAAGCTCTGGCAGTCATGACCGACCCCCCCAGCGAGGATGCCGGGGACGACGGGTCCACCGCGCTGCCGATTCTGGCCGCGCTGGCGGTCGTTGTGCTCGTCGTGATCGCTATCGTCGTGTCCACGCTCACCCGTGGTGACGGCCTCACCGAGGACCAGCGGGTCGGACGTGCCGCGGTGGCGCAAAACGATGCACTGCAACGCGGCAGCTACGCCGATTTTCGCAGCCATACCTGTGCCGCCGTCCAGGGCAGTGAGGCCGATACTCTTGCCCGGCAACGGGATTCGTTCGCCAAGCGCGGGGCGCGTTACGTCGACGACGTGACCGGGGTGGCCATCGACGGTGACCGCGCCACGGCCACGGTGGTGTACCACTTCGAGAAGACGCCCGATGCCAAGATCAGCGTGCCGGCGACGTTCTCCCGCGAGGACCGGGAGTGGAAGGTCTGTTCGCCCGGGCCCGGCTAGGTATGCGAGACTCACGCGCGTGAGTTACGCAGGAGATATTTCGCCTGAGCAGGCCTGGAAGCTGCTCAGCGACAACCCCGAGGCGGTGCTGGTCGATGTGCGCACCGATGCCGAATGGCGCTTCGTCGGCGTGCCCGATATCACGAGCCTGGGCCGGGAGGTGGTGTACGTCCAGTGGAACCGTTCGGACGGGAAACGCAACGAGAGCTTCGTCGACGACCTGTTGGCGGCGGGCGTCACCCCCGGCGACCGTCCGGTGATCTTCCTGTGTCGCTCGGGTAATCGCTCCATACCCGCCGCCGAAGCGGCGACCATGGCGGGCATCGCTCCGTCGTACAACGTGCTCGACGGTTTCGAGGGTGACCTCGACGAGCACGGACACCGCGGTGCGGTGGGCTGGCGGGCGATCGGGCTGCCCTGGAAGCAGTCATGACCGAGCAGCCCGGCGAGAAAACCTCTATTCGCACCCCGAAGCCGCTGCCCGACGGCGTCAGTCAGGCCACTATCGGGGTGCGTGGCGGCCTGCTGCGGTCCGGTTTCGAGGAGACCGCCGAGGCGATGTACCTGACCTCGGGCTACGTCTACTCCACCGCCGCCGAAGCGGAAAAGGCATTCACCGGCGAGATCGACCGCTATGTGTATTCGCGCTACGGCAACCCCACCATCTCGATGTTCGAGGAGCGGCTCCGGCTGATCGAGGGGGCGCCGGCCGCGTTTGCCACGGCGTCGGGCATGGCGGCGGTGTTCACCTCACTGGGTGCGCTGCTGGGCGCGGGCGACCGGCTGGTCGCCGCGCGCAGTCTGTTCGGCTCGTGCTTCGTGGTGTGTAGCGAGATCCTGCCGCGCTGGGGCGTGGAGGTGGTGTTCGTCGACGGTGAGGACCTGTCGCAGTGGGAGGAGGCGCTGTCGGTGCCGACCCAAGCGGTGTTCTTCGAGACGCCGTCGAACCCGATGCAGTCACTGGTCGACATCGCCGCGGTCAGCGAGCTGGCCCACGGCGCGGGCGCGAAAGTGGTGCTGGACAACATCTTTGCCACGCCGCTACTGCAGCAGGGCTTCCCGCTCGGCGTGGACGTCGTGGTGTACTCGGGCACCAAGCACATCGACGGGCAGGGCCGCGTGTTGGGCGGGGCGATCCTCGGCGACAAGGAGTACATCGATGGGCCGGTGCAGAAGCTGATGCGCCACACCGGCCCGGCGCTGAGCGCGTTCAACGCGTGGGTGCTGCTCAAGGGTCTCGAGACGCTCACGGTGCGGGTCAACTACAGCACCGATTCGGCGCTGAAGATCGCCGAGTTCCTGGAGGACCACCCGGCCGTGCGCTGGGTGCGTTACCCGTACCTGGCGTCGCATCCGCAGTACGACCTGGCCAAACGGCAGATGACCGGCGGCGGCACGGTGGTGACCTTCGAGCTGGAGGCACCTGCGGACGGTGGCAAGCAGCGGGCGTTCGAGGTGCTCGACAAGCTGCGGCTGATCGACATCTCCAACAACCTCGGTGACGCGAAGTCACTGATCACCCACCCGGCCACCACGACCCACCGCGCCATGGGCCCCGAGGGACGCGCCGCGATCGGCCTCGGCGACGGCGTGGTCCGGATCTCCGTCGGTCTGGAGGGCACCGAGGATCTGATCGCCGACCTGGATCACGCGCTGAGCTGAGCCAGGCGATTCCGCCGTCGCAGTGACACGGACCACGTTATAGTCGGCGCGTGATCAGCGGTGAGGCGCTGACCGGGCGAGACAACGAACTGGCGACTCTTCGCCGCGTGTTGAACGGGGTCGGCAATTACTCCGGCGTGGTCATCGCCGGAGCCGCTGGTGTGGGCAAGACCCGGCTCGCACGCGAGGTGCTGGCCCAGGCGTCGGGCGCCGGCACCCGCGCCAACTGGATCGTGGGTACCGCTTCGGCTCGGCCGCTTCCCCTCGGGGCGTTCACCGCCTCCATCGGCGAGGTTGCCTCCGACTCGCCGCCGAGTGTGCGACGGGTCATCAATTCGCTTGTCGCGCAACCACGTCAGGGTCATGCGCTGATCGGAATCGACGACGCCCACCTGCTCGACGGGTTGTCCGCGCATGTCGTGCACCAGCTGGCGCAGTCCCGGCAGGTGCGCCTGATCGTGACAGTGCGCACTGGCGGCGGCGAGCCCGACGCGGTAACCGCCCTGTGGAAGGACGGCCTGCTCGCCCGTCTCGATCTCGAGCCGTTGTCGGCGCAGGCGACGCGCAGCATGATCGAAGGCACGCTCGGCGGACCGGTGGATGCCCCTAGCGCGCAGCGCTTTTGGAAGCTCACAGGTGGAAACGCGCTCTTCCTTCGCCAGCTGCTGAAGGATCAGATCGCGGTGGGCCGGATGCGACAGGTGGCCGGGGTGTGGATGTCGGACGGCGATGTCGCGGTGTCGCAGAACATCAGCGATATGGTCGGTGCCCAGCTGGACCGGCTTTCCCCGGAGCTGACATTGGTGGTCGACACCCTTTCGCAGTGCGAACCGCTCGAGGCCGACGTGCTGTCGGACCTGGTGCGCCGCCAAGACATCGAAGTTGCCGAGCAGATGCACCTGGTCACCGTCGAGCGCACCGCGGGCAAGCTGATGGTTCGGCTCGCGCACCCGCTGTTCGGCGAGCTCCGGCGAGCGACCGCAGGCGAGATGCACCTCTCAACGATCCGCGGGGCGCTGGCGCGGCGCCTGGCCAAGGACGTCGACGGCGATATCCAGTCGACCGTGCGCCGGGCACTGCTCACCCTCGACTCGGACCTGGACCCCGATCCCGGGCTCTACCTGAGCGCGGCACGATATGCGATGACGCTGCTGGACCTCGACCTGGCGGATCGGCTCGCCACCGCCGCGGCCGACTGTGGCTTGAGCGATGCCGCGTCGATCAAGGCGACGAACATGGTCCTGCAGGGCCGCGGTGACGCGGCCGAGGAGTTTCTGCGCAAGATCACCGGGGACGGCGACGGTGATCGCCACCTGTGGGCGACCATGCGGGCGGCCAATCTGATCTGGATGCTGGGCCGGCCCAAGGAGGCGTCGGCGATTCTGGACGGCCTCGCCGCCACGGCGGAATCCAGCGCCGAGCGTGCGGCGCGTGCGGCCGTGGAGGCATGTGTGGATGTGGTGTCAGCCCGCTGCGCGGACGCTGAGAGCAAGGCCCGCGATGCGCTGGAATCCGGAACGCTTTCGGACTTTCACGCGATGATGGCCTCGGCGGCACTGGAGATGGCGCTGGGCGCGCTCGGCGACGTTCATGACGCCGCTGCGGTGGCCATCGAGGCACTCGACCGTGCCGCGAAGTCGTTTCAGACATCGCATATGCGGTTCTGGTTCGGCGGGGTGTACGCCCGTGCCTGCCGGCTGACCGGCCGCATCGATGACTGCCTGAGATCCGCTGAAGAACTGGCCCGCCTCGCCGAGGATGCTCCCGGCCTCGCCTACGCCAATCTGGTGTTCCTGATGGGGCACGCCGATCTGGTGCGCGGCGAACTCCCCAGCGCAGTGAAGCTTCTGCACGAGGCGCTTGCCGGTGTCGAGAAGCACTCTGTCACAACGGGTTTGCGACCGGCGTGTTGCTTCGCACTCGCCGAGGCACACGCCAAACTGGGGGAGGCGAAGGCCGCGGCGTCGGTACTGGCCGAAGCCCGGCAGTGTGTGGCTCCCGAATTTCTGTTCATGCAGACCGGTCTGGCCCTGGCGACCGGTTGGACACTGGCCGCGGGCGGGTCACTGAGCAAGGCCGTCGCTGTCGTGCTCGACGAAGCCAAGGTCGCCCGCGACCGCGGCCAGCCGACGCACGAGCTCGCCTGCCTGCAAGCTGCGGTCTTGTGGGGGGACACCTCGGTTGCGCAGCGTGCCCGCGAGTTGGCCGGAGAGTTGTCGCTGCCACTGGCGGATACCGTTGCCGCCCATGCCGACTCGCTGCAGGCTGGTGACGGCGAGGGGCTGCTGGCGGTATCGGAGGCCTACCAGGCGATCGGGGATCGCAGTTCGGCCGCGGATGCCGCTGCACAGGCCGCCGTTGCGTTCACCGGCGGTCAGTTGCGCCGCCGCGGGCTCTTCGCCGCCGCGCTGGGCCAGCAGTTGGCCAGGGAGTGCGGCGGACTGTGTACCCCGGCGTTGCGGAGTCCGGTGGCGCCGACGCCGTTGACCGGCCGCCAGCGCGAGGTCGCCGAATTGGTGGCCGCCGGGCTGTCCAACCGCGAGATCGCCGACCGGCTGGTGACCTCGGTGCGCACCGTCGAAGGCCACCTCTACCGGGCCTGCCAACGGGTGGGCGCAACCTCGCGCACAGATCTGGCCGCCATCATGCGAGCCGGGCCGGGTTCGTCGTCCCTGCCCTAGCCGGCGAGGGCCTGCGCTGTTGCCTGCTCGACCGCCTCGCGGATGGGGCGCCGCCACACGTCGCCGTGTCCCGGCGCCAGCACATCGGTCTCCAGCATGCCCAGCGCCGCCAGGCTGCGGATGCAGTCGGCCTGATTGTGGCTGAACAGAGCGGGCAGCAGCTGCGGTCCCCGGCGCGGCAGCAGCGGATGGCCGGTGACCAGCGCGTCGCCGCTGGCCAGCACACCATCCACCACGTACGAGCAGTGCCCGCCGGTATGCCCAGGGGTGGGAATGGCCATCGGCCGGCCCGGCAACGTAGCGGCCAACTCGACGGTCAACGGCTGCGCGGTCGGGATGCCCGCACGGGTCAGGCCCCCGTTGCGCACCACGTGCGCCGTCCACACCGCCCAGCTGGGCCGCCATATGTGGGCGGCGACGTCCAGGACGGAGGCCTGCTCGAGGTACTCCCGCTGGGCGTGCCCCACCTCGTCGGCGTGGCAGTACACCGGTGTGCCGTGCATCTCGGCGAACCAGATCGCCGAACCGAAGTGGTCGATATGCGCGTGGGTCAACAGGATCGCGCACACATCGCCGGCGTTGTAGCCCAGCGCCCGCAGCGAGGCCAGCACGTCGTCGCGGTCACCGGGATATCCGGCGTCGATCAGCATGACGCCGCAGCTGTCGTGCACCACCAGCCAGTTCACCGCGTATCCCTGCGCCAGCTGCACGGTGTCGGTAATGGCGGTCAGTGCCGGTGCCATGCTCGTGAGTTTAGAACCGAGGAGTAGAAACGAGACTGTGGCTGAACTGAAACTGGGATACAAGGCATCGGCTGAACAATTCGCCCCGCGTGAGCTCGTCGAACTGGGAGTCGCCGCCGAGGAGCATGGCTTTGGCAGCGCCGCTGTCAGCGACCACTTCCAGCCGTGGCGGCACGAAGGCGGGCATGCCCCGTTCTCGCTGGCCTGGATGACGGCGGTCGGCGAGCGCACCGACCGGATACAGCTGGGCACATCGGTAATCACCCCGACGTTCCGCTACAACCCTGCGGTGCTCGCCCAGGCGTTCGCCACCATGGGCTGCCTGTACCCCGGCCGCGTCTTCCTCGGGGTGGGCACCGGCGAGGCCCTCAACGAGATCGCTACCGGCTTCATCGGCGAATGGCCCGAGTTCAGGGAACGCTTCGCCCGGCTGCGCGAATCGGTGCGGCTGATGCGCGAGCTGTGGCTGGGTGACCGGGTCGACTTCGACGGCGAGTACTACCACCTCAAGGGCGCCTCGATCTACGACGTTCCCCTCGGGGGCGTCCCCGTCTACATTGCGGCCGGTGGTCCCGCGGTGGCCAAGTACGCCGGCCGCGCCGGTGACGGCTTCATCTGCACCTCCGGCAAGGGCACCGAGCTCTACACCGAGAAGCTGATCCCGGCGGTCAAGGAGGGAGCGGCGGCCGCCGGCCGCGATGTCGACGACATCGACAAGATGATCGAGATCAAGATCTCCTACGAGACCCATCCCCACCTGGCGCTGGAGAACACCCGGTTCTGGGCGCCGCTCTCGCTGACCGCCGAGCAGAAGCACAGCATCGATGACCCGATCGAGATGGAGAAGGCGGCCGACGAACTGCCCATCGAGCAGGTTGCCAAGCGCTGGATTGTGTCGTCGGACCCCGACGAGGCCGCCGCGTTGGTCGGCGAATACGTCAACTACGGGTTCAACCACCTGGTGTTCCACGCCCCCGGCCACGACCAGCGACGCTTCCTGGAGCTTTTCGAAAAGGATCTCGCTCCACGGCTGCGCAAGCTGGCCTGATCTTCGAACATGGGGCAGGCTGGGTAAGTGCCCGACGGCTCCCGCAGTGCCATCTCGGCCATCTACGTAGCCTCCCCGGAGGGTGACACCGGAAAGTCGACAATCGCGCTGGGCATCCTGCACCGCCTGACCGCGACGGTCGCCAAGGTCGGTGTGTTCCGGCCGATCACCCGGTTCGGCGAAACCCACGACTACATCCTGGAGTTGCTGCTGGCCCACAGCACCGCGGGTCTGCCCTACGAGCAGTGTGTCGGCGTCAGCTACCAGCGGCTGCACGAGGAACCCGACGTTGCGATCGCCGATGTCGTCGACCGATACCATGCGGTGGCCGACCAGTGCGACGCGGTGCTGATCGTCGGCAGTGACTACACCGATATCGCCACCCCCAGTGAGCTGTCGGTCAACGCCCGCATCGCGGTCAACCTGGGCGCGCCGGTGGTGTTGGCGGTGCGGGCCAAGGGCCGCACTCCCGACGAAGTCGCCCAGGTCGTCGAACTGTGCCTGGCCGAACTGGCCGCCCAGCACGCCTACACCGCGGCGGTGGTGGCCAACCGCTGCGAGCCGTGGCAGATGGCCACCGTCGACGAGGCGCTGAAGAAGTTCGCCCTGCACAGCTATGTGCTGCCCGAGGAGCCGCTGCTGGTCGCACCGTCGGTGGCCGACCTGCAGACCGCCGTCGACGGGACGCTGATCAAGGGCGATGAGGCGCTGCTGGGCCGCGAGGTGCTGGACGTGCTGGTCGCCGGGATGACCGCCGAGCATGTCCTGGAGCGGCTGACCGACGGAGTCGCGGTGATCACCCCGGGCGACCGCTCCGACGTGGTGCTGGCCGTTGTCAGCGCCCATGCGGCCGAGGGCTTTCCGTCGCTGTCGACCATCATCCTCAACGGCGGCCTGGAGCTGCACCCGTCAATCGCGGCGCTGGTGTCGGGCCTGGGTCTGCGGCTGCCGATGATCGCCACCACCCTGGGCACCTTCGAGACGGCCGGCGCCGTGGCGTCAGCACGCGGCCGCGTCACCGCCACCTCGCAGCGCAAGATCGACACCGCGCTGGCGCTGATGGACACCTACGTCGACACCGCCGATCTGTTGGCGCGGCTGGCCATCCCGATCCCCACGGTGACCACGCCGCAGATGTTCGCCTACCAACTGCTGGACCGGGCCCGGTCGGATCGCAAGCGAATCGTGCTGCCCGAGGGCGATGACGACCGCATCCTGAAGGCGGCGGGACGGCTGCTGCAGCGTCGCGTGGTGGAGTTGACCATCTTGGGCGACGAGGCCGGGATCCGTTCCCGTGCAGCCGAACTCGGTGTCGACCTGTCCGCTGCCACCGTGCTCAACCCGCGCACCAGCGAACTGTGCGACCAGTTTGCGGCGCAGTACGCCGAGTTGCGCAAGCGCAAGGGCATCAGCGTCGAGCAGGCTCGCGAGATCATCCACGACGTGTCCTACTTCGGCACCATGTTGGTGCACAACGACATCGTCGACGGCATGGTGTCCGGTGCGGTCCACACCACCGCGCACACGGTGCGGCCCGCTTTCGAGATCATCAAGACTGCGCCCGACGTGTCGACGGTGTCGAGCATCTTCCTGATGTGCCTGGCCGATCGGGTGCTCGCCTACGGCGACTGTGCGATCATCCCGGACCCGACTACCGAGCAGCTCGCGGACATCGCGATCTCCTCGGCGCGCACCGCGGCCCAGTTCGGCATCGACCCGCGGGTGGCGATGCTGTCCTACTCCACCGGCAGTTCGGGAACCGGCGCCGATGTCGACAAGGTCAGGGCGGCAACGGAGTTGGTACGCAAGCGCGCACCCGAACTGCTGGTCGAGGGCCCCATCCAGTACGACGCCGCGGTGGAGCCGTCGGTCGCCGCCAGCAAGATGCCCGGCTCGGAAGTCGCCGGCCGCGCGACGGTGCTGATCTTCCCCGACCTCAACACCGGCAACAACACATATAAGGCGGTGCAGCGCAGTGCCGGGGCGGTCGCGATCGGCCCGGTGCTGCAGGGTCTGAACAAGCCGGTCAACGACCTGTCACGGGGCGCCCTGGTCGAAGACATCGTCAACACGGTTGCCATCACCGCGATCCAGGCCCAGGGCAGCCGTGGCCGCTGAGAACACAAACGGCACGGTGCTAGTACTCAACTCGGGCTCGTCATCGGTGAAATATCAACTGGTGCAGCCTGATTCCGGTGTTTCGCTGGCGAACGGCATCGTCGAGCGGATCGGCGAAGACTCGTCGACGGCGAAGTTGGTGATCGGCGAGCGGGAGCTGCGCCGCGAGTATCCGGTCGCCGACCACGAGGCGGCGCTGCGTACCGCCTTCGAGCTGTTCGCCGAGGCGGGTGCTGAACTGCACACCGTGGGCCTCGTCGCGGTCGGGCACCGGGTCGTGCACGGGGGACGGGCCTTGTTCCGGCCCACCCTGATCGACGACGCGTTGATCGCCACCCTGGAGGAGTTGGCGCCACTGGCCCCGCTGCACAACCCGCCCGCGGTGCTGGGCATCGAGGTGGCGCGCAAGATCCTGCCGGTCCTGCCGCATGTCGCGGTGTTCGACACCGCGTTCTTCCACGACCTGCCCGCCGCGTCGGCGACCTACGCCATCGACCGCCAGGTCGCCGAGCAGTGGCAGATCCGCCGCTACGGGTTTCACGGCACCTCGCACCAGTACGTGAGCGAGCAGGTCGCGAAGTTCCTTGACGTGCCGTTGGCGTCGCTCAACCAGATCGTCCTGCACCTGGGCAACGGCGCCTCGGCATCGGCGATCGTCGGGGGCCGCCCAGTGGACACCTCGATGGGGATGACGCCGATGGAGGGTCTGGTCATGGGTACCCGCTGCGGCGACGTCGATCCGGGCATCATCTTCTACCTGGCACGGACCGCGAAGATGAGCGTCGAACAGATCGAGTCCATCCTCAACCGGCGCTCGGGAGTATTCGGGCTGGGCGGCGAGATTGACTTCCGGCGGTTGCATGCGCTCATCGAATCTGGCGATACCGCAGCGCAATTGGCCTATGAGGTCTACATCCACCGGCTGCGCAAGTACGTCGGCGCCTACCTGGCGGTGCTCGGTCATGCCGACGTGGTGACGTTCACCGCCGGGGTCGGCGAGAACGACGCGAAGGTCCGCCGCGACGCGCTGACCGGTCTGGCGACGCTGGGCATCGAACTCGACGAGCAGCTCAACTCCAGCCCGGCCAACGGGGCCCGCCGGATCTCCGCCGACAAGTCGCCGACCACCGTGCTGGTGATCCCGACCAACGAGGAGCTGGCCATCGCCCGGGCCTGTCTGACGGTGGCTTAGAAGGTAGACGTGGGCCGCACGGTGTTGGCCATGTCCACCAGTGCGTAGCGGTGCGCCTGGGTGGATGCCACCCGCGCCAGGCCGCGCAGCGATGACTCGACGCCGAGCCGCAGGCCGTTTCCGGTGAACGGAAAGCCGAGAATGTGGTTGGTGCTGGCCTGGTTGCCCTCGATCCAGTCCATCGCGGTGCCCAGCACCAGCGCGCGGATCTGCAGCACCCTGGGCTCGGTGTCCGGCAGTGCTTCCACCCGCCGGGCGGCGTCGCGGATCTGCTGCTCGGTAACCTCGGTCGTCGATCGCCCCGACAGTAACGTCACCGCACTGGTCAGCCGCGCGGTGGTGAAATGCCTTGAGGTGGCCGGCACTTCGTCGAGTGTCTGCACCGCACCGGCCCGGTCACCGGCGGCCGACTTGGCCCGGGCCAGCCCGAACCCGGCGGAGATCACCCCGTTATCGGTGCTCCACACGGTGTCGTAGAACCGCAGCTCGTCGATGTCACCGGCCAGCTCGGCGGTGGCGGCCAGCGCCAGCTTGGGCGCCAGCTCGCCGGGCAGTGTGTCGAGTACTTCGGTGAAATGCTTTGTCGCCGAATCGTAATCGGCGGCGAGCAGTTCTGAGACGGCGCGGAACCAGGTCAGCCGCCAGCGCCAGCCGACGCGCTCGGCCAGGTCGTCGAGCTTGCGGGTCGCCTTGGCGACGTCGCCCAGGTCGAGCAGGGCGCGAACCTCCATCAACGGCAGCTCAACCGACTCGGACAGGTCGATACCCTCGGTGTCCAGCGCGCCGTGGCGCGCCGCGCGCAGCGAGTCCAGTGTCTGCACCGGCTGGCTGAGCACGGTCGCCGACAGCACGGTCGCCCCGACATCGGTGGGGTCCACCAGCGGCACCGGCAGCGCGGTGACGATCGCGGGCGCGGTCAGCTTCTCCGAATGCTTCCGGCCGTCGAGGTAGACATCGGTGTGTGCGACGAGCAGGTCCACTCCGAACGTGGACCGGGACGGGCTGAACGTGGTCGACAGACCGGGCCGGGGCATACCGCTGTCCTTGGCGACCACCTCACGCAGCACGCCGAGCAGCTGCGACGACATCTCCTCGGCGCTGGCGAACCGGCGCCGCGGGTCCGGGTCGATGGCGCGGCGCAGCAGCCGGCCGAACGAGTCGTAGGTCGTCAGCACCGGGTCGTCCTCGGGCAGCCCGTCGACGTAGCGGCCCTTGCGGGTCCGCAGGTTCAGGGTCAGCGCCGCCAGCGTGCGGCCCACCGTGTAGATATCGCTGGCCACCGTCGGCCCCGTCCGGACGATCTCCGGCGCCTGGTAGCCCGGTGTGCCGTAGAGGTAGCCGAACGAGTTGACGCGGGCCACCGCGCCGAGGTCGATGAGCTTCAGCTGCTCCCCGGTCAGCATGATGTTCTCCGGCTTGAGGTCGTTGTAGACCAGGCCGATGGAATGCAGATAGCCCAGTGCGGGCAGTATCTCGATCATGTAGGCGATCGCCCGGGCGACCGGCAGCCGCTCGCCCTTGCCCGGTTTGAGCGATGTGCCGCCGACGTACTCCATCACGATGTAGCCGATCGGCTCCCCGTGCGAGTCCGGATGCTCGACGAAGTTGAAGATCTTCACGATCGACGGGTGCGCCACCTCGGCGAGGAACTGCCGTTCGGCCATCGCGATCGCCTGCGCCTCGGCATCGCCGGAATGCACCAGGCCCTTGAGCACGACGGGCCGTTCGTTCACGTTGTGGTCGACGGCCAGGTACACCCAGCCCAGTCCGCCGTGCGCGATACAGCCCTTGATCTCGTACTGGTCGGCGAGCATGTCGCCGGGCCCCAGCTGAGGCAGGAACGAGTAGCGGCTGCCGCAGTGCGGGCACCAGCCTTCGCTCAGCGCCCTGCCGTCCGCGCTGGACCGGCCCACGGGCCGGCCGCAGTTCCAGCAGAACCGTTTCGACTCCGCCACCACGGGATCGGTCATCAGGGCCGCGAGCGGATCGATCTCGGGGACCCGCGGGATCTCCACCAGGCCGCCGCCGAGGCGGCGGGTCGGCGCAATCGCCCGCGTCGCCGTCGTCGCGTGCTCCTCGGGCTCGGTGCCGGCGCTGCCGGCGGATATGCCTTCGGAGTCGTCGTCGAAATGCGGCCGGAAGACCGCCTGGGTGGACATCGGGCGCAACGTCGACATCGAGTCGACGGTGAAGTCCGCCGGCTGGGTGCCGACGGTCAGCTCGCTCGCCTCGGGTTCGCCCATCAGTCCAGATACCTTGGAGTCGGCGGGGCGGGGACGGGACCGAGCACCGTCAACCACTTGCGGTACAACGTGTTCCACGTGCCGTCGCGGCGGATACGTTCCAGCGTGCCGTTGACGAAGCGCACCAGGGCAGTGTTGTCGAGGTTGATGCCGATACCGTAGGGCTCCTCGTTGAGGCTCGGTCCGACGATGTGCAGGTAGGGATCCTGGGACACCAGGCCGGCCAGGATGGAGTCGTCGGTGCTTACGGCGTCGACCTCGCGTTGTTGCAGCGCGACCAGGCAGTCGGCCCACGTCACCACCGACACGATCACCGGCGGCGGCGCGATCTGCCGGACCCGCTTGAGCGATGTGGTGCCCCGCGCCGCGCAGACCCGCTTGCCGGACAGGTCCGAGGCCTGCGAGATCGCCGAATCGCGGGGGGCGAGGATGCGCTGGTGGGCCGTGAGGTACACCGTCGAGAAGTTCACCAGCTTGCGCCGCTCACAGGTGATGCTCATGGTCTTGACCACGATGTCGACCCGCGAGTTCTGCAGCGCGGTGATTCGGTCTGCCGAGGACAGGATCCGGTACTCGACCGCAGACGGCGTGCCGAAGATATCGCGTGCCACCTCGCCGGCGATGTCGACATCGAACCCGGTGATCTCGCCGGTGATCGGATCGCGGAAGCTGAACAGGTTGCTGCCGATGTCGAGGCCGACGATGAGCCTGCCGCGGGCGCGAATGCCGGCCACCGCAGCGTCGGCCTGCGCCGGATTCGGGAACGGCCGAAGGCTGGCGGTCCGGTCGCAGTCGTTTTCCTTCGGGTCGGGCGGCTGTGCGGGTTCGGCCGGCATCTCCTCCATGCCCGCCGGTGTGGGGGGCGCCAGCGTCGGCGCCGGGACCGGGACGAGGTACTCCGAGCGCCCGCAACCTGCCAGCACGGTCAGCACGGCGAGCGCGACGCAGAGCAGCCCCCGAACGCTCATCACTGCCTTTGGTTCTTCGCGCGAGACGCTCATCACTGCCTTTGGTTCTTCGCGCGAGACGCTCATCACCGGTACTCGCTGAGTCTTGGCCACAGGCCCAGGGCCACCGCCACCGCGGCGCTGAGGCTGAGCACCAGACCGCCGACCGTGGCGCCGGACAGCACGCGGCGAGCGCTGAGAATATCGCTGCGCAACTGGTTGCGGGCTTCGCGGATGCCACTGGTCAGCGCCTGGTCGAGCTTGTCGAATGCCGGGGTGGAATCGTCCTCCCCGGTGCCGAGCGCAACCTGCGTGGCGGCCCGATAGTTACCCACCGCGATGTACTGGTTGAGCCGCTCGTCGGCCTGCCGCCACCGGGTCAGTAACTCGTCGGCGTTCTGCAGGCCCGTCTTGTCGATGGCGTCGTCGCGGGCCAGATATTCGGTGAGCTGCTGGTGCATGGCCTCGATGCGCTGGTAGTAGGACCGCTTGCGGACATCTTCGTCACCGCGGCGGATCAACGACAGCGTCTCGTCGGCGCGGGCCTGCTGGGCGGTGATCGCCAGGTTGGTGACGGTCTTGAGTGACTCCGCCGCAGTGTCTTTGGCGCTGCGGCTACCTGCGGTGGAAATCGCCAGCGCCGTCCCCACCCAGATGATCATGATCAGAATTGCCAGCCCGCCCGCGATGAGACCGGGGTTGATCCGCCGCTTCGTGCGCTGCGCCAGCCAGCGGTGCGCGAACGCGCCGAAGGCCAGCGTGATGGCGACGACCAGGATCACCGGGGCCGGGATCCGGGTCGATGCGGTGGTCTCGGCGTCCACCCGCGCCGACGTCTCCTGGTACAGCCGCTGCGCGTCGGGCAGGATCGTCTGCTGCATCAGCGACGACGCCTCCGACAGGTAGGAGGATCCGACCGGGTTACCGGACCGGTTGTTGGTGCGGGCAGTTTCGATCAGCCCGGTGTACACGGCTAGTTGAGCGTTGATCCGGCCCAGCAGTTGCTGCATCGGTTCATCTGTCAGCCCGCTGGAGGCCCGGGTCAGCGCGACCGCTGCGTCGGTGATGGCCTGTTCGTAGCGTTGCCGCACATCGCGTGGTTCTGCCCCGGCGATGAACGCGGTGGCCGCCGCGGCGTCGGCCACCGACAGCTTGGTGTAAAGCTGTCCGGCCGCGAATGCCAGCGGCTCGGTGTGGTTGAGCACGGTGGTCAGTGCCTGCTGGCGGTGGTCGATCGTGGTCGAGGTCGCGAACGCGCTGGTCACTCCCAGCGTCGCGAGGATGATGCCGATCGCCAGAATGCGACCCGGCGTCGTCGAGACGAACCACCAGCGGGGGTGGGCCGGTTCGATCGGCGACCGCGACGGCAGCGGCTCGGTCGACGGGTGCGCCAACTCAACGGTCACCGGTGTGCGAACCTCACTCTCCGCGCTAGCCCAGATTCTATAAGTGAATTCTAAGAGCTTCTGTGACGGATGGGGCTGGATCGACAATGGTGAGCGGACTCAGATCCTGCCGCAACCCCACCTATCCTGAACGCGTGCACGGCGACGGCGACGGATGGGTGGTGTCCGACACCGGCGTCCACTACTGGGGACGCCACGGTGCCGCCGGCCTGCTGCTGCGGGCGCCTCGCCCGGACGGCACGCCGGCCGTGCTGCTGCAGCACCGGGCACCGTGGAGTCATCAGGGCGGCACCTGGGGTCTGCCGGGCGGTGCGCGCGACAGCCACGAGACCGCCGAGCAGGCCGCGGTCCGCGAGGCGCATGAGGAAGCCGGCCTGCCGAGCCATCAGCTCAGGGTGCGCGCCACCGTGGTGACCTCCTCCGCCAGCGGTAGCCACTGGACCTACACCACGGTCGTCGCCGACGCGCCGGAGCTGCTGGCCACCGTGCCCAACCGGGAGAGCTCCGAACTGCGCTGGGTCGGCGAGGACGCGGTTGCCGACCTGCCGCTGCACCCCGGGTTCGCCGCGAGCTGGCAGCGGCTGCGCACCGCCACCGCGACCGTGCCGCTGTCCGACGGTGACGAGCGGCGCCGCCACCTGCCGCGCACTGTCGAGATCGAGGCCGGCGTGTTCGTCTGGTGCACGCTGGCGGCTGCTTCCGAGCAGCCGTCGCAGCTCAGCCGGCGCATCACCTTGCTGCTGCGAGCACAGCGCTGAGCCGCCGCGCCGCGGACCGCGGATCGTCGGCCTCGGTGATCGCGCGCACCACGACGATCCGCCGTGCTCCGGCGTCGAGAACCTGCGGCAGCCGCTGCTCGTCGATCCCGCCGATCGCGAACCACGGTTTGTCCGTGCACGACTCGGCCGTGGTCCGCACCAGATCCAGGCCCGGCGCGCGACGGCCGGGCTTGGTGGGTGTCGGCCAGCACGGACCGACGCAGAAGTAGTCGACCGCCTCCGCCGCCGCGGCACGAGCCTGTGCGCCGTCGTGGCTGGAGCGCCCGATCAGCGGCCCCGGACCGATGATGTCGCGGGCCACCGCCAGCGGCAGGTCGTCCTGGCCCAGGTGCAGCACGTCGGCGCCGGCGGCGCGGGCGATATCCGCACGGTCGTTGACCGCGAGCAGGGCCCCGTGCCGCCGCGTCGCATCGGCGAGGATCTCCAGGGCCGCCAGTTCGTGACGCGCTTCCAGCGGGCCGAACCTCTGCTCGCCCGCGGAGCCCTTGTCGCGCAGTTGGATGATGTCCACGCCACCGGCCAGCGCGGCGTCGGCGAACTCGGCCAGGTCGCCGCGCTCGCGGCGGGCGTCGGTGCACAGGTACAGCGTGGCCGCATCCAGGCGCAGCAGGAGTTGATCGTGGGGTTCGTGCACACCGCGACGGTAGCGACTAGCGTGGGGGGCCGACACGGGAGTCCCGGGAGCGGGGCTGAGAATGGGCACGCGAACCGGCCCTTACCGTCACACCTGATCCGGGTCATGCCGGCGAAGGGAGTAGAGGATGCCACCAGCTGTGCCGGGCCGATCACTCGCCGTCATCGGCGGCGGGGTCATTGGGCTGTCGGTGGGGCGCCGGGCCGCGCAAGCGGGCTGGTCGGTGCGGGTGCACCGCGCCGGCGAGCAGGGGGCGTCCTGGGTGGCCGGCGGCATGCTGGCCCCGCACAGCGAAGGCTGGCCGGGCGAGGAAGGCCTGCTGCGGCTGGGCCTGGCCTCGCTCGAGCTGTGGCACGACACCTCCCCGGCGGGTTTCTTGGCCGGACTTCCGCCCGAGGTGGTGACGGCGCGGGAATCGCTGGTCGTCGCCGTCGACCGGGCCGATGCCGCCGACTTGCGCACCGTCGGACAGTGGCTGGACGCCCAGGGGCACCCGGTGACCATGACATCGGCTGCTCGTGAAGTGGAACCCCTTCTGGCGCAAGGTATTCGGCATGGCTTCCGGGCGGTGACCGAGCTGGCGGTCGATAACCGCGCATTGGTGGACGCCCTGGCGGTGCACTGCGAGCAACTCGGTGTGCAGTGGGCCGGACCGGTGGACGACCTGGGTGCCGTCGAAGCCGATGCGGTGGTCATCGCCAATGGCATCGACGCCCCGGCGCTGTGGCCCGGGCTGCCGGTGCGCCCGGTCAAGGGTGAGGTGCTGCGGCTGCGGTGGCGCAAGGGCTGTATGCCGGTGCCGCAGCGGGTGATCCGGGCCCGGGTGCATGGCCGACAGGTGTACCTGGTGCCGCGCGCCGACGGGGTGGTCGTCGGCGCGACCCAGTACGAGCACGGCCGCGATACCGCGCCGGCGGTGTCGGGGGTGCGCGAGCTGCTCGACGACGCGTGCACGGTGATGCCGGCGCTGGGGGAGTACGAGCTCGCCGAATGCGCCGCCGGGCTGCGGCCGATGACACCGGACAACATGCCGCTGGTCGGCCGGCTTGACGAGCGCACGCTGGTGGCGACCGGGCACGGCCGGTCCGGGTTCCTGCTGGCGCCGTGGACCGCCGAGCAGATCCTCGCGGAACTGAACTCGTTCGTAGCAGCAGCGCCATGAAAGTCACCGTCAACGACACCGAAGTCCAGGTCGACGACGCGATCACCGTCGCCGCGCTGCTGGAGACCATGGGTTTTCCCGACCGCGGGATCGCGGTCGCGGTCGATTGGGCGGTGCTGCCGCGGTCGCGCTGGCACACGGCGCTGTCCGACGGCGCCCGGGTCGAGGTGGTGACGGCGGTGCAGGGTGGCTGACATCCAGACTCCGTTCACCGTGGCCGGGCGCAGCTTCGGCTCGCGGCTGATCCTCGGCACCGGCGGGGCGCCCAACCTCGCCGTCCTGGAGGAGGCGCTGGTGGCGTCGGGCACCGAGCTGACCACCGTGGCGATGCGCCGCGTCGACGCCGAGGGCGGTACCGGCGTGCTGGACCTGCTGACCCGGCTGGGCATCACCGCGCTGCCCAACACCGCGGGCTGCCGCGGCGCCGCCGAGGCGGTGCTGACCGCGCAGCTGGCCCGTGAGGCGCTGCGGACCGACTGGATCAAGCTCGAGGTCATCGCCGACGAGCGCACGCTGCTGCCCGATGCCATCGAATTAGTCCGTGCCGCAGAACAATTGGTCGACGACGGGTTCGTCGTGCTGCCCTACACCAACGACGACCCGGTGCTGGCCCGTCGGCTGGAGGACATCGGCTGCGCCGCGGTGATGCCGCTCGGCTCGCCGATCGGCACCGGCCTGGGGATCGCCAACCCGCACAATATCGAGATGATCGTCGAGCAGGCCGGCGTTCCGGTGGTCCTCGACGCCGGCATCGGTACCGCGAGCGACGCCGCGCTGGCGATGGAGCTCGGCTGCGATGCGGTGCTGCTGGCCAGTGCGGTCACCCGGGCCGCCGACCCGCCCGCCATGGCCGCGGCGATGGCCGCCGCCGTCACCGCCGGATACCTGGCCCGTCATGCCGGCCGGATCCCGAAACGGTTCTGGGCGCAGGCCTCCAGCCCGGTGCGATCTGGTGACTCTTGGCTGGGCCCGTGATCGAGCTGACGGGCCTGACCAAAGACTTTGGTCGGACCAGGGCCGTCGACGACCTGACCTGCACGATCGAACCCGGGGTGGTGACCGGGTTTCTCGGCCCCAACGGGGCAGGCAAGTCCACCACGATGCGGATGATCCTGGGCCTGGACCATCCGACCTCGGGTACCGCGACCATCGACGGCCGGTCCTACCGCGAGCTGGCCGATCCGCTGCGCACCGTGGGTGCGGTGCTCGACGCCAGACAGGTGCACCCGAACCGGTCGGCGCGGGCACACCTGCGCTGGATTGCGGCGAGCAACCGGATCCCGGCCGGACGTGTCGACGAGGTACTCGAGGCGGTCGGCCTGACCGCAGTGGCCGGCAAGAAGGCCGGCGCGCTGTCGCTGGGGATGAGCCAACGGCTCGGAATCGCAGCGGCGCTGCTCGGCGACCCGCCGGTGCTGATCTTCGACGAGCCGGTCAACGGCCTGGACCCCGAGGGCATCCGCTGGGTGCGCACGCTGATTCGGTCCCTGGCCGGCGAGGGACGCACGGTGTTCGTCTCCAGCCATCTGCTGGCCGAGATGGCCAACACCGCCGACCGCCTGATAGTGATCGGCCGCGGCCGGCTGATCGCCGCGACCTCGGTGAGCGACTTCGTCAGCCGGTCCGGGGCGCGGACCGTCCGGGTCCGCAGCCCGCGGGCCGACCGGCTGCACGAGCTGCTCACCGGCCGGGGTGCCGACGTGGCGGCGACCGGCTCGACCTTGCTGGTACATGGGCTGGGCATCGAGGATGTCGGCGAACTGGCCGCTGCCAACGGCGTCACCCTGCACGAGCTCAGCGCACAGCAGGCGTCACTGGAGGACGCCTATCTGCAGCTGACCGACGACGCGGTGGAGTACCGGGCCGGCGAGGTGGGCACATGACCGGCATGGGCGCGGTCTTGGCGGCCGAGCGGATCAAGCTGACGACGACCCAGTCGCCGCTGTGGTCAGTGCTGGCCGTCGCGGTGCTCAGTCTGGGCCTGGCGGTGCTGCAGGCGTCGACGTCCTACTCCGGTGACGCGATGCCACCGGAGAAGGCCGCGCTGGGGGCGGTGGTGTTCGGGGTGCCCGTCCTGATGGTCCTGGCGTCGATGACCGTGACCGGTGAGTACCGCAGCACGATGATCCGCACCACCTTCACCGCGACACCGAACCGCACGCAGGTGCTGGTCGGCAAGGCCGTCGTCGCCGCGGTGTTCGCGGGCGGCTGCGCGGCGGTGATGGTGGCGTTGTCGATCGTGGTCGCCGGGCTTGTCGCCACGCCGCGGGTCGGTGAGCGGTTGTCGCTGGCCGACCCGGCCGCCTGGCGGCCCGTCGGTGCCGTCGCGCTGTACGCGGCGCTGGCGGCGGTGCTCGGCGTGGGTGTGGGCGCGCTGCTGCGCGCGGCGGCCGGTGCGGTCGCGGTGCTGCTGTTGTGGCCGTTGGTCGTCGAAACGGTGCTCGGGACGCTGCCCGGGGTCAGCCCGACGGTGGGGCCGTACCTGCCGTTCGCCAACGCGTTCGTGTTCATCGACGTGCCGTGGCTGTACACGGCCTACCCGATGCGCTGGGGCCCGTGGGGCGGGCTCGCGTACTTCGCGGCGGTGGTCGCGGTGGTGTTCGCCGCGGCCATCGTGGTGGTGAACCGGCGTGACGCCTGACTGCGGCATGGGCGGCGATCAGCGGCTAACCTGGGCGCGGTGGCGCATAGATCAACGGCAATGCCGGTCCTGCTGACCGCGGCCCTGGTCGTGGCGTTGGCGCTCGGGGGGTGCAGCCGGACTTCCGCTTCATCCCACCCGATCACGGCCGCGCCGGCGGCGACCGAATTTGCCGGCGCGCTACGGCAGCGGGTAACCACCGACGCGATGATGGCGCACCTGTCGAAACTGCAGGACATCGCCAACGCCAACAACGGCACCAGGGCGGTCGGCACCCCCGGCTATGAAGCCAGCGTGGACTATGTCGTTGATGCGTTGCGGGACACGGGATTCGATGTCCAGACGCCGGAGTTCCAGACGCGCATCTTCAAGGCCGACCCGGCATTGCTGACCGTCGGTGGCTCGACCGTCGGCGCGCGTGCGCTGGAGTACAGCATCGCCACCGCCCCGCAGGGGGTGAGCGGGCCGCTGGTCGCCGCGCCCGCCGAGGACACCCCGGGCTGCACCGCGTCGGACTACGACGGGCTGCCCGTCAGGGGTGCGATCGTGCTGGTGGACCGCGGCAGCTGCCAGTTCGCCGACAAGGAGGCCGCCGCCGCCGGACGCGGCGCGGTGGCAATGATCGTCGCCGACAACGTCGACGAGAAGGAGATGGGCGGGACCCTCGGCGAGGACACCGACGTCAAGATCCCGGTGGTGAGCGTGACCAAGGCCGACGGCGCCCGGCTGCGGGCCCAGCCGGGTCCCGCCACCCTCAAGCTCAACGCCAGTGTCCAGACGATCAATGCGCGCAACATCATCGCCCAGACCAAGACGGGTTCAACCAGTGACGTGGTGCTGGTCGGCGGGCACCTCGACAGCGTCCCGGCCGGGCCCGGGATCAACGACAACGGCTCCGGGGTGGCGGCGGTGCTGGAGACGGCGCTACAGATGGGCAGCTCACCCGCGGTGCACAACGCGGTCCGGTTCGGCTTCTGGGGAGCCGAGGAGGTTGGGCTGGCCGGGTCCCGAAAATACGTCGAGTCGCTGAACGTCGACGCGCTCAAGGACATCGCGCTGTACCTGAACTTCGACATGCTGGGATCGCCAAACCCCGGCTACTTCACCTATGACGGCAACCAGTCGGCGCCGCCCGACGCCGAGAAGGGCACACCGCGCGTCCCGGAAGGTTCGGCGGGCATCGAGCGCTCGCTGGTCGCCTACCTCAAGGCCGCGGGTAAGACCGCCGAGGACACCTCGTTCGACGGCCGGTCCGACTACGACGGATTCACGCTGGCCGGGATCCCGTCCGGTGGACTCTTCTCGGGCGCCGAGGACGAGAAATCGGCCGAGCAGGCGCAGCTGTGGGGCGGGACCGCCGATGAACCGTTCGACCCGAACTATCACCAGAAGACCGACACCCTCGATCAGGTCGACCGCACCGCGCTGGGCATCCACGGTGGCGGTGTCGCCTATGTGGTCGGCAGCTATGCGCAGGATCTCGGCGGCCGCAACGGCGTTCCGGTTCGCGACGACCGCACCCGCCACGTGGTCACCGAATCGTGAGGGCAGCGGCCACGGCACTGCTGTTGGCGGTCAGCGTCCTCGTGGCGTGCTCGCCGTCGTCGCCGCCGCCGCCGGCTGCGCCGCAGAGCCTGGCCGACGAACTGGCCGCCAAGGTGACCGCCGACGGGATGTTCGTGCATCTGAAGAAGCTGCAGGACATCGCCAACGCCAACAAGGGAAACCGGGCCGAGGGCAGTCCCGGCTTCGACGCCAGTGTCGACTACGTCGCACAGGTGCTGCGCGACAAGGGATTCGATGTGCAGACCCCCGCGTTCGACCGGCTTGACACGGTCGCGGAGGGCAACCCGGCGCTGTCGGTCGCGGGCCGCAACTTCCCGGTCGACCAGGCCTCCCTGCTGGTGCAGACCCCGGCCGGCGGGCTGACCGGGCCCGTCGTGCGGCCGGCCAAACCGGCCGGGTGTGCCGTCACCGACTACGCCGCCCCGGCAGCCAAGCGGGCGATCGCCGTCGTCGACGACACCGGCTGTTCGGTCGTCGACAAGCAGAACGCCGCCGTCGCCAAGGGCGCCGCGGCGCTGCTGGTGGTCAGCGTGCCGGGCCGAAACGGCAGTCCGCCGGGGTTGTTCAACAGCGGCTACTACGACCAGCTGACTGTGCCGGTCGGGATCATCGGCAGCGAGGGCGATGCCGCGCTGCGGCGCGCCACCGCGCCCGTCCGGCTCACACTGGACACCAAGACCGTCAAGCTGACGTCACGGAATGTGTTGGCGCAAACAAAAACCGGCGACACCCACAATGTCGTGGTGGTCGGCGCACATCTGGACAGCGTGCTGGCCGGCCCAGGCATCAACGACAACGGCAGCGGGGTGGCGGCCGTGCTGGAGACCGCGCAGCAGCTGGGGTCGTCGCCGGCGGCGAAGAACGCGGTGCGGTTTGCGTTCTGGGGTGCCGAGGAGGAAGGCCGCAACGGCTCGATCGACTATGTGTTCGGCCTGGATCGCGATCAGCTCAACGACATTGCGCTGTACCTGAACTTCGACATGCTCGGCTCACCGAACGCCGGGTTCTTCACCTACGACGGCGATCAGTCCGGCCCGCCCAGCCCGGACGTTGCGCCCGACGAGGTTCCCATCGGGTCAGCAGGCATCGAGCGGACCCTGGCCGGCTATCTGAACCTGGCCGGGAAGCGTCCCGCCGACACGCCGCTGGGCGCCAGGACCGACGACAGCCCGTTTCTGATCGCGGGTGTGCCGATCGGCGGTATGACGACCGGCTCCATCCAAGAGAAGACCAACGTGCAGGCCCGGCTGTGGGGCGGCAAGCCCGGTGTCACCTTCGACCCGAACTACCACAGCGCCCGCGACACCATCGACAACGTCGACAGGGCCGCGCTCGCCATCATGGGCGCAGGCGTCGCATCCGCGGTAGGCAGCTACGCGCAGTCGATCGAGGGCGTCAACGGGGTTCCGCGGCTCGCCCAGCGTCACCGGGCGCAGTTGCGACCCTAGACCCGGGGACAACCGGCGCTTCGGGGGCTTCCCGTGATGATCGGCAGCTCGATATCCTCGGCGGTTGAGATAGCGGCAGCCTCTGTCAGTCTGCCACTGGTGTCACGGCCGACGGACAGTATGCTGACCGGCAGATCCATTGGCTGCTGTCGGCGGTCGATGAACCGATGCCGCCATTCCCCGTACCGCACCAAGGGCCCGCATGCCGTGGTAGATCACCAGCGCGGCGATCGAGCCGAGCGCGATACCGGTGAACGTGAGATCGCCGATCCGCCAAGTGAAGTCGGCGATGCCGATGATCAGTGCGATGGCCGCGGTCATCTGGTTGACGGGCAGCGAGAAGTCGACGTGGTTGGTCAGCCAGATGCGCACGCCGAGCACACCGACCAGGCCGTACAGCACGACGGTGGCACCGCCGAGCACGCCGGCCGGGACCGCCGAGATCGTCGCGCCGACCTTCGGGCACAGCGACAGTGCGATCGCCACCGCGCCGGCGATCCAGTAGGCCGCCGTCGAGTAGACCCGGGTGGCCGCCATCACCCCGATGTTCTCGGCATAGGTGGTGGTGGCCGAGCCGCCGCCGAAGCCGGCCAGACAGGTCGCCAGGCCGTCAGCGGCCAGCGCGCGGCCGGTCAGCGGGTCGGTGTCGACACCGGTCATCTGGCCGACCGACTTGACGTGACCGATGTTCTCGGCGACCAGCGCGATCACCGCGGGCAGGAACATCGGCAGCACCGCAAGCGTGAAGGTCGGTGTCTGGAACTTCGGCAGGCCCACCCAGCCGGCGGCCGCGATCATCGACGTATCGACCTCGCCGAGCGCCAGGGCCAGCAGATAGCCGGCGACCACCGCGAGGAAGATCGCCAGCCGGCCGAGGATGCCCCGGAAGAACGCCAGCGCGGCCACCAGCAGCAACAGCGTGGCGAGTCCGACTACCGGCCCCTTCTCGAAGTTGGTCTTCGCCGCCGGGGCGAGGTTGAAACCGATGAGCGCCACGATCGCCCCGGTGACCACCGGCGGCAGAGTCAGGTCGATCCAGTGCGTGCCCACGAGGTGCACCGTCACGCCGATCGCGATGAGCACGGCACCGACCGCCACCAGCCCGCCGAGCGCACTGCCGGTGCCCTGCGAGGCGACGGCCGCGGTGACCGGCGCGATCACCGAGAAGCTGGAGCCCAGATAGCTGGGTAGCCGGTTACCGGTGATGACGAGGAAAATCAGCGTGCCGAGACCGGAGAACAGCAGCGTGGTGGCCGGCGGGAAACCGGTCAGCACCGGGACCAGGAAGGTGGCCCCGAACATGGCGACGACGTGCTGCGCGCCGATTCCGAGAGTCCTCGGCCAGCTCAACCGTTCATCGGGCGCGACGACGATATCGCTTCCGGGCCGGGCGTCAACGGGTTTCCAGGTCAGCGGGATCACGTGTCGACTACACACCATCGGGGCCGCTCCGGCGCAGATATCTGACGGTGGGATGGACATACAGGCCGGTCATGACGGATGGTTCCACTGTGACGTGGTTTGAATCGAAGGGGTCCGAATTCCTACCCGGACTGGCGCAGTTCCGTGGCTACCAACGGGCCTGGCTGCGCGGTGATCTGCTGGCCGGTGTGACCGTGGCCGCCTACCTGGTCCCTCAGGTCATGGCCTACGCAACCCTGGCGGGTCTGTCGCCGGTCGCCGGCCTGTGGGCCGCGATAGCGCCGCTCGCAATCTACGCCGCGGTGGGCACCTCGCGGCAGCTGTCGGTCGGACCCGAGTCGACGACCGCGCTGATGACGGCGGTGGTGCTGGCACCGATGGCCGCCGGCGACCCGCGTCACTATGCGGCACTGGCGGCGGCCCTGGCGCTGCTTGTCGGCGCACTCTGTCTTGTCGGCGCCACTGCCAGGTTGGGATTCCTGGCTGATCTGCTGTCGCGGCCGGTGCTGATCGGCTACATGGCCGGCGTCGCGGTCATGATGACCGTCAGCCAGCTGGGTAAGGTTACCGGAGTACCGATCGAGGGCGACCAATTCGTAAACCAGATGAGGTCTTTCGCGGCGGGACTGGATCAGCTGCATTGGCCGACGATCATCCTGGCACTTGTGGTCCTCGGCCTGCTTCTCATCCAGGCGTGGTTGGCGCCGCGCGCCCCGGGCCCGCTCATCGCGATGCTGGCGGCGACGGTCGTCGTAACCGCGTTCTCGTTGGATGACAGGGGTATCGCCGTCGTCGGCATGATCCCGTCCGGTCTGCCGATACCCGGTGTGACCGGTATCCCCGCGGCTGAGCTGGTGGCCTTGGTGATCCCGGCCTTGGGCATCGCCATCGTGGGATTCTCCGACAACGTGCTGACCGCCCGGGCGTTCGGCGCGCGCCAGGGCCAGGACGTGGACGCCAACGCCGAACTCCGTGCCCTCGGGCTCTGCAACCTCGGCGGCGGGCTGATGCGCGGCTTTCCAATGAGTTCCAGTGGAAGTCGCACCGCCATCGGTAATGCGGTCGGTAGCCGCACCCAGTTGTTCTCGTTGGTCTCGTTGGTGTGCTTGCTGGCCGTCATTCTCACCGCGCGGGGGGTGCTGGCGCATTTTCCGACCGCGGCACTGGGGGCTCTGGTGGTGTATGCCGCGCTGCGCTTGATCGATGTGTCGGAGTTTCGGCGGCTGGCCCACTTTCGGCGCAGCGAGGCGATCCTGGCGCTGGCCACCGCCGCCGCGGTGGTGGGTCTCGGCGTGCTCTACGGTGTCCTCGTCGCGGTCGCGCTGTCCATTCTCGACCTGCTGCGCCGCGTTGCACGGCCGCACGATGCCGTTCTCGGATTCGTCCCGGGCTTGGCCGGGATGCATGACGTCGACGACTATCCGGAGGCGAATCCCGTGCCCGGTCTGGTCATGTACCGCTACGACGCGCCCCTGTGCTTCGCCAACGCCGAAGACTTCCGTAGTCGCGCTCTGGCGGCCGTGGACGCAAACCCGGTCCCTGTCGAGTGGTTTGTGCTCAACGCGGAGGCGAACGTGGAGGTCGACCTCACCGCACTGGATGCCCTCGACCAGCTTCGCGCTGATTTGGAAAGGCGCGGAATAGACTTCGGCATGGCCAGGGTGAAGCAGGACCTGCGGGTGTCACTCGAGGCCATAGGTCTGGTGGACAAGATCGGCGAGGACCGCATCTTCATGACCTTGCCGACCACCGTCGAGGCCTTCAGGCGCGAACACACACGCCCGCCTCTCTAA
>CAZDYH010000006.1:0-28349 GCA_964509355.1 uncultured Mycobacterium sp.
TTGGCCGACCGCGTCACCGGAAACACCTCTCCGCACAGCGCCACGACGTGCGTTCCCATCACGGCACTCTCGGCGATCTTGTCCTTCTTGACGAAATGGAAGTACTTCGGGGTGTCGCTGTCGGTTCCGTCGTCTACGCGTTCGTCGGTCTCGGTGCGCTCGATCGTCTGGGTCTGCATAGCCATATTGTGCCCGGTAACACCGCCGTAGAAAACTGATCCGGCCGTCCGTCGCGCGTTGTGCAACAGTGGAGGTATGAAACACGGCTCAGAGCTGGGTTTCGATGACGACGGTCGACCGGTGCTGATCACGGGTGCTGCACCCGCGTACGAGGTGCAACACCGTGAGCGCGTGCGCAAGTACCTCACACTGATGGCGTTTCGCATCCCCGCGCTCATCCTGGCCGCGGTGGCGTACAGCGTGTGGCAGAACGGTTTGATCTCGTTGCTCATCGTCGCCGCGTCGGTGCCGCTGCCCTGGATAGCTGTGCTGATCGCCAACGACCGGCCGCCCCTTCGCGCCGAGGAGCCGCGGCGATTCGACGATTCGCGGCGCCGCATCCCGCTCTTCCCGACTGCTGAGCGCCCAGCACTGGAACGCCGGCCCGTGACGACCCCGCAACCGGATTCCTCAAGTCCGGCCGACGATCGTTCCGAATGAGGATCCGCTAGCCCCACTTCTCAGGACATTCTCAGGTCGTCGCCGCATTTACGCAGTTCAAACGGTGTGAACTGACCTTTGCGTGGGAACTCTTGGCAGCAGTTGGGCGTTGGACCATTCGACAGTTCAAGCCGATCAGGAGGCCGTCATGGCAACTGCCACCACAAGCCGGGTTGACCACGATCTGGACGCCCAGAGCCCAGCCGCCGACCTCGTGCGCGTGTACTTGAACGGCATCGGAAAAACGGCCCTGCTCAACGCCGCCGACGAGGTGGAGCTTGCCAAGCGCATCGAGGCCGGGCTTTATGCCCAGCACCTGCTCGACACCCGCAAACGCCTCGGCGAGAACCGCAAACGCGATCTGGCGATCGTCGCTCGCGACGGGCAAGCGGCCCGCCGTCACCTACTCGAGGCCAACCTGCGCCTGGTGGTGTCGCTCGCCAAGCGCTACACGGGTCGAGGGATGCCGCTGCTGGATCTGATCCAGGAGGGCAACCTGGGCCTGATCCGCGCGATGGAAAAGTTCGACTACACCAAGGGATTCAAGTTCTCGACGTACGCGACCTGGTGGATCCGTCAGGCCATCACCCGCGGTATGGCTGATCAGAGCCGCACGATCCGGTTGCCCGTGCACCTGGTCGAGCAGGTCAACAAGCTCGCCCGGATCAAGCGTGAGATGCACCAGAACCTCGGTCGTGAGGCCACCGACGAGGAACTCGCCGAGGAGTCTGGCATCCCGGTCGAGAAAATCAATGATCTGCTGGAGCACAGCCGCGACCCGGTGAGCCTCGACATGCCGGTCGGCAGCGACGAAGAGGCCCCGCTCGGTGACTTCATCGAGGACGCCGAGGCGATGTCAGCCGAGAACGCCGTCATCACCGAGTTGCTGCACACCGACATCCGCAGTGTGCTGGCCACCCTTGATGAACGCGAGCACCAGGTGATCAGGTTGCGCTTCGGCCTCGACGACGGGCAGCCGCGCACACTCGACCAGATCGGCAAGCTGTTCGGGCTGTCCCGCGAGCGGGTGCGCCAGATCGAACGCGAAGTGATGGCCAAGCTCCGCAACGGCGACCGCGCCGACCGGCTACGTTCCTACGCCAGCTGACACCGAACACGGTATGCCCGCCGGAGCTCCCGGCGGGCGTACCGCTGTCTAGGGCGATGTTGTAAGACCGTTCACGCAGCTAGGCAAGTAGACTCGGCGGTGACGGAGGGTGCGCATGAACGACCTTGTAGATACCACCGAGATGTATCTGCGGACGATCTACGACCTCGAGGAAGAGGGTGTGGTCCCGTTACGCGCACGCATTGCCGAGCGGCTCGAGCAGAGCGGTCCCACCGTCAGCCAGACGGTCTCACGTATGGAACGTGACGGCCTTCTGCATGTGGCCGGTGACCGGCATCTGGAGCTCACCGACAAGGGCCGTGCGCTGGCGGTCGCCGTGATGCGTAAGCATCGGCTCGCCGAGCGGCTGCTCGTCGACATCATCGGTCTGCCGTGGGAAGAAGTCCACGCCGAAGCCTGTCGGTGGGAGCACGTGATGAGCGAGGATGTCGAACGCCGCCTCGTGGCCGTTCTCGACAATCCGACGGTGTCCCCGTTCGGCAACCCCATCCCTGGACTGTCCGAGCTCGGCGTCTGTCCGACGGTCGACGCCGACAGCGGGAACCTGGTCCGCCTTACCGAACTGCCGCCCGGCTCTCCAGTGGCGGTCGTCGTTCGGCAGCTGACCGAGCATGTTCAGGGCGACGTCGGTCTGATCTCGCGTCTGAAGGATGCCGGCGTCGTGCCCAATGCACGCGTGACCGTCGAAACCAGCCGGTCCGGGGTTGTGACCATCGTCATCCCAGGTCACGCCAACGTCGACCTGCCCCACGAGATGGCGCATACGGTCAGGGTTGAGAAGGTCTAGCAGCGGTCACACTGCCCGCTGACCGAACGCCTGCCGTGGCGGCAGACGTACTCCGAGCCGCTCCGCCAGTCGGTAACCGGTGACCGCGAGTTCGCGGATCTGTTCGGGGCGCATGCCCGATTGCAGCGCGGTGTCCAGCATGCCCGCCATGCGATGCGTGGAATCGCAGCGCAGCGCGGCCTCCAGCGACACCCCGGCCAGCGGTCCGTCGCCGCGGGCGTAGGCGCTGAACGCCAGCAGCGTGAGCGCCTCAACGCGCCACGGCTCGGGAAGGGCACGCGACAGCACCGCCCACAACGACTCGGCATCCCCGGCGTTCTCGCCGACCGCAAGTGCGTACAGCGTGTCGCGGACCTGGATATCGGTCAGCGCGCAGGCCAGAGCGGCCAGTTCGGCATCGGACAGTTCGTGCCCGTCGGCGACCCGGGCCGCGGCCGCTATCGCGTCCTCGACATCGCGGCGCCCGCAGCCGTCAGGATCGTCGCGCCGGGCCGTGTCACCGGATGTCGCGTGCCGGCGGATCACCTCGGCCAGCTCCGCGGTACGCGCCGGATCGTCGGGCGCGATGACCGCCTGCAGGTCGGCGCGCCGGGCGTAGAGCCGGCGTCCGTCGAGCACCGCTGCGACCGCCAGTGGCGACGCTGACGGATCGTCGACCGCGCCCCGGGCGCCGCAGCCGTCGACGCAGTGCCAACGCCCGCCACTGCCCACCTGATCGACCACGTGCGCGGCCGACAGCACCACGTCCTCGCGCGCCAGCGCGTCGGTGAGCGCGGCGCACAGCTCCCGGTAATCCTCGTTGCACATCGGGCATCTCGCCCCGTCGGCGTCCACGATCACCGCAATCACCGCCCCCGGATGGGCCGCGGCGGCGACCTCGGCGAGATGGGCGACACCGTCGATGAGTTCCGGGGACAGGTCCACGCGCAGCACTGATCCCATCTCGCCCCGGTGGACCGAGACCAGCACGAGGGATTTCTCCGGCACAAAGCCCAGCACCGCGGGCAATGCCGCGATCAGGGCGCCGGGACGGTTCAGTTCGAAGTCGGGCCGGTGTTTCGTCATGTCCGTGACGCTGGCAATCGGCACCGTCAGCGCGTCACCACACACGCTGCCGTGGTGCTTGCGCTGTGGATGAAGTCATGACTGTGGGCAGGCGTTAGGGGCCCCCGCCGCATTGTTCATGTCGTATTGACGCCTTCGGCATGCGAGATTCCCCGAACCGGCGTAGACCTCTATTTCATGAGTTCGATGCTGGAGTACGACCTCGTCGTCATTGGTTCAGGCCCAGGCGGGCAGAAGGCTGCCATCGCCGCGGCAAAGCTCGGCAAGACGGTCGCGGTCGTCGAACGCGGCCGAATGCTCGGCGGTGTCTGCGTCAACACCGGCACGATCCCGTCCAAGACGCTGCGCGAGGCGGTGGTGTATCTCACCGGGATGAGCCAGCGCGAACTCTACGGCGCCAGCTACCGCGTCAAGGAGAAGATCACGCCCGCCGACCTGCTGGCCCGCACCCAGCACGTCATCGGCAAGGAAGACGACGTGGTGCGCTCGCAGCTGATGCGCAACGGCATCCAACTGATCATCGGTCATGGCCGGTTCGTCGACGCGCACACGGTGGTCGTCGAGGATCCGTCCCGCGGCGAGAACACCACCCTCAAGGGTGAATACATCGTCATCGCCACCGGCACCAAGCCGGCGCGGCCGACCGGCGTCGAGTTCGACGAACACCGGGTGCTGGATTCCGACGGCATCCTCGACCTGAAGTCCATCCCGGCGTCGATGGTGGTGGTCGGCGCCGGTGTCATCGGCATCGAATACGCCTCGATGTTCGCCGCACTGGGCACCAAGGTCACCGTCGTCGAGAAACGCGACTCGATGCTGGACTTCTGCGACCCCGAGATCGTCGAGGCACTGCGGTTCCACCTGCGCGACCTGGCGGTCACCTTCCGGTTCGGCGAGGAGGTGACCGCCGTCGACGTCGGCGCGGCCGGCACAGTCACCACCCTGGCCAGCGGCAAGCAGATCCCCGCAGAGACGGTGATGTACTCCGCCGGCCGGCAGGGCCAGACCGATCACCTGGACCTGCAGAACGCCGGCCTGGAGGCCGACAACCGCGGCCGGATCTTCGTCGACGACGAATTCCAGACCAAGGTCGACCATATCTACGCCGTCGGCGACGTGATCGGCTTCCCCGCACTGGCCGCCACATCGATGGAACAGGGCCGGCTGGCCGCCTACCACGCCTTCGGCGAACCGACGAAGGGCATGACCGTACTACAGCCGATCGGCATCTACTCGATTCCAGAGGTCTCCTACGTCGGTGCCACCGAGGTGGATCTCACCCGGGACTCCGTCCCCTACGAGGTCGGGGTGTCCCGGTACCGGGAACTGGCCCGCGGCCAGATCGCCGGCGACTCCTACGGCATGCTCAAGCTGCTGGTGTCCACCGAGGACCTCAAGTTGCTCGGTGTGCACATCTTCGGCACCAACGCCACCGAATTGGTGCACATCGGTCAGGCCGTGATGGGCTGCGGCGGCACCATCGAATACCTGGTGGACGCCGTCTTCAACTATCCGACCTTCTCCGAGGCCTTCAAGGTGGCGGCGCTGGACGTGATGAACAAGCTGCGCGCACTGAGCCAGTTCCGCACCTAGCGCTCTGACAGAGCGCTCGGGCGAATTCATCGCTCAGCGAAAGCGGGTACCCCGGTGGAATGCGGGTCCGGTACGGCTACGTTCCAAGATACGGCGGGGCAGCCGTCGCGCCCACGCGGAATTGAGGGACACTAGTTGTCACACGGCGAGGAGGCGAACCCAAGTGGCCGATGACCACGAGCAGCACTACCAGCCAGAGCAGACCGGGATGTACGAGCTGGAGTTCCCGGCGCCGCAGCTGTCGTCCGTGGACGGCCGCGGACCGGTGTTGATCCATGCCCTCGAAGGTTTCTCCGATGCCGGTCACGCGATCCATCTGGCCGCCCAGCACCTGAGGGACGCGCTGGACACCGAGCTGGTGGCGTCGTTCGCGATCGACGAACTGCTGGATTACCGGTCGCGGCGCCCGGCGATGACGTTCAAAACCGACCATTTCACCCATTACGAGGATCCGGAGCTGGGCCTCTACGCGCTGCATGACAGCGTGGGAACGCCGTTTCTGCTGCTGGCCGGCATGGAACCCGACTTGAAGTGGGAGCGATTCATCACCGCGGTGCGGCTGCTTGCCGAGCGTCTCGGAGTGCGGCAGACCATCGGCCTGGGCACTATCCCGATGGCGGTCCCGCACACCCGCCCGGTCACCCTGACCGCTCATGCGAACAACCGTGAGCTGATCGCCGATCATCAACCCTGGGTGGGCGAGGTCCAGGTGCCCGCCAGCGCGTCCAACCTGCTCGAGTACCGCATGGCCCAGCACGGCCATGAGGTCGTCGGCTTCACGGTGCACGTACCGCACTACCTGGCGCAGACCGATTACCCGGCCGCGGCGGAAGCGCTGCTCGATCAGGTCGCCAAGACCGGGTCGCTGCAGATCCCGTTGACAGCGCTCACCGAATCTGCCGCCGATATCAGGTCGAAGATCGATGAGCAGGTGGAAGCGAGCGCCGAGGTTGCTCAAGTGGTGACCGCGTTGGAGCGCCAGTACGATGCATTCGTTGCCGCTCAGGAGAACCGGTCGCTGTTGGCGCGTGACGAGGATCTGCCCAGTGGCGACGAGTTGGGCGCGGAATTCGAGCGATTCCTCGCTCAGCAGGCAGACGAGAGGTTCAAAGACGGCTTGACTGACGGCGACGACACGACCTGACAGCCCTGAACCGGCCCGACGACGAGGTTGGAGCGAACGTGACGCAGCGAAAGCCCAGCCTCCGCTCGGTGCGGGACGTAACGCCTTCCCTGCAGTTTCGCACCATCCATGGCTATCGGCGGGCCTTCCGGATCGCCGGCTCTGGGCCGGCGATCCTGCTGATTCACGGCATCGGCGACAACTCCACGACGTGGGAGACCGTCCAGGCCAAGCTCGCGCAGCGGTTCACCGTGATCGCTCCCGATCTGCTGGGTCACGGTCAGTCGGACAAGCCGCGCGCCGACTACTCCATTGCGGCCTACGCCAACGGCATGCGCGACCTACTGGGTGTGCTCGACATCGAGCGAGTCACCGTGATCGGGCATTCACTGGGCGGTGGAGTGGCGATGCAGTTCGCCTACCAGTTTCCGCAGTTGGTTGACCGGCTGATTCTGGTCGGTGCCGGGGGTGTCACCAAGGATGTGAACATCGCGTTGCGGCTGGCGTCGCTGCCGATGGGCGGTGAGGCGCTGGCTTTGCTGCGCCTGCCCATGGTGTTGCCCATCCTGCAGACCGTCGGGCGAGCGGTGGGCGCTGCGTTCGGATCCACCGGCCTGGCACGCGATCTGCCCGACGTGCTGCGGATACTCGCGGACCTCCCCGAGCCCACCGCCTCGGCCGCGTTCACCCGCACACTGCGGGCGGTGGTCGACTGGCGTGGCCAGGTAGTGACCATGCTGGATCGATGTTACTTGACGGAATCTGTTCCGGTACAGCTTATTTGGGGTGACCAGGACGCAGTCATCCCGGTCAGCCACGCCAAGCTCGCCCACGCCGCCATGCCCGGTTCCCGCTTGGAGATCTTCGACCGATCCGGGCACTTCGCCTTCCACGACCAACCGGACCGCTTCGTCGACGCGGTCGAGTGCTTCATCGACTCGACCGAACCGGCCGAACACGACCCGTCGGCGCTTCGTGATCTGCTCCGCACCGGTATCAGTGAAGGCACGATCTCCGGGTCCGTCCAGACCCGCGTCGCGGTGCTGGACGCCATGGGATCCGACGAACGCAGCGCCACCTGATATCCCGCGAATCCGAAGTCGTAGAGTCGGTCCATGAGTACCGACGTGACCGTGTTACGCGTTTTCACCGACCCGGACGGGAACTTCGGAAATTCGCTCGCCGTGATCGACGCCGGCACGGTCCATCCCGGGGATCGGCAACGCATTGCCACCCAATTAGGTTACAGCGAAACAATATTCATTGACCTGCCCGATGCGGGATCGACGACGGCGCGCGCCCGGATCTTCACCCCGGTCACCGAACTTCCATTCGCGGGCCATCCGACTGTCGGAGCGTCGTGGTGGCTGCGGGAGAACGGCATGCCCGTCCACACGCTGCGGGTACCGGCGGGCATCGTGCAGGTCAGCTACGACGGCGATCTCACCGCCATCAGCGCCCGCTCGGAGTGGGCGCCGGAGTTCGCAATCTATGACCTTGACTCGCTCGATGACCTCGCCGCCGCCGATCCGGCCGATTTCGGCGACGACATCCAGCATTACCTGTGGGCCTGGATCGACCGGTCGAGCGGATCGTTGCGGTCCCGGATGTTCGCCGCCGGCCTGGGAGTGCCCGAAGACGAGGCCACCGGCGCCGCCGCGGTCCGCATCACCGACTACCTGAGCCGGGACCTGACCATCAATCAGGGTAAAGGCTCGGTTATCGAGACGAAGTGGAGTCCTGAGGGCTGGGTCCGCGTCGCCGGCCGGGTGGTCAACGACGGCGTGCGGCAAATCAACTGAGCCACGGCCGACCAGCCGTCAACTCGAAGCGATCACCTTGCGGTGCGCGCGCAGCGCCTCGATCTCGCGCTCGAAATCATCGGCAGACGTGAACGACCGGTACACCGACGCGAACCGCAGGTAAGCCACCTCGTCAAGTTCGCGCAGCGGCCCCAGGATCGCCAGACCGACCTCCTGGCTCGGAACCTCGGGTGATCCGGCGGCGCGCACGGTGTCTTCCACCTGCTGTGCCAGCAGATTCAGCGCGTCATCGTCGACCTGCCGGCCCTGGCAGGCCCGTCGCACACCGCTGATGACCTTTTCCCGGCTGAAGGGCTCCGTGACCCCGCTTCGCTTGACCACGGCCAGCACCGCGGTCTCCACCGTGGTGAATCGGCGCCCGCACTCCGGACATGACCTGCGGCGCCGAATGGCCTGGCCTTCGTCGGTCTCGCGCGAATCGACCACCCGGGAATCGGGATGGCGGCAAAACGGACAGTGCATGACCGCTCCTTCGCCTTGCCGAGAACCCGTCAGCTGGGACGACTCCGAGACTACCTGCGCAGTCCCGTGGTGGGCCAACGCCCACACCTTCGGCGCCCATCGGGCCGGACAAACCCTGACCAGGCTTGTGCGACATGCAGTTTCGCTCTGCACGGCGGGGCCGTCAGCTGACCGGCGCGATCAGAGTCTGGCCCGCGTCCAGCGCCGCGGAATCGAGTTCGTTGAGTTCGCGAATTCGCTCGACGACCTGGCCGATCGGCGCATCGGGAGCCACCCTGGCCGCAAGATGCTGCAGGGTCTCCCCCGGCTGAACCTGAACCACCGCCAACTGGCCGGGAACCGGTGTTGATGAACCACCGACGCCACCGAGCTGCGCGATGGCGCCGAGCCAGATGGTGATCAGTGCCGCCACGCCCGCGAGCGCAACCGTGACGGCGCTGCTGACGGGCCGCCTGCGGTGCACGGCCTGGGAAACCACTACTCCGGTGCCGCGATAGCGCAGCGGTGTACCGGCCGGTCGCACGGGCCCTGGGCGCCGCCCGTCACGCACACGATGGTTGACGGCGACCGGGCGGCGCAACCCAACCGGTTGCCTCGCCGGCACCTGCCGAGCCGCGATGAGTGTCATGTTTCGCTCCTTCCGCCAGCGCATCTGTTCGCTCCTGTGTTCGAACTATAGTCGATCATGTGTTCGATACCCGAACGTATGATCGATGTGTCGCGGAACGATAGAGCAGACCACCGACAAGTCTCGTCACACCGCCGTCATCGTTCCGTCATGGCGACACGCCTCGAACACATGTTTGATTATCGGGCGCATCCCGACTACATTCGGCGCCATGAGCGACAGCAGTGACAGATCGGACTCCGGCGCAGGCCGCCGCGGCGGAGCACCCGCTTCCGGGCTGACCGAGCGGCAACGAACCATCCTCGATGTCATCCGCGCTTCTGTCACCAGCCGCGGTTACCCACCCAGCATCCGCGAGATCGGCGACGCGGTCGGCCTCACCTCCACGTCGTCGGTGGCGCATCAACTGCGCACCCTGGAGCGCAAGGGCTACCTGCGCCGCGACCCGAACCGTCCCCGGGCCGTCGACGTCCGCGGATCAGAGGATGTGCCGCCGCCGGTCGTGACCGACGTCGCGGGCTCGGACGCCCTGCCGGAACCCACTTATGTGCCCGTCCTGGGACGCATCGCGGCCGGGGGGCCGATCCTCGCCGAGGAGGCGGTCGAAGACGTCTTTCCACTGCCGCGCGAGCTGGTCGGCGAAGGATCCCTGTTCCTGCTCAAGGTCGTCGGCGAGTCGATGGTCGACGCGGCCATCTGCGATGGCGACTGGGTGGTCGTGCGTCAGCAGAACGTGGCCGACAACGGAGATATCGTCGCAGCGATGATCGATGGCGAAGCCACCGTCAAGACGTTCAAGCGCACCGGCGGACAGGTCTGGCTGATGCCACACAACCCGGCGTTCGATCCGATCCCCGGTAACGAGGCCGCCGTGTTGGGCAAAGTCGTCACGGTCATCCGCAAGATCTGAGCCGGCGCCGGCTACTCGGCCTTGATCAAACCGCCAGCTTGGGCGAGCTCTTCACTGGCGAACCAGATTTCGGCAACTGTGTCGTCGTATAGGGCGCAGTCCGGGGTGTAGTACAGGCCCGTGTGGAGGTTCGCCTTGATGGGGTATCCCGGCGGTACCGCATAAGGATCCTCCAGCGGAAGATGGATAGCCGGGTGACCGGCTGGCACATCCTCATCGGCAGCCGCTTCGACACGTTCTTCGACGCTGTCCACTGCGGCCGGCGCGGGCCGGTAGCGGCTGACGTCATCGTCGGGTGGGTGCAGGTTGTCGTCATCGACCGATGCCCAGGCTGCCCGCGGCGCCTCGAGATCCAACACCGAATGCCGCCCTCGGTAGGCCTCGGCATCAGACTGCACGCGGGTGGGGGCGGTATCTACCGCGTCAGAATTCTCGAGCTCGAAGTCCTCGTCGGTGCTGCCCAGCACACCCATGCCATGTTCTCCGCCGGCCCCAACACCCGCGGCAAACCCGCCGGCGGCTTCGGCTCTGCCCGCCCACCTACCGACCGGCGCGGGGATCTCATGATCCGTGGGGAGGGCGTCGTAGCCTGTCGCGGCATCCACTTCGGCATCGGCGTCCTCGGTCGCCTCGAGGTGGTCGGCGGCGCCACGCCGGCGCGACCGTAGTGCACCCAACAGCAGCACTGCCAGCAGGAGCAGGACCGGGATGATGACCAACAGCCACCACCAGTGCCACGTGAACCCGTTGTCGGCGTTCGTTATCGGCGTCGAGCCAGTCGGCGAGTTCGGCACTTCCAGACCGGACAGCGACGACGCCAGATCCGGCGGCTTGGTGGTGAACGTGTTGTTCGCCTTGTTCCACGAGATCTCGCCGCCGCTGAACTTCTGCGTGAAGGTGTCACCGCTGACGGTCTGGTCCGCGATCGGCGCTCCGAGTGCGCCGGTCGCGCCACCGAGCTTGCCCCACGCTGCGTTCATCGCGCCGCGCAC
Organism: uncultured Mycobacterium sp.; assembly: GCA_964509355.1. Lineage (GTDB taxonomy): Bacteria > Actinomycetota > Actinomycetes > Mycobacteriales > Mycobacteriaceae > Mycobacterium. The sequence continues at coordinate 11,173 of CAZDYH010000006.1, forward strand.
CACGACCGCGCCGTGGTCGGGGGTCCAGAAGATGACCGGCTTGTCCGGAGCCGCGAACGTGCTGATCCGGCTCGCCGGCGCGACGCCGCCATCGGCCTCACTGGAGGTGGGGAAGCCCAACTCACCGGTCGGCCCGCCCATGGACTCGTACTTGGCGAGGATGTCACCCCCGACGGCGCTCGCACCGGTGGCCGGGGAGAAGAAAACCTTGCCGCCGGCGAAGTTCTGCGCTGCGCCGTCATCCCCGATCGCGTATTGCGCACCCTGCCTGGCACCCAGCGGCCCCGAGGCACCGCCCGCGGCGCGCCAGGCCGTGTTGATGGCCGCGGTGGCGTCCGTCGGGACCTCCAGGCCTTCCAGTCCGGCCCCCAGCTCGGGCGGCACCGTGGTGAACGCCTTGGTGAGGCTGTTCCACGAGAGCTCGCCGCCGCTGAACTTCTGGGTGACAACGCCTCCGCTGTATCTCTCGTCCTCGACCGGAACGCCGAGCGCGCCGGCGGAGCCGCCGAGTTTGTCCCAAGCGGCGTTGATCGCACCACGAACTACCCACGCGCCGGTTTCGGGCGTCCAGAAGATCACCGGCTTGTCGCCGGCGCTGAAGGTGCTCACCCTGCTGTCCGGCCCGATAAGGCCGGGAACCTCGTCAATATTCGGAAAACCCAGATCGCTGTCGGCCGGGCCGCCCAGTGATTGGTACTTGTCGAGAATGGCGCCGTACATGATCTTGGCGCCGGTGGCGGGGGTGAAGAATATCTTGCCGCCGGCGAAGTTCTGGCCGAAGCCCTCGCCGACGGCGTATACACCGCCATCTCTCGCACCGAGCGGCGAACTGGTCGCGCCGCCACTGGAATCCCACGCCTGGTTAATGGCGTCGTTGGCGTCGCTCTCGGGGGATGCTACAGCGACCGGCGCGAGCAGTAGGACTGCCGCCGCCATCGTCAATACGCCGAGCGCCGAGCGCCCGATTCCCCTCGCCAATCGGCTTGGCTGGCCCGTCATGCATTCTCCCGCGGTCCGGCGAACATGCTCTTACATATCGCGTCCGTCAACTGTGCGTCAGCGGACGAGTATTACAAAGGCATATCGCCGACACTGCGGAAACGGATACCTTCCCGATGTCGAAATGATGCCAAGCCGGTAATCAGACAACCAGGCTGGGCGATGACATGGGCTAAACGCCGAGGCTGCGGCCGATGATTTCCTTCATGATCTCCGTCGTGCCGCCGTAGATCGTCTGCACCCGCGCGTCGAGATACGCCCGCGCGATCGGATACTCGCGCATATAGCCGTAGCCACCGTGCAGCTGCAGACACCGGTCGATGAGGCGAACCTGCTGCTCGGTGGCATACCACTTGGCCATCGCGGCCTGTTCGGCGGTCAGTTTCTCGTCGAGGTGCAGGCGGATGAACTCGTCGACCATGATGCGCACCGCGGTGGCCTCGGTCGCCAGCTCGGCCAGTAAGAACCTGCTGTTCTGGAAGCTCCCGATCGGCTTGCCGAACGCCTTGCGCTCCTTGGTGTACTGCAGCGTCAGGTCCAGCACCCCCTCCATCGCGGCGGCCGCCATGATCGCGATCGAGATCCGTTCCTGGGGCAGGTTCTGCATCAGGTAGATGAACCCCATGCCCTCTTCGCCGAGCAGGTTCTCGGCCGGCACCCGCACATCGGTGAACGACAGCTCCGCGGTGTCCTGCGCGTCCAGGCCGATCTTGTCCAGTTTTCGGCCGCGCTCGAAGCCTTCCATCCCGCGCTCCACGGCCAGCAGGGAGAAACCCTGCGCACCCTTGTCGGGATCGGTGCACGCGACCACGATCACCAGATCGGAGTTGATGCCGTTGGTGATGAACGTCTTGGCGCCGTTGAGCACATAGTGATCGCCCTCTTTGACCGCACGGGTCTTGATGCCCTGCAGGTCACTGCCGGTACCGGGCTCGGTCATGGCGATCGCCGTGATCATCTCGCCGCTGCAGAATTTCGGCAGCCAGCGCTGCTTCTGCTCCTCGGTGGTCAGCTGCAGCAGGTACGGGGCGATGATGTCGTTGTGCAACCCGAACCCCAGCCCGCTGTAGCGGCCCGTGGTCGCCTCCTCGGTGACGATCACGTTGTAGCGGAAGTCGGGGTTACCGCCGCCGCCGTACTCTTCAGGCACCGCCATGCCGAGAAAGCCCTGCTTACCGGCCTCCAGCCACACGCCGCGGTCGACGATCTTGTCCTTCTCCCACTGATCGTGGTACGGCGCGACATGGCGGTCGAGGAAGGCGCGGTAGGACTCCCGGAACAGATCGTGCTCGGGCTCGAACAGGGTGCGCTGGTACTTGACGGCACTGCCCATGGTGACCTCCGGTGAATGGATACGGGCTTTGCGACGAACATATACCAACCGGATGGTTGGGCATCCCGGGGCCCGGTTCCCCCACCGTCCCGCGTCGAACCGGCCGATGAGACCTCTCAGCCGGTCGCGAAGTCGCGCAGCCTCGCGGCCAGTGCCGCCGGTACGCGGGCAATGACCCGGGTGCCGCCCTCGGTGTGCTCGGTGGCGTCGACCCGGCCGCCAGTGTGGATGCGGGCCACCAGATCGCCGCGCTGGTAGGGGATCGTCACATCGACCGCAATGTCGGTGGGCGCCACCAACTGGCCCATTCGCTGACGCAGCCGGTCCAGCCCCTCCCCGGTGTGCGCCGAGACGAAAACCGCGTCCGGCAAGGCACGCCGCAGTTTGGCCAGTGCCAGGTCACTGGCGGCGTCAATCTTGTTGATCGCCAACAACTCCGGCGCGGGTCGCGCGCCGCGCTCCTCGACCACTTCGCGCACCACCTGTCGGACCGCGTTGATCTGGGCCAGCGGGTTGACGTCCGACCCGTCCACTACATGGACCAGCAGGTCGGCGTCGACCACCTCTTCCAGGGTGGACCGGAACGCCTCGACCAGCTGGGTGGGCAGGTGGCGGACGAAGCCGACGGTGTCGGTGAGCACGAACGGCCGGTCGTCGTCGAAATGCCCACGGCGCGTAGTGGGTTCCAGGGTGGCGAACAGCGCATCCTGTACCAGCACGCCGGCGCCGGTCAGCGCGTTGAGCAGGCTGGACTTACCGGCGTTGGTGTAGCCCACGATTGCGATGGACGGCACGTCGCTGTGCAGCCGGCGGCTGCGCTGGGTGTCGCGGACCTGCTTCATGTCCCGGATTTCGCGGCGCAGCTTGGCCATTCGCTCACGGATCCGGCGCCGGTCGGTTTCGATCTTCGTCTCACCCGGACCGCGCAGGCCGACGCCGCCGCCGCTGCCGCCGGCGCGACCACCGGCCTGCCGGGACATCGACTCACCCCAACCGCGCAACCGGGGCAGCATGTACTCCATCTGGGCCAGCGACACCTGCGCCTTGCCTTCGCGGCTGGTGGCGTGCTGGGCGAAGATGTCGAGGATCAGCGCGGTGCGATCGATGACCTTGACCTTCACGGCCTTCTCCAGCGCGGTCAGTTGCGCCGGGCTCAGCTCGCCGTCGCAGATGACGGTGTCGGCACCCGTCGCCAGCACCACCTCACGCAGTTCGGCGGCCTTGCCGGAGCCGATGTACGTCGACGCGTCCGGTTTGTCGCGGCGCTGGATCAAGCCCTCCAGGACTTCCGAGCCGGCGGTCTCGGCCAGCGCGGCGAGCTCGGCCAGGCTGGCCTGGGCGTCGGCCGCGCTGCCCTCGGTCCAAACACCAACCAGCACTACGCGTTCCAGCCGCAGCTGCCGGTACTCGACCTCCGAGACGTCGGTGAGTTCGGTGGACAGCCCGGCGACGCGGCGCAGTGCGGACCGGTCGTCGAGTGCGAGCTCGCCGGTGCTGGGCGCGGCGCCGGCAGAAGTGAAGTCAGGATTCGTCATAGCGATCTTCGATGGTGTCACGCCGGTACAACGTCGCGCACCCGAATATCCTCCCCGCCCGCCGGGATATCAAGCCTGCACGTCCCACCATGCCTGAGCCAACTCGCCATGGGCCACCAGTACCGACGGGCCACGCAGAAAGCTGGTGGCGTCGGTGACGTCGACGGTGACCACGCCGCCCGTGATGCGTACCCGCAACGTTCCGGTCGACGCGCCGACGTGACGCAGCGCGGCGACGGCGGCCGCCACCGTTCCGGTCCCGCAGGAGCGCGTCTCCCCCACACCCCGCTCGTGTACCCGCATCGACACCGCTCCATCCACTGGGGCCGTCAGCACTTCGACGTTCACGCCATCGGGGAACTGCCCGGCATCGAAGCCGACGGGTGCGGCGACGTCGAGCGCGGCCAATGCGGCGTCGGTCAGTTCCGGATCGACGCAGGCCAGGTGCGGGTTGCCGACGTCGACGGCCAGGCCCGTCAGCCGTCGTCCGCCCACGGTCGCCACGGCGGAGCCGACCGGGTTGGCCTTGCCCATCTCGACGGTGACCTCGGCGGAGACATCGTCGAAGTGATGCACGACCACCGGCCGCGGACCGGCCAGCGAACCGACCACGAACTCGTCACGGTCCTCGAGGCCGGTGGCCCGCAGATAGTGGGCGAACACCCGCACCCCGTTGCCGCACATCTGGGCGATTGAACCGTCGGCGTTGCGGTAGTCCATGTACCAGTCGGCGGCGTTCACCCCCTCGGGCAGCCGGTCCAGCACGCTGGCGGAGACGGCCGCGCCGGCGGTGGTGACCCGCAACACGCCGTCGGCCCCCAGACCGCGGCGCCGGTCGCACAGGGCGGCCACCGCGGCGGGGGCGAGCGTCACCCGTGCATCCACGTCCGGCAGCAGCACGAAGTCGTTCTGCGTGCCGTGACCCTTGGCGAACATCACCGGTTCAGGATACGTGCCGCCAGATCCGCAGCGCGGCGCCGACGTTGTCCTCGCCCGCTCCGTCCAGCCAGCTGATGCGGTGGTCGCGGCGAAACCAGGACCGCTGTCGGCGCACGTAGCGGCGGGTTCCGGTGTAGGTCTGCTCGCGGGCGGCGGGCAGCGCATCGTCTCCGCCGGCGTCCAGCGCCGCGATCACCTGGGCGTAGCCCAGCGCGCGCGATGCGGTGACCCCGTCCCGTAGGCCACGCGCCAGCAGCGCCCGGACCTCGTCGACCAGGCCGCCGGCGAACATAGCATCGGTGCGCTGCGCCAGCCGTGCGTCGAGAAGGGCAGTGTCCCAGTCCAATCCGATGATCGCGGTGTCCCACCGGGGCGCGCCGATGGTCGGCGCGGATGCGGCGAACGGCCGTCCGGTCAACTCCACCACTTCCAGGGCCCGCACGATGCGGCGGCCATCGGTGGGCAGGATAGAAACCGCCGCTGCGGCATCGACCCGGGCGAGTTCGATGTGCAGGTTCGCCACACCGATCTCGTCGAGCCGCTGCTCCCATTTGGCCCGGACCTGTGCGTCAGTCACCGGGAAGGCCCAGTCGTCGAGCAGCGACTGGATGTACATCATGGAACCGCCGACCAGAACCGGTACCGCGCCGCGGGCCGCGATCTCCTCGATATCGGCGACAGCCGCCTTCTGGTAGTTCGCCACCGTGGCGGTCGCAACGACGTCGAGGACGTCGAGCTGGTGATGCGGTATGCCGCGTCGTTCGGTGACACTGAGTTTCGCAGTTCCGATGTCCATGCCGCGGTAGAGCTGCATGGCGTCGGCGTTGACGATCTCCCCGCCGAGCCGTTCGGCGACGGCGAGCGCCAGCTGGGACTTGCCGGTGCCGGTCGGACCGACGATGGCAAGGGGTCTCCAGGCCGTCACGGCTGCCACACGCCGGCGAAGTACCCCACCCCGTAGGGGGCTCCGCGGTAGAGCTCCGTGGCCGATCGCGGTGCCGGCTCGGCCAGGCCGGCCAGCACCTGCAGCGCCACCCGGCCGACGATCGACCCGGGCAGCCTGGTGAGCGCGGCGGCATCGCCGGACGCCAGCGCCTCGTCGAGGGCGTGTTGGACATCGGCGGCCTGCGGGTCGTAGCCACCGGGGGCGGCCGGGGTCAGGCTGTTGGCGCCGTCGGCGACGACGAGCACGCCGACCGGATCGGTGGCCAGGTCAATGTCGGCTCGTAGTTCGCGGCCGCGGGCCAATGCGGCGTCGACACCGTGGTCACCGGCATAGACGCGGACCTCGGCGCTTGCACTCGGGTTGGCGCGGCCGCGCAGCCAGCCGGTGAACAAGGCGCACAGCGGCATCTCGGTCACAGTCGCGGCCGCCCCCGGTGACAGCTGGACCCTGACGTCGACGCCGAAGCCGGCGAATGTCCCGGCCGACCCGGGGCCGATCACCCGGTCCGACGGGCCGACGCCGATGGCGATCCAGCGCTTTGGCAGAGCGGCAGCGGCGGCGGTGACCGCGTCCCGCAGATCGGCCACTTCCGCGGCCGCGGTTCCGGCGAGTTCGGGCACCAGCACCGGCGGCGAAGGGGTCAATGCGATGGCGGCCAACACGCCACCACGCTAACCTCCGGGCTGCTCGGTGGTCCCGGTACGGGCTTGCGTGGCACTCGCCGCGGCGGCTTCGCTCCGAGCCAGCGCGGCGGTCGCCACCACCATCACCGCGACCGTCACCGCCAGCGTGAACCAGCCGGCCTCACCGGGCCGCAACGCCTCACCGAGCACGACAACGCCGAGCACCGATCCGACGACGGGCTCCGTCACCGTCATCGTGGGCAGCGATGCGGTCAGAGATCCAGCACGGAACGCCGACTGCTGCCACGCCGTCGCGGCCAGCGCCACCAACGCCCAGGCATAGAGCTCGGGCGTACGCAGTACCGCCCAGAGGCCGTCATCGAGCAGGTCGACGACGCCTTTGGTCAAGACCGCGAACAGGCCCCAGAGCGCGCCGGAGACCAACGCCAACAGCACCGCGGCGGTCGAGCCCGACCAGATGCGGGCGCCCAGCACGCACAGGATCAGCAGCGGAACCAGCACCGCGGCCACCACCGTCCAGATTTCCAGCGAACCGCGGGCCTGGCCGGCCTGTGGGTTACCGACGGTGACGATGACCGCCACAGCCGCCGCCAGCAGCACCGCCCACATCCACTGCCGGCGGGTGACCTTGCGGTGAGCCAGCTTGGCACTGATCGGCAGCGCAAACAGCAACGAGGTGACCAGCAGGGCCTGTACCAGCAACACCGACCCCAAGCCCAGCGCCGCGGCCTGCAGCGCGAAGCCGGCGGCCGCCACCAGGCTGCCCAGCCACCATTGCCGGTCGCGTAGCAGTCTGGCGAACAGAGCGAGATGCCCGACCGTCTCGTCGGTGACCGCATGCGCCTGCCGTTGGTGCATCACGTCGCCGATCGCGATGAACAGCGCGGCGCCCAGGGCCAGCAGCGCGGCGATATCCGCCTTGGCCATCGGTGATCTCCTCGGAACGTGCGGTCGCCGGTGTGCCCCATGAAGTATGCAAGGCCAAACGTACGGGCGTGCCGGGCGGCGACCTGCTTCAATACCATCTTGGGACGGTCTTCCGGGTACCGGTCAGGCCGCCTTGCAGTCGACTGGCGCCGCGTCGCGCGGCAGGTGCGCGGAAGACACCGCGCGGAGGGTAGGTGGCGTAGCCGATGACCATCGAAGAGCCGAACAGTAACGAGCCGCCCAAGCCGGCTCCCCGGCCCGGACCGCCGCGTCCGGTTCCGCGTCCGGCCCGGCCGGTTGCCCACCCGATCGCAGCGCCGCCCGCCAGTGACCCGCACCGTTTCGGCCGGGTGGACGATGACGGCACGGTGTGGCTGATCGGCTCGACCGGTGAGCGGGTGATCGGCTCATGGCAGGCCGGTGACCCGGAAGCCGCGTTCGCGCATTTCGGACGGCGCTTCGACGACCTGAGCACCGAGATCGCCCTGATGGAGCACCGGCTGGAGGCGGGGACCGGCGATGCCCGCAAGATCAAGACCGCGGCCGCGGCGCTGGCCGAGGGTCTGCCGACCGCGAGTGTTCTCGGCGACGTCGATGCGCTCGCCGCCCGATTGACCGTGATCCACCAGCACGCCGACGCAGCCGCGCAGGCGGAGCGGGCTAGACGCGAGGAGCATCGTGCGGCGCGGACCGCCCGCAAGGAGGCGCTGGCGGCCGAGGCCGAGGACCTGGCCACCACGTCGGTCCAGTGGAAGGCCGCCGGCGAACGGCTGCGCGCCATCCTGGAGGAATGGCGGACCATCACCGGTCTGGACCGCAAGACAGACGAGGCGCTGTGGAAGCGGTATTCGGCGGCCCGGGAGACGTTCAACAGGCGCCGTGGATCCCATTTCGCCGAGTTGGACCGGGAACGCGCCGGAGCCCGGCAGGCCAAGGAACGGCTGTGCGAGCGCGCCGAGGAACTGGCCGGCTCGACCGACTGGGGGCCCACCGGCTCTGCGTTTCGCGACCTGCTGGCCGAATGGAAGGCGGCGGGGCGGACCGCCAAGGATGTCGACGATGCCCTCTGGCAGCGATTCAAGGCCGCCCAGGACACCTTCTTCGCCGCCCGCAACGCTCTCACCACGGAACGCGACGCGGAGTTCAAGGCCAATGCCACCGCCAAGGAGGCATTGCTGGCCCAGGCGGAGAAGCTGGATCCGAAGAACCGCGACGCGGCCAAGGCCGCGCTGCGGTCGATCACCGACAAATGGGACACGATCGGCAAGGTGCCCCGGGAGCGGTCCGCAGAACTCGACCGGCGGCTGCGCGCGGTCGAGAAGAAGGTGCGTGACGCCGCGGAGTCGGGATGGAGCGACCCACAGGCTCAGGCCAGGGCCGAGCAGTTCCGCGCCCGCGCCGAGCAGTTCGAACGACAGGCGCAGAAGGCGGCGGCGGCGGGCAGAACCAAGGACGCCGAGGAGGCGCAGGCCAGCGCGGAGCAGTGGCGGCAGTGGGCTGACGCCGCCACCGACGCCCTCACCAGGAAGCGCTAACCCGGCGCTACCTCTGGTCGATGTCGGGCGGCTCGTGGTCGTCGGGCTGGTTCTCGGCCCCGTCGAGAGTCTCCAGCAGGCCCTTCGACTGCTGCGCGGCGGCGGCCCGACGGCGCTCTGCCTCGGCCGCCACCTGCACGGCGGTACGGACCAGCACCAAGCGGGACCAATGAAACGTCAGCACGATCACGGTGACCCAGGCGACGACCAGCCCGACACCGGGCCCCGGGTGTCCCGCGATCGCGGTCTGCCGCGACCACACCGCCAGCAGCCCGGTCGCGCTGGCGAGAGCGCAGCCCGCCAGGGCCACCCACGCGAGCACCCAGCGCCGGGTCAGCAGCGCCAGCATCGAGAATCCGACGCCGAACACCAGCACCAACCAGCTGAAGACGCGCGAGGGCAGCGCTACGCCGACTGAGATGGCGGCATCATTACCGACCAGGACATCCCATCCCCTGGCACCGCCGGTGTGTGGCAGGATGAACGACGCCAGCAGCAGGAACACCAGCACTGCTACCACCAAAGCCCTTGCCCCGGCCTCGATTCCGTGGGCAACGCGGCGTTCGGCCGCCTCGATATCCGCCTTGAATGCGTCGAACTCCCCGCTGTCGTGTGCGGTCACCGGTTGCACCCGACCGCGGCGGACGCCGCGCTGTCCTGGCCGGTCGGCGCGCCGACTCCGGGCATCCCCAGACCGACCCCGCGGGGTCGTTGGCCGGCGGCATGCGCATCACCCGCACGGGTGCGGCGGTGGGTGAGTACCGGGCCGTCGGCGATGAGGTGATGCGGTGCGGCGCAGGTCACCACGGTGGTAACGACGTCGCCGGGACGAACCCGGCCGGCTTCGCCGGGAACGAAGTGCACCAGCCGGCCGTCGCGGGCACGCCCGCTCATCCGTGCCGTGCGGATGTCCTTGCGCCCTTCGCCGGCGGCGACAAGCAGTTCGGCCGTCCGGCCGATCTGGGCGCGGTTCTCCTCGAGCGCGATCTGCTCCTGAAGTTCCACCAGCCGGTCATAGCGTTCCTGCACAACAGCTTTCGGAAGTTGGCCATCCAGTTCGGCCGCCGGCGTGCCCGGCCGCTTCGAATACTGAAACGTGAATGCGCCGGCGAACCGCGCCTGCCGGACAATATCGAGGGTGGCCGAGAAGTCGGCCTCGGTTTCGCCGGGAAACCCGACGATCAGGTCGGTGGTGATGGCGGCGTGCGGCATGGCGGCGCGCACGCGCTCGATGATGCCGAGGTAGCGCTCGGCGCGGTACGACCGCCGCATCGCGCGCAGTATCCGGTCGGACCCGGACTGCAACGGCATATGCAGGGCGGGGCACACGTTCGCGGTCTGCGCCATGGCCTCGATGACGTCGTCGGTGAACTCCGCGGGGTGCGGCGAGGTGAATCGGACGCGTTCCAGACCGTCGATACGCCCACACGCCCGCAGCAACGATGCGAAAGCACCACGGTCGCGGGGTAATTGCGGGTCGGCGAAAGACACGCCGTAGGCGTTGACGTTCTGGCCGAGCAGGGTTACCTCGAGTACGCCCTGCTCCGCCAGGGACTGCACCTCGGCCAGGATGTCGCCCGGCCTACGGTCAACCTCCTTGCCGCGCAGCGCGGGCACGATGCAGAACGTACAGCTGTTGTTGCATCCCACCGAGATGGAAACCCATGCGGCGTAGGCGGACTCACGGGCAGCCGGCAGGGCCGACGGGAATTCCTCTAGGGCTTCGGCGATTTCGACCTGCGCCACCCTGTTGTGACGGGCCCGGTCGAGCAGCGTCGGCAGCGATCTGATGTTGTGGGTGCCGAAAACGACGTCGACCCACGGTGCCCGACGCAGCACCGCGTCGCGGTCCTTCTGGGCCAGGCAGCCGCCGACGGCGATCTGCATGTCGGGGTTGTGCTGTTTGCGCGGGACGAGGTGGCTGAGGTTGCCGTACAGCTTGTTGTCGGCGTTTTCCCGGACGGCGCAGGTGTTGAAGACCACGACGTCGGCGTCGGCACCGTCGGCCGCCCGCTGGTATCCCGCCGCCTCGAGCAGTCCGGCGAGCCGCTCGGAATCATGGACGTTCATCTGGCAGCCGTATGTCCGGACCTGATAGGTGCGCGAAGAGCGGACGGACTCAGCCACCGTCGCGTCTCGTACCACCGTCGAAGTCACGGAACCATGGTACGGGCGGCCGGCCATCGCTGATTCGGAGCCCGATGTCGCCAGCCGAGCGGCTGCTCTGGATTCACCGGATCCAGGCAAGCCGTGGGTTTCCTGGGTATGGTCGGAACCCATGGAGGGCACCGGGTCGAGCGTGGGTGATGTCGATCCGGTGCCGATGATCTCGATGCAGGGTGTCAACAAGCACTTCGGCAGCCTGCATGTCCTCAAAGACATCAACCTGAGTGTGGGCCGCGGGCAAGTGGTCGTCGTCATCGGGCCATCAGGGTCCGGCAAGTCCACGCTGTGCCGCACCATCAATCGGCTGGAGACCATCGACTCCGGCACGATCGCCATCGACGGGGACCAGTTGCCGGCCGAAGGCCGCAAGCTGGCGAAGCTGCGGTCTGACGTCGGCATGGTGTTCCAGTCGTTCAACCTGTTCGCGCACAAGACAATCCTGGAGAACGTGACGCTGGCACCGATCACGGTACGCAAGTCAGCCAAGACCGAGGTAACCAAGAGCGCGCTTGCGCTGCTGGAGCGGGTCGGCGTCGCGAACCAGGCCGACAAGTACCCCGCCCAGTTGTCCGGCGGCCAGCAGCAACGGGTCGCGATCGCACGCTCGCTGGCAATGGACCCGAAGGTCATGCTCTTCGACGAGCCGACCAGCGCGCTCGATCCGGAAATGATCAACGAGGTGCTGGAGGTGATGACCTCGCTGGCCGGCGAGGGCATGACGATGCTGGTCGTCACCCATGAGATGGGTTTTGCACGGCGCGCCTCGAACCGCGTCGTCTTCATGGCCGATGGCGCGATCGTCGAGGACGCCCAACCGGCCGACTTCTTCGACAATCCACAAACCGACCGCGCTCGAGATTTCCTCGGCAAGATTCTCAACCATTAGTGCCCGGCGAAAGGAACCGACCATGCCGTCCCTGCGATTCCGTGTGGCAGCTGTTGTTGCCCTTGCCATCGCGCTGCCGCTGTCCGCGACAGCTTGCGGTGGTGGTGGTGGTGATCAAGGCGAGAAAATCACGATCGGAACGAAGTTCGACCAGCCCGGCCTGGGGATGAAGAACCCCGACGGCACGATGAGCGGTTTCGATGTCGACGTCGCCACCTACGTGGCGAAGGAGCTCGGGTACTCCCCCGAGAACATCGAATGGAAGGAATCGCCGTCGGCGCAGCGCGAGACGCTGATCCAGAACGGTCAGGTCGAGTACATCGTCGCCACGTACTCGATCACCGATTCGCGTAAGGAGAAGGTCGACTTCGCCGGGCCGTACCTGATCACCGGGCAGAGCCTGCTGGTGCGCGCCGACAACACCGACATCACCGGCGCGGAGTCGCTGCAGAACAACAAGAAGCTGTGCTCGGTGACCGGGTCGACACCGGCTCAGCGCATCAAGGACAAGTACCCCGGTGTGCAGTTGCAGCAGTACGACACCTATTCGGCGTGCGTTGAGGCGCTGAAGAACGGGGCGGTCGACGCGGTGACCACCGACGAGGTGATCCTGGCGGGCTACGCCGCGCAGAACCCCGGCAAGTTCAAACTGGTCGGCAAGCCGTTCTCGGAGGAGCGGTACGGGATCGGGCTGAAGAAGGGCAACTCCGAGCTGCGGATGAAGATCAATGACGCGCTCGAGAAGATGGAGCAGGACGGCGCCTGGAAGGCCGCGTTCGAGAAGAATCTCGGGCCGGCTGGGATCCCGGTTCCCAACCCGCCACCCATCGACCGGTACTGAGTTCGCGCCGGGCGTAGCTCAGCGACCAACGTGGAGGTCTTCACCGAGTACCGCGGGCAGATCTTCGCGGCGTTCTGGGTCACGATCCAGTTGACGGTCTACTCCGGTGTCGGCGCACTGATCCTCGGCACGGCGCTGGCCGCGATGCGGCTGGCGCCGGTGCCGATGCTCAATTGGATCGGGACGGCCTATGTCAACGTGGTGCGCAACACCCCGCTGACATTGATCATCCTGTTCTGCTCGTTCGGACTCTCCCAGACACTGGGCGTCACGCTGGTCGATCCCGAGTCGCTGACGTCGATCCGGGACAGCAATTTCCGGCTGGCGGTGCTGGGATTGACCGTCTACACCGCGGCATTCGTCTGTGAGACTGTGCGCTCCGGTGTCAACACCGTGCCGCTGGGCCAGGCCGAGGCCGCGCGGTCTCTGGGGTTGACGTTCGCGCAGAACCTGCGAATCGTGTTGCTGCCGCAATCTTTTCGCGCCGTGATCATCCCGCTCGGCTCGGTGCTGATCGCCTTGACCAAGAACACCACGATCGCCTCGGCGATCGGCGTCGCGGAGGCCGCCCTCCTGATGAAGTCGATGATCGAGAACACCGCGGCACTGCTGACGGTGGGCACAATCTTCGCGGTCGGCTTCGTCATGCTGACGCTGCCGCTGGGCCTGTTGTTCGGTTACCTGGGCAAGCGCCTGGCGGTGGCCAGGTAGATGAGTACCGCCTCCGTGCTCTTCGACGCACCGGGTCCGCGGGCACGGACGCGCAACCGGGTTATCTCGATTGTCACCATGGCAGTCGCGGCGCTGGCGGCGTGGGCGGTGATCAGCAAGCTCGTCGCGAAGGGGCAGTTGACAGCCGAGAAATGGAAACCGTTCCTCACCAGCAATCTCTGGCAGACCTACATCCTGCCGGGCATTCAGGGCACCCTGACCGCGGCAGCACTGTCCATCGTGCTGGCGCTGGTGCTCGGCTTTGTCCTGGGAGTCGGGCGGCTGTCCACGATCACCCCGATTCGCTGGGTCTGCTCGGTCGTGGTGGAGTTCTTCCGGGCCGTCCCGGTGCTGATCATGATGATCTTCGCGTACTTCCTCTACGCGCTCTACGACGTCTTCCCGTCCAAGCAACTGGCCCTGGCCGGCGTGGTCACGGGTTTGACGCTGTACAACGGCGCCGTCATCGCCGAGATCGTCCGCGCGGGCGTCAACGCGTTACCCCGAGGGCAGTCGGAGGCCGCTTCGGCACTTGGCCTGCGCTGGGGTCAGATCATGCGACTGGTGCTGCTCCCCCAGGCCGTCACGTCGATGCTGCCGGTGCTGGTATCGCAGCTCGTTGTCGTGCTCAAGGACACCGCGATCGGCTACCAGATCACGTTCGTAGAGATGGTGCGCCAGGGCACCGTGGTGGGGTCGCAGTACAGCAATTATCTTCCGGCGCTGACGGTTATCGCCGTGCTCATGATCAGCGTCAACTTTGCGCTGTCAGCGGCGGCGACGCGGCTGGAAGGCCGACTGCGCCGCTCGCGTCGCACCCCCGAACCACTGGATGCCTCCGCGCTGGAACGGGAGGGAGCACCCGGCGCACGCGTGGTCCCAGCGCCGGGCGACTAGACCCGTCGTCGTTCGCGTTCCCGGGCCAGTTCGGCGCTGACCACGTCGTAGGCCATCGTCTGGCCGTACCCACGTCGGGCCAGCATGGCAACCAGCCTGCGAATCACCCGTACGTCGTCGCCGGTGAGGTTCTCCCTGCGCAGCCTGCCCTGAACCAGCTGCTCCGCCCTGGCCCGCTCGGCGCCGGCATCGATACCGTCCAGTGCGGCGGTGATCACTTCACCGTCCACACCTCTGGTCCGCAGCTCAGCAGCCAATGCGCGCTTGCCCTTACCGGCGTGCTCACGCCTGGACCGCACCCACTGCTCGGCAAAGCTGGCATCGTCGACCAAGCCGACCGCGGTCAGGCGGTCCAGCACCTGAGCCGCCACGTCGTCGGGATACCCTCTCTTCGCCAGCTGCCCGGCCAACTCGGCGCGGGTGCGTGGCCGTGCGGTGAGCAGACGCAGACATAGCGCGCGCGCCTGCTCCTCGCGCTCCGCCTGACGCTCTTCGCGCAAGCGGCTCATCGCAGCCTCAGAAGTCGACTGGGGCGGGCAGGACTTGCTCATCGGTCACCACGGCGCCAATGCCGAGCTTCTCCTTGATCTTCTTCTCGATCTCGTTCGCCACATCGAGGTTCTCCATCAGGAAACTACGAGCATTCTCCTTACCCTGCCCTAGCTGTTCGCCCTCGTAGGTGAACCACGAACCGGACTTGCGGATGAAGCCCTGCTCCACGCCCATGTCGATCAGCGAGCCTTCCTTGCTGATGCCCTTGCCGTAGAGGATGTCGAATTCGGCCTGCTTGAACGGCGGCGACACCTTGTTCTTGACGACCTTGACCCGGGTGCGGTTGCCGACCGCGTCGGTGCCGTCCTTGAGGGTCTCGATCCGCCGCACATCCAGGCGGATCGAGGCGTAGAACTTCAAAGCCTTTCCGCCCGTAGTCGTTTCGGGTGAGTTATGCACCATCACCCCGTCGACGAGGTAGTTGTGCGAACCCTCCACCTCGACGTCAAACCGATTCATCGACCTGGTGTGCGGCTTGACGTGCACGTCGAGAACCCGGGCCGGCACCAGATGCCGCGATGGCTCGACGAACTGCGGCGCCACAGCACCCTGGTCTCGGAATCGCGGCAGCAGCTTGTACTCCATGGACGGTGCCATGTAGGGCGCCACCAGCTCCTGGAACTTCGCTGTAGCCGCGGTAGAGAACATCAGCACCGTCTTGCCGGCCGAACCTGATTGGCGCAGCCGCACATCCAGCCCGTGGGTGTCACGCAGGTAGCCGCGCAGCCGCTCCTGGGTTCCCTCAGTCATCGCTTCCACGCAGATCTCGATGCGGCCACTGCCGCCGACGGTGCGCTGCTGCAAGCCCTTGGAGCGGACGGTGAACGACCCGTCGTCCATGTACCAGATGGCAAGGGCCAGCGGGGTGAGCGCCTTGAGATACTCCTCGGAAAAGAACTTCTTGCCATCCCCGAGGTACACCGCGCGCTGCAGCTCGGCCAGTTCAGGTAGCGGGGTGAAGTCGACAAATCGCGCACCCTGGGCGTTGTCCCGCACCGAATGCTTGACGTTGCCCAGCAGCGCGGTCTTCCACTGCAGATATTCCCCCTGCTTGGCGCCATGCCCGAGCCGGAACCGCACGCCATTGCGATCCCGCCGATTAGGTGACAGATTCCCGTCTCCCATCAGCGAACCCAGTACCACCTGGAACTGCTGGTCACTGAGTAGATGCGGCTCGGCGGCCAGCACCCGATCGCCTGCGATGAGGTCACCGGCCTCAGCCCAGCCACCCGGAGTCCGGATGAGGTGGTTGGGAGTTGCGGCGAACTGCGACTTGCCGTTGCCGCCGGACTTCTCGACGGTGAACTGCAAGAACTGCTCGGCAGGGCCGTTGTTGAACCAGTTCACCACCTTGCGGGGAACAATCCGGTCGGTGACCGGGTCGTAAGACAGGACCTCGACGTCCATCTTGTTGTTGACAATCTTGCCGATCTTCTCGCTAGTGCCGTCGGCTAACTGGATCCGGGTGCTGTAATTAAAGCATCCGAACATCACACCGATTTTTTCGCGGAGCTGGTTGATGAAGATCGCCGTGGTACCCGAGTTACTCAGCGCACCAGTCATTTTCCGCAGCGCCTGGCTCATCAGCCGGGCCTGCAGGCCGACATGGCTGTCGCCCATCTCACCCTCGATCTCCGCACGCGGCACCAGCGCAGCCACCGAGTCGATCACCAGGATGTCCAGCGCGCCGGAACGGATCAGCATGTCGGCGATCTCCAGCGCCTGCTCACCGGTGTCGGGCTGGCTCACCAGCAGCGAGTCGGTGTCCACCCCCAGCTTCTGGGCGTAGTCGGGATCCAGCGCATGCTCGGCGTCGATGAACGCGGCGATGCCGCCGGCGGCCTGGGCGTTGGCCACCGCGTGTAGCGCGACGGTGGTCTTACCCGAGGATTCCGGGCCGTAGATCTCGACGACGCGTCCGCGCGGCAGCCCGCCGATCCCCAGCGCGACATCCAGCGCGATGGAGCCGGTGGGGATGACAGCGATCGGCTGACGAACCTCGTCACCGAGACGCATCACCGAACCCTTGCCGAAGTTCTTGTCGATCTGCGCGAGGGCCAGCTCGAGGGCCTTCTCGCGATCGGGGGCCTGCGTCATGGTGGTGCCTCTCCGTAGTCGTGTTCGGTTGACCGGTATCGGTCTGTTGGCCGTGACGCTAGAGGCAGGGTCCGACAGATTTCAGACCCGCTCGGGCGCGAACGACGTTCGAACAATGATCACGATAGACGAACAGGTGTTCGATTCAAGTGGACACGCCGCGCGTCCC
>CAZDYH010000006.1:28449-35429 GCA_964509355.1 uncultured Mycobacterium sp.
AATGATCACGATAGACGAACAGGTGTTCGATTCAAGTGGACACGCCGCGCGTCCCGGCGCGAGCAGACGCACAATCGCATCAACCCAGCGACAACCGTGCGATTCTGCGTCTGCTCGGCCGGGACCGCGAGTTCACCACTGGTCGCGGGGCACGTCGAAGTCCGCACACAGGGCGCGCCACACGTCACGCGGCTCCAAACCGTCCTCGATGGCCTGTGCGGCGGTGCGTCCGTCGAAGCCGGTCAGCACATGGTCGACCAGCACCGATGTCCCATAGCCGGGGCCGAACTGCGCCGCGACGAGTTCGTGGAATTCCGTCAGCCGCACGCCACCAACTTACGCGACGAGTCAGGCCGACAGCGCCAGCGCTTCGTGGCACACCCGTACCGGATCGGCGACGTCGGCGACGCCGGCTCCCGCCCGCCGGGCCGCCTCGCGGTAGCTCGGCGACGACAGCACCTCACCGACCGCGGTGACCAACGCCTCGGCGGTCAACGGCCGGACCAACTGCGCACTGCCCTGGCGCACAACACGATTGGCCATCTCCCACTGATCACCGCCGCCGGGCACCACCACCAGCGGTACACCGGCCAGCAGTGTCTTGGCCACCATTCCGTGGCCGCCGCCGCAGATGACCAGGTCGGCGTGGGCCAGCAGTTCGTCCTGGCGTCCCAACCCCACCACCGCCCACGGTGGCACCGTCAGATCCGCTCCACCCAGTCGTGACACCACCACCCGCGACCCGTCGGGCAGCACGTCGCCCGGCGTCAGGCATTCCAGCGCCAACTCCACCAGACCCCCGGCCCCCGTCGTCGCTGTGGACGGTGCCACCACCACCAGCGGGCCCGGGCCGGGCGGAACCCGCAGCGCGTACTCGGTCGGCTCGAAATGCAGCGGGCCCACCACCACGGCCTCGGCCGGCCAGTCCGGGCGAGGGACCTCCAGCGCCGGCAGCGTGGCGATCAGGCGGCGAACCGGCCCGGGGTCGCGGGCCGGCAGGCCGATGTCGACCCGGACGGCTGAGCGCTGCCGCAGGCCCGCCCGCCAGGATCGCGCCGTCAACGCGCGCATGATGCTGTCGCGCAGCCGCCCGCGAATACCCGTGCCGGGCGCCAGCCCGCTGCCCACCGGCGGCAGGCCCTTCGAAGGCAGGTACAGCGGGTGCGGACTGAGTTCGATCCACGGTATGCCCAGCAGCTCGGCTGCCATGCCACCACAGGCCGTGATCACATCGGACACCACCAAATCCGGTGCCAGCGAGCGTAACTGGGGAACGTTGAGCACCGCCATGCGTGCCGCGCGCTGGTGGATCTTGGCCCCGGCGTCACTGTCGTCGTCCAGCGCGGTGGGGTCCAGGCCTTCGAGCTCGGCGGCATCGACACCGGCCGCCCGCGCCGTCTCGAGCCACTCGGTGCCGGTGAACAGTGTCGGTTCGTCGCCCGCTGCCCGGAATCGCCGGCACAGCGCAATGGCGGGAAAAGAGTGCCCGGGGTCCGGTCCAGCGACCACGGCGACGCGCATCGCCCTACCCTGCCACAGCGTGCCACCTCTAGGCTGGCAACCATGACCGAGCAGACCGCAGATGAAACCACCGCCGTCGACAACGCCCGCACGGTCGAGGTCTTTCTGAACGCGCTGCAGGAGCAGGACTTCGACTCGGCCGGCGCGGTATTGGCTGACGACCTGGTGTACCAGAACGTCGGATGGCCGACCATCCACGGCCGCAGCCGCGCCATGAAACTGTTCAGGGGGATGCAGGGCCGGATGGGCTTCGAGGTGAAGATTCACCGCATCGCCGCCGACGGCGCCGCCGTGCTCACCGAACGCACCGACGCGCTGATCTTCGGCCCGCTACGAATCCAGTTCTGGGTCTGCGGCGTCTTCGAGGTCCACGACGGGCGCATCACCCTGTGGCGGGACTATTTCGACCTTCTCGACATGGTCAAGGCAACGGCACGGGCGTTGGCCGCCACCGTGCTCCCCTCGCTGCGACGGGGCTTCTAGCCCGCGACCAGGGTCAGGCCCTCCGCGCCGCGCCGAGCTCGTCGAACGCATACGCCCAGCCGATCAGGCGATCGGTCGCACTGACGAGCTCATTGCGGTAGTGCTGCCGCGACATCGGCGAGTTCGGCATCGGCCCGGCATTCGCCGAGGACACCAGTTGCGCTGCGGCGGTGACCATTTCGTTGTACTGGCGGACACCATTGTTCAGCTGCGCCGTGAACGCGTTGATCGTCGGCACCAGGTACGACCGGGAATGCGGCGTGAGGTTCGCGGTCTGTTCCATCGAGACCACCTCGGCGGCGGTGGCCGCCATCGTCGCGGCGGTCCGGTTGGCCGCGGCGGTCAGGTCGCGGATCTCGTCGGCCGGCAGCAGATTACCGCGCTCCATGACGCCGATCAGCGAGAACAGCCCGCGCTCCGAGGCCGCCAGCGCCGACATCGAGGGCCGCGCCGCCGATCCCGGCGGTGGCGGCCGGCGGGCGCTGCCCGGCCGCTGCGCCGGCAGCGGTATGGACTTCAGCCAGCGGTAACGCAACAGCAGCAGCGTCGCCGGTGTTGCGGCGCCCGCCGCGATGATCCCGGTGATCAACAGCACCCACACGGGGGTGCTCCACGAGGCCAGCACCGCGGTAACCAGCACCCAGAACACGCACGCGACGCCGAAGAACAGTCCGAGTCGCAACGCCCAGCGCCGCTTACGCAGCAGCCGGGCCCGCGGATCTCTGGCGGCGCTGATCTTCTGTGCCGCCAGGTCGGTGAACTCGCCGGCGGTGTCCAGTCCGCGCTGCAGCAGCGGACGCCACTGCCGCGCCGGTCGATCCGGTCTCACCGCCATGTCTGACCTCCGCTTACTGCTGACTGATCGGATTCTCGGGGGTGGCTTCGGCAGACGCCGCGGGCGTGGCCGGAGTCGCGGTGGCACCTCCCGACGGCAGCGCCTCACCACGCATCGACGCGCGGATCTGCTCCAGCCGCGAATGACCAGCCATCTGGACACCGGCCTGTTGCACCTCGAGCATGCGGCCCTGCACCGAGTTCTGGGCCAGCTCGGCCGAACCCATCGCGTTGGCGTAGCGGCGTTCGATCTTGTCGCGGACCTCGTCGAGGCTCGGGGTGTTGCCCGGGGCGGCGATCTCGGTCATCGATCGCAACGATGCGCTGACCTGCTCCTGCATCTTGGCCTGCTCCAGCTGGCTGAGCAGCTTGGTGCGTTCGGCGATCTTCTGCTGCAGCATCATCGCGTTCTGCTCGACGGCCTTCTTGGCCTGCGCCGCGGCGTTGAGCGCCTGATCGTGCAGGCTCTTGAGGTCCTCCACGCTCTGCTCCGCGGTCACCAGCTGTGCCGCGAACGCCTCCGCCGCGTTGTTGTACTCGGTTGCCTTGGTGGCGTCACCGGCGGCGGTGGCCTGGTCGGCCAGCGACAACGCCTGCCGAACGTTGACCTGCAGCTTCTCGATGTCTGCCAGCTGGCGGTTGAGCCGCATCTCGAGCTGACGCTGATTGCCGATCACCTGCGCGGCCTGCTGCGAGAGTGCCTGATGAGTGCGCTGCGCCTCCTCGATGGCCTGCTGGATCTGCACTTTTGGATCGGCGAACTCGTCGACCTTCGAGCTGAACAGCGCCATCAAGTACTTCCACGCCTTGACGAACGGATTGGCCATGTGTTCTCGCCGCCTTTGTGTCGTTGTATGCCCGTCCCCGGAAGGGCTCGTGCGCTTGCTCTACCGCCAACTTATCGGTCCTGCCCAATTTAACGGTTCCGAGCGTTCACCACACCCTGCTGGCGAGTTCGGCTGAATCAGGCAACCGCCATCGACACGGCCTGAGGGATGACGACCTTGGTTGTGGCGTCGATATTGGCGGCACTGGCGCTGTCCCGCGCGGTGCCGGCCGAACTGGCGACAAGTTCTCGACCCGCCATCCGCTCGCCCGCGTCGGAAAGCACCCGCGACAACGGGACGTCCAAGGCGCCGCAGATCGCGCCCAGCAGTTCGCTGGACGCCTCCTTGCGACCGCGCTCGACCTCGGAGAGGTAGCCGAGGCTGACCCGCGCGGTATCGGACACTTCACGCAGGGTGCGTCCCTGCGATGTGCGGGCACCACGCAGCACGTCGCCGATCACCTCGCGCAGCAATGCCACCATCGTGGGCCTCCATTCGTCCGGGTCGCACTAGGTGAACGCCCACGTCGGTGGTGTTGGTTCCCGGCGGGCGGCCCTGATCAGCCGGACCTCACGGTTGCGCCACCAGCGCGCGCAGCCGGACGATCGCCTCCTGGACCGCCGCCATCCGGATATCCCAGCGGGAGCCGGTGAACAGCAGCTCGGCGACCTCGGTGTCGACCGGGCCGGCCAGTCCGACGAAAACCGTGCCGACCGGGTGTCCGCCGTGCGGTTCGGGCCCCGCCACCCCGGTCAGGCCGACACCCCAGGTGGCGACGCACCGCTGCCGCGCCCCGACGGCCAGCGCGCGGGCGGTGGCGGCCGCCACCGGGCCGACGGCGTCGAGCAGCTGCGGAGCAACCCCGGCCAGGGCGATCTTGGTGTCTTCGGTGTAGGTGACCAGCCCGCCGCGCAGCACGACGCTGGCGCCGGGAACGCCCGCAAGCGTGGCGGCGAGCAACCCGGCGGTCAGTGACTCTGCGGTGGCAATGGTCTGCCCGCGGATCGTCAGATCTGCGACCAGACCGCGCGCCTCGTCAGTGACCAGCGGGTCGTCCACGGAAGTCCCTGACTGCCGACACGACGTAGTCCACGCCGGTCAGCACCGTCAGCACGATCGCAAGAGCCATCACCACCCAGGCGGCCGTCAGCCAGGCTCCCGACAACGGCAGCACGAACAGCCCGATCGCCACCGCCTGGACCAGGGTCTTGAGCTTTCCGCCGCGGCTGGCCGGGATGACGCCATGGCGCAGCACCGCGAACCGCAACATGGTGACACCGACCTCACGAACCAGGATCAGCACCGTCACCCACCACGGCAGGTCGCCGAGCACCGACAGCCCGATCAGCGCGGCACCGACGAGAGCCTTGTCTGCGATCGGGTCGGCCAGCTTGCCGAAATCGGTCACCATGCCGTAGTTGCGGGCCAGCGTCCCGTCCAACCGGTCGGTGATGACGGCGACGGTGAAGATTGCGAAAGCGATGATGCGGCTGGTTGTTTGGTGGCCGTCCCCGGAGAACAGCGCCAGCAGGAAGACTGGAACCAGCACCAGGCGCAAGCCGGTCAGCATGTTGGCCAAGTTGGCCACCCGGACGCGCGGGACCGCCGGACCGCTTGGAGGTTGCCCCGACACGGCAACAGCCTATCGGTTGCCGATCCCAGCGGCCGAGGCCGATACTGTGCACCCGTGAGCGCAGCGTGCGGTCAGCAGGCCGACCGGCTTGTGGTCCGTCGCGCGCGGACGTCCGACGTAGCCGCGATCAAGCGGCTGGTGGACACCTACGCGGGCAAGATTCTGCTGGAGAAGAACCTGGTCACGCTCTACGAGGCCGTCCAGGAGTTCTGGGTGGCTGAGCAGGATGGCGAGGTCATCGGCTGCGGCGCGCTGCACGTGTTGTGGTCCGACCTCGGTGAGGTGCGCACCGTCGCGGTGGATCCCAGGGTGAAAGGCCAGGGTGTCGGACATGCGATCGTCGACCGGCTGCTCGAGGTGGCCCGCGATCTGCAGTTGCAGCGGTTGTTCGTGTTGACGTTCGAGACCGAGTTCTTCGACAGTCACGGCTTCACCGAGATCGAGGGCACACCGGTCACCGCTGAGGTGTACGAGGAGATGTGCCGTTCGTATGACATCGGTGTCGCGGAGTTTCTCGACCTGAGCTACGTCAAACCCAACATCCTGGGGAACTCACGGATGCTGTTGGTTCTCGAGGCGGGCGGTGACGACTCTTAGTCTGTTTCGTCGACCGCGTCCCCGCCGCGGATCGACGCCAGGGTGGCCGCCAGCTCGTCGGGTTTGACCAGCACCTCACGAGCCTTGGAACCCTCACTGGGCCCGACGATGCCACGGGTCTCCATCAGGTCCATCAGCCGGCCGGCCTTGGCGAAGCCGACCCGCAGCTTGCGTTGCAGCATCGAGGTGGAACCGAACTGGCTGGACACCACCAACTCGACGGCCTGCAGGAAGACGTCCATATCGTCGCCGATGTCCGGATCGGCGTCGGTGCGCTCGCCGGTGGGTTTGGCGGTGGTAACGCCCTCGGTGTATTCGGGTTCGGCCTGCTCCTTGCATGCGGCGACAACGGCGTGGATCTCCTCGTCGGTGATGTAGGCGCCCTGCAGCCGGATCGGCTTGTTGGCGCCCGTCGGCAGGAACAGCCCGTCGCCCATCCCGATCAGCTTCTCCGCACCCTGCTGGTCGAGGATCACCCGGCTGTCGGTAAGCGATGACGTCGCGAACGCCAGTCGGGATGGCACGTTGGTCTTGATCAGACCGGTGACCACGTCCACCGACGGCCGCTGGGTGGCCAGCACCAGATGGATGCCGGCGGCGCGCGCCTTCTGGGTGATCCGCACGATGGCGTCCTCGACGTCGCGAGGCGCGGTCATCATCAGGTCGGCCAGCTCGTCGACGATCGCCACCACATACGGGTATGGCTTGTACTCGCGCTGGCTGCCCAGTGGGGCGCTGATCTCACCGGATCTCACCTTGGCGTTGAAGTCGTCGATATGGCGCACCCGGTTGGCCTGCATGTCCTGGTAGCGCTGCTCCATCTCCTCGACCAGCCATGCCAGCGCGGCGGCCGCCTTCTTGGGCTGCGTGACGATCGGTGTGATGAGGTGCGGAATGCCTTCGTAGGGCGTGAGCTCGACCATCTTCGGGTCGATCAGGATCATCCTGACCTCCTCCGGCGTGGCCCTTGTCAGCAACGAGACCAGCATGGAGTTGACGAAGCTGGACTTGCCTGAACCGGTCGAGCCGGCGACCAGCAGGTGCGGCATCTTGGCGAGGTTGGCCGAAATGAAGTCGCCCTCGAT
>CAZDYH010000007.1:0-12370 GCA_964509355.1 uncultured Mycobacterium sp.
GGGATGCAGTACTGGGGGCGTCTTCAGAAAGAAGGGCAGATCGAACGCTTTGATGTGGCCGTTCTTGCGCCAAACGGTGGAGATGTGGGCGGCTTCTTCCTGGTGCGGGGCACGGCGGCGCAGATCGACTCGGTCCGCCGTTCCGAGGAGTATCAGCGGCTAGTCAGCCGTGTGAGGCTGATCGGCGATCAGGTCAGGCTCGTCGACGCCTTCGTTGACGAGGGACTCGCTGAAGTGATGAGTCAATACGGGGATGAGGTCCGGAAGCTGGACTGACCGACCTGGAGTTTGACCGACTTGGGGTTTGGTCCGGGTCCCGCAAGGATTCACCGAGACGCCACTCAGGGGCACGCAATCGCCTCCGGTGCTCAGAGCACTATCCGGCGTGTTGTCAGTCCAGGTAGTCGCGCAGTACCTGAGATCGACTGGGGTGCCGCAACTTTGACATCGTCTTGGACTCGATCTGCCGGATGCGCTCACGGGTGACGCCGTAGACCTGGCCGATCTCGTCGAGTGTGCGGGGCTGGCCGTCGGTCAGCCCGAAGCGCAGGCGTACCACACCGGCCTCGCGTTCGGACAGCGTCTCCAGCACCGACTGCAGCTGATCCTGCAGCAGCGTGAACGACACCGCGTCGACGGCCACCACCGCTTCACTGTCTTCGATGAAATCGCCGAGCTGGCTGTCACCCTCGTCACCGATGGTCTGGTCCAGGGAGATCGGCTCGCGAGCGTACTGCTGGATCTCCAGCACCTTCTCAGGCGTGATGTCCATTTCCTTGGCCAGCTCCTCAGGAGTGGGCTCGCGACCCAGATCCTGGAGCAGCTCGCGTTGAATGCGGCCGAGCTTGTTGATCACCTCGACCATGTGCACGGGGATGCGGATGGTGCGGGCCTGGTCGGCCATCGCGCGGGTGATGGCCTGGCGGATCCACCACGTCGCGTACGTGGAGAACTTGTAACCCTTGGTGTAGTCGAACTTCTCGACGGCGCGGATGAGACCCAGGTTGCCTTCCTGGATCAAGTCCAGGAAGGCCATCCCGCGGCCGGTGTAGCGCTTGGCCAGCGATACCACGAGGCGCAGGTTGGCTTCGAGCAGATGGTTCTTTGCGCGGTCGCCGTCACGGCAGATCCAGGCCATATCGCGGCGCTGCGCGGCCGGCAGTTTCTCGCCACGCTCGGAAATCTCGACCATCAGCTGGGTGGCGTACAGACCCGCTTCGATCCGCTTGGCCAGCTCGACCTCTTCTTCCGCGTTGAGCAGCGCGACCTTGCCGATCTGCTTCAGATAGGCGCGCACCGAGTCAGCCGAGGCGGTCAGCTCGGCGTCCTTGCGGGCCTGGCGCAGCGCCTCGGACTCCTCCTCGTCCCAGACGAAGTCACCCGAGGCCTTGTCCTTGTCGGAGGGTTCGGCGACGTCTTCCTCGTCGGCGGCGGCACCCTCAACGGCTACGGCGGCCCCGCTTACCGCCGGGTCGATTTCGCCGGCTACGACGCCGGCCGGATCGGTGCCGTCGGCCGCCACCTCGAGATCCTCGAGGTCGACGTCCCCGGCGTCCACCTCGATGTCGACTTCGAGCTCGACGACATCAAGGCCCTCGGCGGCTACGTCGGGATCAACGACAGCGGTATCGGCTTCAGCGCCGGCGGCTGCGGGTTTCTTGGCCCGGCTGCGGGTGGGGGCGATGTCACTGGGTGGCGCGGCCTCGGTGGTCTTGGGCCGCGAGGCGCGGGACGGGCGCGGCTTGGCCGCGACGGGCTTAGCGGGTGCGGCCTTGGCCGCAGTGGGCTTGCTCGTCGTGGCCGTCTCAGCCTTGGCCTTGGCCGCACGTCCAGTGGTCTTGGTGGCCTGTTTGGGGGCTGCGGAAGCACTGGCGGGCTTGGCCGCCGACCGCTTCGCGGGGGCCTTCGCAGGGGTCTTGGTGGCGGTGCGCTTCACCGGCTCCTCGGTTGCCGGGCCTGCTTTCGTCGCTGCCACGTACACCCTTTCGGTCTTGCTGACTTCCGGTGGGCACGGGCATGCCCCACCGAAAGCGTCGGCTGTGTCTAATGTCGGCGTCGATATCAGCGGGAATACTCGCCGCTATCCGTTAGGCGGCCGCCATCGACCATTGTAACGACAGGGTGAGGTTGCACCGCCGCGCGGGCAAATTCAGCGCGTCACGTCGACCTGTGCGGCCATCGCCGCACCCACAATGCCGGCGGTGTTCAGCAGCGCGGCGGCCACGACCGGGGTCCGGTTTTCCAGCAGCGGGATCCACTTGTCGGCCTTGCGGCTGATCCCGCCGCCGGCGATGAACAGGTCGGGCCAGATCGCGTTTTCGATCGCCACCAGCACCTTCGTCACCTCGAGCGCCCACCGCTTGTAGCTCCACTCGTTCTTCTCCTTGACCGACGAGGCGGCCCGGTGCTCAGCCTCCATCCCGCCGACCTCGAGGTGCCCGAACTCGGTGTTGGGCAGCAGGATGCCGTTGTGGATGACCGCCGACCCGATTCCGGTTCCGAACGTGAGCAGCACGATGACGCCGTCCCTGTCCTTGCCGGCACCGAAGTGCTCTTCGGCCAGCCCGGCGGCGTCGGCGTCGTTGAGCACGGTGACGGCCTGGCCGTCCAATGCCGCGCTGAACACGTCATCGGCATTGGTGCCGATCCAGGACTTGTCCACGTTGGCCGCAGTGCGCACGACACCGCTGGTGACGACGCCCGGGTAGGTGACCCCGAGCGGGCCCGTCCAGCCGAACTCCTTGACGACGGCGGTGATGGTCTTGGCAACCGCGGCCGGGGTGGCCGGTTGCGGGGTGGGCAGCTTGAGCCGGTCGCCGATCAGTTGCCCGGTGTTGAGGTCGACGATCCCGCCCTTGACACCGCTGCCGCCGACGTCGATTCCGAAGCTGCGCTGTTGCGGCGCCGTGCCGTCGGCGTCAGTG
The DNA here is from genome assembly GCA_964509355.1 of uncultured Mycobacterium sp. GTDB lineage: Bacteria > Actinomycetota > Actinomycetes > Mycobacteriales > Mycobacteriaceae > Mycobacterium. The sequence goes on from CAZDYH010000007.1 coordinate 2,925, forward strand.
GTGGGTGAGGCCGTGCTGGGTTCGGTCGTGGTCATGAGAGCTCCTCGGCGAGGCTGGCGGTCGGCGCCTTCCACACATTAGTGGGTGCGCGACGAGTTAGTGGTGAGTCGCCGGGTGTTCGCGCGGCGCTCGGTATGTGCTGCGATACACCGGTGACCACACCTGACAGCCAGCTCGCGGAATTGCGTTTGACCGCGGAGAATCTCGCCGCGGAGGCGGCCGCCTTTGTCCGCCGTCGCCGCGCTGAGGTGTTCGGCGACGGGTCGGACACCGCCGCCTCGTCCGCGGTGCGGACCAAGAGCACGCCGACTGATCCGGTGACGGTGGTGGACACCGAAACCGAGCGCCTGCTGCGTGATCGGCTGGCGCTGCTGCGGCCCGGTGAGCCGGTCCTGGGGGAGGAGGGCGGCGGCCCCGCCGTATCGCAGGCCGGGCGGTCAGGAGTCGTCACCTGGGTGCTCGACCCGATCGACGGGACGGTGAACTTCGTCTACGGGATCCCGTCCTACGCGGTGTCGGTGGCCGCTCAGGTTGACGGGGTGTCGGTGGCCGGCGCGGTCGCTGACGTCGTTGCGGGGGAGGTGTATTCGGCGGCGCGCGGCCTCGGTGCCCGGGTGGCGGGTGACGGGGGCGCCAGGGAGCTGCGCTGCACGCGCATCGACGATCTGTCGATGGCGTTGGTGGGCACCGGATTCGGGTATTCGCCGCAGCGCCGCTCGGCACAGGCCGCGCTGCTTACCAAGATGCTGCCGATGGTGCGCGATGTGCGCCGCGTCGGTTCGGCGGCACTGGACCTGTGCATGGTCGCGGCGGGCCGGCTGGATGCCCACTACGAACACGGTCTCAACGTTTGGGACTGGGCGGCCGGAGCGCTGATCGCCACCGAGGCCGGGGCGCGCGTGCTGCTGCCCGATCCAAGTGGAGCGGTGGCCGGCGCGGGCCTGGTGGTGGCCGCCGCACCCGGAATCGCCTCAGATCTGGTCGACGCGCTGGATCGATCCGGCGGCCTGCAACCGCTGCCGGATTGAGTGTGGCGGCTCAGCAGGCTGCGGCGTGAATCTTCGACACCAGCGCGGGATCGGACGGTTCGGTCGCGTCGGGTCTGAGTCCGGCAAGCACGGCGTCGATGTCATCGCTGTGCGTCAGCGTCGTGAAATCGGTGCCGATGGCGAGGTCGACGGAGTCGTCGCCGCGGCCGTCCTGGAACAGTTCCACGCACGGGGCCACCAGCCACACGGCTGCCGCGGCCGCCTGCCCGGACTTGCCGAAGCGGATCTGACCCTGACAGGTCAGCCGGGTGGTGGCGTAGACCGGATCGTTGGCGGCCGTCGGCTGGGCAAAGCCGAGATCGCGCAGCGCCCCGGCCACTTCGGCGGCCTGACCGCCCTGGCCGCTCGCGTTGAGGACGCGAATCTTGGTCTCAGCCAGCTTGGTGGGCGCGACGCCGGACATGGTGGTGCGCGACACCTGCTCGCCCAGCCTGGGCTGTGCGGGGTCCGTCGGCTGCGGCGGGGGGTTGCACACCGCGGCCTCTTGCACGTCGGCCGGCCGGGTCAGGGCAATCGCCCATACCACCGCCGTGATTACCAGGAGGGCGAGTAGGGCGTAGATCCCCGGTAGGTAGTTCCGCCGCCGGAACGCGCGGCCCCGCTTGTCGAAGGCGGTGCCGTCAGTGATTTGAGCGACCACGCTTGCACTCTAAAGGCAAAGGTCGGCGGCGGTCACCGCGCCCGATGCGCTGCTGTGATGTAAATCACACTTCAACTCGCGACAATCCGGGCACGAATCGTTTGGCGGATGCGTTCGACGCTGGTACAAAGCTCAGCTGCAGGGGTATACGAGGGGACAGACGATGGCTACCGACTATGACGCCCCACGGCGTACCGAGACCGACGACGTTTCCGAAGATTCGTTGGAGGAACTCAAGGCACGGCGCAACGAAGCGCAGTCTGCGGTTGTCGACGTCGACGAATCCGAGTCCGCCGAATCTTTCGAACTGCCTGGCGCTGATCTGTCCGGTGAAGAGTTGTCGGTTCGTGTCATTCCGAAGCAGGCCGACGAGTTCACCTGCTCGAGCTGCTTCCTTGTCCATCACCGCAGCCGCCTGGCCAGCGAGAAGAATGGTGTGATGATCTGTACCGACTGCGCGGCCTGACCAGGCAGCAGTGTCAGCTGCGCAATGCCGACAGCACCCGATCGGGGTGACGGCAGCTCACCAGCCAATACGGTGTCGGATCATCCGGATCGTCGAGAACCACCAGCAGCATCGGGCCTACCCAGGGCCGATGCAGAACGTAGGCCACCGGGTCGAGCTGGCGGCCCAGCGCCGCAGACTTGGCCGAACGTGGGATCTCGGCTGATCGGGCGATCGCCGTGACGGGCAGGTGGGCTTCGCCCGCCCACAGTTCGACTCCATTGCCCGAACCGGCGGTGTCGGTTGGGCTGACGACGCGGACCTCGGCCCGGCCCAGCCACAGCAGCGTGCCGGCGGCAACCGCGAAAAGCACCGCAAACGGCAGCCAGTCGGGCAGCCCGGTGACGCCCTGGTTGACCTCGAGCGCGAACAACGCGGCCACCCCGAACCCGAGCGGCCACCACCACAGCGGAACCCAGAGCCGCTCGCGATACCGCACGGTTTGCGAGGTCGCACGCGTGCCGGACACCCGGCCAAGGGTAGTCTGTGGCCTCGTGTCCACCAGTCTGGCGGTCGTTCGCCTGGACCTCGAGCTCCCCCTGCCCAGCCGGGCCCACGCCGGCGATGCGGGCGTTGACCTGTACAGCGCTCAAGACGTCGAACTCGCCCCGGGGCAACGTGCCCTGGTGCCGACGGGTATCGCAGTCGCCATCCCGTTCGGGATGGTCGGACTCGTGCACCCGCGCTCGGGTTTGGCTGCGCGGGTAGGACTTTCGATCGTGAACAGTCCCGGGACCATCGACTCCGGCTTTCGCGGCGAGGTCAAGGTGGCGCTCATCAACCTCGACCCGAGCGCGCCGATCATGGTCAACCGGGGTGACCGCATCGCCCAACTGCTGGTGCAGCGGGTCGAGTTGCCCGAGCTGGTCGAGGTCTCGTCGTTCGACGAGGCCGGGCTGGCAGACACATCCCGTGGCGACGGCGGCCACGGTTCCTCCGGCGGACATGCGAGTTTGTGATGGCATTCGGTAAGCGCAAGCGTGACGAGAACGGGCCCGGCGAACCGGTCGGTGACGTCGGACCACCGGATGGGCGGGTATCCCGACACTCGGTCGAGCCGGTCGACGGCCCGCCGGACGGCCCGTTCGATATCGAGGACTTCGACGATCCGGCGGTCGCGGCGCTGGCCCGTCTCGATCTGGGGTCAGTGCTGATCCCGATGCCCGAGGCGGGACAGGTGCAGGTCGAGTTGACCGAGATCGGGGTACCCAGCGCGGTGTGGGTCCTGACGCCCAATGGGCGCTTCACCATCGCCGCCTACGCGGCCCCGAAGTCCACGGGTCTGTGGCGCGAAGTTGCCACCGAGCTGGCCGACTCGCTGCGCAAAGACTCGGCCAAGGTGGCCATCGAAGACGGTCCCTGGGGTCGCGAGGTGGTCGGCACCGCCGCCGGGGCGGTCCGGTTCATCGGCGTTGACGGCTATCGTTGGATGATCCGCTGCGTCATCAACGGCGCCCACGAGTCGATCGATGCGCTGACCGCCGAGGCTCGAGAAGCGTTGGCCGACACGGTGGTTCGCCGGGGCGACACACCACTGCCGGTACGTACGCCACTACCGGTGCAACTGCCCGAGCCGATGGCGGCGCAGCTGCGTTCCGCCGCCGAGCAGGCCGCCGCGGCAGCTCAGCAGTCGGCGGCCGAACAGCAGTCGGCTCCCGCTGCGCGTCGCAGCGCCGACGGCTCGGCGATGCAGCAGCTGCGCAGCACCACCGGCGGTTAGGGCTCGACGGTGCGTTCCGGGCGCGGCTCACGCGTCCCACAACGCGGCAAGGCAGGCCGCGCCCAGCACACCCGGGTCGGCGCCGATCTGGGCGAGCGTCACCATGCGCAGCGCCGCGCGGGGGGCCGCTGCCACCCACTCGACGCCGACCTGCAGCGGGTGGAGCGGGTCATCGGATGCCACCGCCACCCCGAGGGGAGCGGTCAGGTTTTCCAGCTCGGTACACGTGGGTGCGACGTACGTCGCCGCCTGCTCCATCGCGTCGGGCAGCTCGGGCCACTGTCCAGCCCACGACCGGGTCAACTCGTCGGCCAGCCACGCCGGGCTGGAGGCGCGCATCCGTGTGGTTGCTGCCACCAGCCCGTCGCGACGGAGCTCATCCGCGGACAGGCGTGCCGCCAGCGCCGCGGGAGCGCTGTCCGGCGAACCCGTCCAGGCCGGCAGCGCGGCGAGCACAGCAACGGCGCGACCGGGATGGGCCAGCGCCCACCCGGTGGCCACGGCAGCACCGATCGACACCCCGCCGACCGCGATCGGACCGTGCCGGGCCGCCTTGTCCATCGCCTCCAGATAACCCTCGATCAATCGGCCCGGCTGCGGCGGCTGCGCCATCACCACCGCGCCCACCGCGTGCAACGGGTCCGAGAACGCCCGGTAGACGTAGTCGTCGTCGGATCCGGTTCCCGGCAGCAGGACTGTCGAAACACTGCGGAGGTTGACGTCCATCGCTCGATCGTGCCCGCTGTCCGTCAGAACGTGGGTGTTTACCCCGGCGCGCGGCGTGGCATCGCGGAACCAACAGGTCTACCGTTGCGTTGGCAGAGTGGATTCGCTGAAGTGTCAGGAGAGGCCATGGCTAAGGACGACGGTTATCTGCGTCGTCTCAGTCGCAGGTTGACAGAGGACCCAGAGCAACGCGACGCCGAGGAGTTGACGGACAAGGCTGTCAGCACCGGCGCGCAGCGCGCGATCGATTGCCAGCGCGGCCAGGAAGTCACCGTGGTGGGTGTCTTGCGCAGTGTCGAAGCGAACGCCAAGGGGTGCGCCGGCGGCGTGCGTGCGGAGCTCTTCGACGGCACCGACACCGTCACCCTGGTGTGGCTCGGACAGCGCCGGATTCCGGGCATCGACTCGGGTCGGGCGCTGAAGGTGCACGGCCGGCTCGGCACGCTGGAGAACGGCTCCAAGGCGATCTACAACCCGCATTACGAGATCAAAGCGGTGACCTAGCGACCCGTGGCTGATACCCAAACCGGTGCCCAGGCGCTGCTCGCGCAGATGGGCGGCCTGAGTGGCCTGATCTACTCCTCGCTACCCGTCGTGGTGTTCGTGCCCGTATCCACCGCCTTCGGCCTGCTGCCCGCCATCTGCGCCGCGCTCGGGGTGGCGGCGCTGATTCTGGTGTGGCGACTGACCCGACGGGAGTCGATCCAGCCGGCCATATCCGGCTTCATCGGTGTCGGGATCTGTGCCCTGATCGCCTACCTGGTCGGGGAGTCCAAGGGGTACTTCCTGCTCGGCATCTGGACATCGTTGTTGTGGGCGGCGGTGTTCGCGCTGTCCGTGCTGATCCGCCGTCCCGTCGTCGGCTACATCTGGAGCTGGGTCAACGGGCACGGTCGCGCCTGGCGTGGCGTGCGCAAGGCGGTGCTGGCGTTCGACATCGCCACGATCACCTGGGTGCTGGTTTTCGGCTCCCGGTTCCTGGTGCAGCACCACCTCTACGACGCCGACCAGACCGGCTGGCTCGCTGTCGCGCGCATCGCGATGGGCTGGCCGCTGACCGCGGTGGCGGCGCTGGCGACCTATCTGGCGATCAGGTGGGCACAGCGGGCGGTGCATGCGGCGCATCAGCACACCACCGAGACCGACCTGGCCCAGCGCGCCGACTAACGCGTCCGGCGGTAGGTGAGCACCTCAGTGCGACTGCGCTTGCAGCAGCAGGTCGTGTAGCTCGCCTTCGACCTCGGCGGCCGCGACGAAAAGGAGCTCGTCGCCGCCTTCCATCGGCTCGTCGGCCTCAGGCACGATGACCCTGGCTCCGCGCAGGATGGTCACCAGCGCGACGTCGCGGGGCAGCTGCAGCTTGCGTACCGGCTTGCCGCCCCACGGGGTGTCAGCGGGCAGCGTGATCTCTACGAGGTTGGCCTGGCCCTTGCCGAACTGGATGAGCCGCACGAGGTCTCCGACCGCGACGGCCTCCTCGACCAGCGAGGCCAGCATCCGGGGCGTCGACACGGCCTTGTCCACACCCCAGGCCTCGTCGAACAGCCACTCGTTGCGGGGGTCGTTGACGCGCGCCACCACGCGCGGCACCGCGAACTCCGTCTTGGCCAGCAGGCTGAGCACCACGTTGACTTTGTCATCGCCCGTCGCGGCGATCACCACGTCGAACTCCTCGAGTTTCACCGACTCCAGCAGGCTCAACTCGCAGGCGTCGCCGAGGCGCCAGTGCGCGGCCGGGATGGCGTCGACGTCGACGTGCTCGGCGTTGCGCTCGATCAGGGTCACTTCGTGGCCGTTCTCGACGAGCTCGCGGGCGATCGAGCGGCCCACTGCGCCGGCTCCGGCGATGGCTACTTTCATCTGCGCCGCTCCTCCTTGTCATCCACATCGTCGCCGGCGCGTTTCATCTGCGCCGCTCCTCCTCGGTGTCCTCGACTGGCGGCTGCGCGGCGATGGCCATCGCCTCGGCGACTGAGCCGGACACCGCCGCGATGTACACCTGGTCGCTTGCCTGAATGACCGTCTTGGGTTCGGGCAGCAACCCCGTTCCGAATCGGATCACGAACGCCACCCGGGCACCGGTGGCCGCCTCGAGGTCGGTGGCGCGATGCCCCACCCATTCTTCGTGCAGCGCGACCTCGGCCACGGCGACAGTGCCGGTGGGATCCCGCCACTTGGTTGTCTCGGTCTCCTGGGTCAGGGCGTTGAGCAATCGGTCCGTCGTCCAGGGCACCGTGGCCACCGTGGGAATGCCCAGCCGCTCATAGACTGCCGCGCGCTTGGCGTCGTAGATGCGCGCGACCACCCGCTGCACACCGAAGGTCTCACGGGCCAATCGGGCGGAGATGATGTTGGAGTTGTCGCCCGAGGACACTGCCGCGAACGCGTCCGCCTCCTCGATGCCCGCCCGCACCAGAACCTCGCGGTCGAAGCCCATCCCCAGCACCCGCTTACCGGGAAACTCCGGGCTGAGTCGCTGGAAGGCGGCACTGTCGCGGTCGATGATCGCCACGTCGTGACCAATCCGGGCCAGGCCGTCGGCCAGCGAGGCCCCCACCCGGCCGCAGCCCATCACCACTACCCGCAACTGAGGTCCCCTTCGGCTGCATCGCGACAGTTGATTCAGACCTGACGTCTGTACCGGAACGCTACAGCCAGTGGCCCGGGGGGCTTACTCTTGGCTCTCGTGTCCAAGCTTTCGACCGCCGCGCGCCGGCTGGTTCTGGGTCGGCCGTTCCGCAGCGACAGATTGAGCCACACCCTGCTGCCCAAGCGGATCGCCCTGCCGGTGTTCGCCTCGGACGCGATGTCGTCGGTGGCATACGCGCCGGAGGAGATCTTTCTGGTGCTGTCGGTGGCCGGGCTGGCCGCCTACTCGATGGCACCCTGGATCGGCCTTGCGGTCGCGATAGTACTGCTGATCGTGGTCGCCAGCTACCGGCAGAACGTGCACGCCTACCCCTCCGGCGGCGGGGACTACGAGGTGGTCACCACCAACCTGGGTGCCACCGCCGGCCTCACCGTCGCCAGCGCGCTGTTGGTGGATTACGTGCTCACCGTTGCGGTTTCGATGGCCTCGGCGATGTCGAATATCGGCTCGGCTTTCCCGTTCATCGCCGAACACAAGGTGGTGTTCGCCGTCTCCGCCATCATTCTGCTGACGGCGGCCAACCTGCGGGGCATTCGCGAGTCCGGTACCGCGTTCGCGATCCCGACCTATGCGTTCATGATCGGCATGCTCATCATGCTGGGTTGGGGGCTGTTCCAGATCTTCGTGCTCGGCAACCCGCTGCGGGCCGAATCTGCCGGCTTCGAGTTGCACTCGGAGCATGGCGACGTGCTCGGACTCGCGCTGGTGTTTCTGGTGGCGCGAGCGTTCTCGTCGGGCTGCGCGGCGCTCACCGGCGTGGAGGCCATCAGCAACGGTGTGCCCGCGTTCCAGAAGCCCAAGTCGCGCAACGCCGCAACCACCCTTCTGCTGCTGGGCGTGATCGCGGTGACCTTGTTCATGGGGATGATCATCCTCGCCATGAAGACCGGAGCGAAGATCGCCGAGCGGCCCCATGAACAGCTGATCGGCGCACCACCCGACTACCAGCAGAAGACCCTGGTCGCGCAGCTGGCCGAAACGGTCTTCGCCGGCCTCCCGCTGGGGCTGTGGCTTATCACCGGTGTCACCGCACTGATCCTGGTGCTCGCGGCCAATACCGCCTTCAACGGCTTCCCGGTGCTGGGATCGATTCTGGCGCAGGACAGCTACCTGCCACGGCAGCTGCACACCCGGGGCGACCGCCTGGCGTTCTCCAACGGCATAGTGTTCCTGGCGCTCGCGGCCATCGCGTTCATCGTCGCTTTCCGTGCCGAGGTCACGGCGCTGATCCATCTCTACATCGTCGGGGTGTTCGTGTCCTTCACGCTGAGCCAGATCGGGATGGTCCGGCACTGGACGCGGCTGCTGCGCACCGAGACCGACCCGCAGGTACGGCGCGCGATGATGCGCTCGCGGGTGGTCAACACGATCGGCTTCATCGCCACCGGCACGGTGCTGCTGGTGGTGCTGGTCACCAAGTTCCTTGCCGGGGCGTGGATCGCCATCGTGGCCATGACCGCCCTGTTCATCTTGATGAAGATGATCCACCGGCATTACGACGCCGTCTCGCGGGAATTGGCGGCACAGGAGGGCGAGGAGGACCAGATGGTGCTGCCCAGCCGCAACCACGCCGTGGTGCTGGTGTCCAAGCTGCACCTACCGACGATGCGGGCATTGGCCTATGCGCGGGCGACCCGGCCCGACGTGCTGGAGGCCATCACGGTCAGCGTGGATGACGACGAAACCCGCAAGCTGGTCCACAAGTGGCAGGACAGCGATATCAGCGTGCCGCTCAAGGTCATCGCCTCGCCATACCGGGAGATCACCCGGCCGATACTCGAGTACGTCAAACGGATCAGCAAGGCGTCACCGCGCACGGTGGTGACGGTGTTCGTCCCCGAATACGTGTTGGGACACTGGTGGGAGCAAATATTGCACAACCAGAGTGCGCTGCGGCTCAAGGGTCGCCTGCTGTTCATGCCGGGGGTGATGGTGACTTCCGTTCCCTGGCAGCTCACTTCGTCGGAGCGGGTCAAGACTCTGGAGGCGCATTCTGCCCCGGGCGACGTTCGCCGGGGCTTCGTGGATTGACCGACGACACAAGCGCCCGGCTCACGCTGACCACCGGCGCGCCCGCCAATGGCGGCAGCTGCGTGGCGCGGCATGAAGGCCGGGTGGTGTTCGTGCGGTACGCGCTGCCGGGGGAGCGGGTGCGG
>CAZDYH010000007.1:12470-18116 GCA_964509355.1 uncultured Mycobacterium sp.
GCATGAAGGCCGGGTGGTGTTCGTGCGGTACGCGCTGCCGGGGGAGCGGGTGCGGGTCCGGATCACCGCAGACCGCGGCTCCTACTGGCACGCCGAGGCCGTCGAGGTGATCGAACCGTCGGTCGACCGGATCGCCCCGCTGTGCCCGATCGCCGGAGTCGATGGTGCGGGCTGCTGCGACCTGGCGTTCGCCGAGCCCGCCGCCGCCCGCCTTCTCAAGGGTGAGGTGGTGGCCAATCAGCTGGCACGCCTGGGCGGCTACCAGTGGGAGGGTGCGGCCGAGCCGGTCGGCACGGCCGGGCCGACGGGCTGGCGGACCCGGGTGCGCCTGGAGGCCGGCGCCGACGGTCGCGCCGGCTTCCACCGCTATCACAGCGCCGAACTGGTGACCGATCTGCGGTGCGGACAGCTGCCGGCCGGGATGCTCGACGGGCTGTCGGATCTGCGGTACCGACCCGCCGACCAGCTGCACGTGGTCGTCGACGACGACGGTGCACGGCATGTGGTGTGCACCGGGAAGCAGCGGAAGCCGCGTGTCGTGGAGGGTGGCTACGAGGCGGTGCAGCGCGTCGGCGACCGGAGTTGGCAGCTGCCGGTCACCGCGTTCTGGCAGGCGCACCGGGATGCGGCGGGCGTCTACAGCGATCTGGTCGCCGGCTGGTCGCAGCTGGACGAGTCGATGACGGCCTGGGATCTCTACGGCGGCGCCGGGGTGTTCGCCGCGGTGCTGGCCGAGGCGGTGGGTCCGGCGGGACGCATCGTGACCGTCGACACCTCCCGCGCCGCGTCGCATGCCGCGCGGGCGGCCCTGGCCGATCTGCCGCAGGTCCAGGTCGTCACCGACTCGGTACGGCGCGCGCTGACCGCACAGCGCACCGGTGCCGACGTGGCGGTCCTCGACCCGCCGCGATCGGGCGCCGGGCGTGCAGTGATCGACCTGCTGGCAGCCGCCGAGGTTCCGCGGGTGATCCACATCGGATGCGAGGCGGCATCATTCGCCCGCGATGTCGGGCTGTACCGCGCACACGGCTACGTCGTGGAAGTGATTCGGGTCTTCGACTCGTTCCCGTTGACCCATCACATGGAGTGCGTCGCAGTGCTGACACGCGCTCACTAGGCTCAGCCGATGCGACTGTTCACCCGCGGCTCGTGGTCGGAAGCGACGCGCTTCGCCGGGATCCTCCGCCAGGAGACGGTGGGCGGGATACTGCTGCTGGGCGCCGCCGGGGCGGCACTGGTCTGGGCCAACTCGCCGTGGTCGGACTCCTATCACCGGCTGTCGGAGTTCTCCGTCGGGCCGGAGTCGCTGCACCTGAACCTCAGCCTGGGCGCGTGGGCGGCCGACGGCCTGCTGGCGATCTTCTTCTTCGTCGTCGGGCTGGAGCTCAAGCGGGAGTTCGTCGCCGGTGATCTGCGTGATCCGGCGCGGGCGGCGCTGCCCATCCTTGCCGCGGTCGGCGGCATGGTGGTGCCCGCAGCGGTCTATGTCGGGATCAATCTCGCCATGGGCCGCTCGGACACGCTCGCGGGGTGGGCGGTGCCGACCGCCACCGACATCGCGTTCGCGCTGGCGGTCCTGGCGGTGCTTTCCACCCATCTGCCGACGGCGCTGCGCACCTTCCTGCTGACCCTGGCCGTCGTCGACGACCTGCTGGCGATCACCGTCATCGCGGTGTTCTACACCGACCACCTCGCGCCGGGCCCGCTGGCGCTGGCCCTGATCCCCGGTGCCCTGTTCGGGCTGGCCGTCCAGCGGGGTGTGCACCGGTGGTGGATCCTGCTGCCGCTCGCCGCAACCACCTGGGCGTTGGTGCATGCCAGCGGCGTGCACTCGACGGTCAGCGGGGTGTTGCTGGGCTTCACCGTGCCGGTGCTGGGCGCCGCGGGCCAGCCCACCGCCGAGAGGTTCGAGCATCTGCTCCGGCCGGTGTCGGCCGGGTTCGCGGTACCGGTGTTCGCATTCTTCGCCGCTGGTGTCACCGTCGGAGGATGGTCGGGTTTCGGCGATGCGTTGTCGCACCCGGTCACCCTCGGCGTCATCGCGGGCCTGGTGATCGGCAAACCCCTCGGCGTCTGGCTGACGGCATTCCTACTCGCGAAATTCACCCATGCCAGCCTCGACGAAGGCCTGGCGTGGCGCGATGTGCTGGGGGTGGCGCTGTTGGCGGGCATCGGCTTCACGGTGTCGCTGTTGATCGGCGAGCTGGCCTTCGATTACGGCACGGTGGAGGGTAACGACGTCAAGATCGCGGTTCTCACCGGTTCGCTGATCGCCGGTGCGCTGGCGGCAGCGGTGTTGCTCAGCCGGAATGCGGCCTACCGCCGAATCCACATCGCGGAGACCGCCGACGACGATCACGACGGTGTGCCCGATATCTACCGGGCGGGTTAGCACCGCTCGTCGGGACTGACCGGGACACCGGTGCGTACACTGACGGAATGCTCGAACAGATCCGCGGTCCCGCTGATCTGCAACACCTTTCCCAATCGCAGCTGAGTGACCTGGCTCACGAGATCCGCGAGTTTCTGATCCACAAGGTCGCTGCCACGGGCGGACATCTGGGGCCCAACCTCGGCGTCGTCGAGCTGACGCTCGCGTTGCACCGGGTGTTCGATTCGCCGCATGACCCGATCATCTTCGACACCGGCCACCAGGCCTACGTGCACAAGATGCTGACCGGTCGCTGCCCGGACTTCGACACGCTGCGCAAGAAGGGTGGCCTGTCGGGATATCCGTCGCGCGAGGAGAGCGAACACGACTGGGTGGAGTCGAGCCACGCCAGCTCGGCGCTGTCCTACGCCGACGGGCTGGCGAAGGCGTTCGAGTTGACCGGCCACCGCAACCGGCACGTGGTGGCGGTGGTGGGCGACGGCGCGCTCACCGGCGGCATGTGCTGGGAGGCGCTGAACAACATCGCCGCGGCGGGCCGGCCCGTCGTGATCGTGGTCAACGACAACGGCCGCAGCTACGCGCCGACCATCGGCGGTGTGGCCGACCACCTGGCCGCGCTGCGGTTACAGCCCGGCTACGAGCGGTTGCTGGACAAGGGCCGCAGCGTGGTGCGCGGCGTGCCCGTCATCGGCGAGTTCTGCTACCAGTGCATGCACAGCGTCAAGGCCGGTCTCAAGGACGCGATCTCCCCGCAGGTGATGTTCACCGACCTCGGCCTGAAGTACGTCGGGCCGGTCGACGGGCACGACGAACATGCCGTCGAAGCGGCGCTGCGCAGCGCGCGCGGCTTCAACGGACCGGTGATCGTGCACGTCGCCACCCGCAAGGGGATGGGCTATGGCCCCGCGGAGGCCGACGAGGCCGAGCAGATGCACTCCACCGGCGTGATCGATCCGCACACCGGTCTGGCCACCTCGGTGGCGGCGCCGGGATGGACGGCAACGTTCTCCGACGCTCTCATCGAGTACGGCGCCAAACGCCGCGACATCGTGGCGATCACCGCCGCCATGCCCGGCCCCACCGGGTTGAGCGCGTTCGGTCGACGCTTCCCGGACCGGCTGTTCGACGTCGGCATCGCCGAGCAGCATGCGATGACCTCGGCGGCCGGGCTGGCGATGGGCGGACTGCACCCCGTGGTCGCCATCTACTCCACGTTCCTCAACCGCGCCTTCGACCAGATCATGATGGATGTGGCGCTGCACAAGCTGCCCGTCACAATGGTGCTCGACCGCGCGGGAATCACCGGCCCCGACGGCGCCAGCCATAACGGGATGTGGGACCTGTCGATGCTGGGCATCGTGCCGGGTATGCGCGTCGCAGCGCCCCGCGATGCCGCCCGGCTGCGGGAGGAGCTCGGCGAAGCGCTTGACGTCAGCGACGGTCCGACCGCTATCCGCTTCCCCAAAGGCGATGTGGGCGAAGACATTCCGGCGGTCGAGCGGCGTTCCGGTATCGACGTCCTCGCGGTGCCGACCGACGGGTTGACTGACGACGTGTTGCTGGTGGCGGTCGGCCCGTTCGCGTCGATGGCGCTGGCGGTGGCCAAGCGGCTGCGCAACCAGGGCATCGGCGTCACGGTGGTCGATCCGAGGTGGGTGTTGCCGGTGCCCGACGCACTGCGTGACTTGGCAGTCGCCCACAAGCTGGTCGTCACGCTGGAGGACAACGGCGTATGTGGCGGCGTGGGCTCGGCGGTGTCGGCGGCGCTGCGCAGCGCCGAGATCGATGTGCCGTGCCGCGACCTCGGGGTGCCCCAGGAGTTCCACGCTCACGCGTCGCGCGGTGAGCTGCTCGCCGACGTCGGTCTGACCGACCAGAACGTCGCCCGCCAGATCACCGGCTGGGTCGCCGCGCTGGGATCAGACGCCGAATCGCAGTTCAGCCAGCAGGTCGACTGAGCGCCTCGGCCAGCACCGGAACCACCAGATCGCGCTGCCAGGCCCGGGCCTGCCCGTCGCGCAGGAACTCATCGATCACCGCGGCCGGGTCGTCAGCACCCTCCCAGTCCCAGCACAGCCGTCGCACCAGTTCCGGCGACACCAGATTCTCCTTCGGCACCGATACCCGCTGCGACAGCTCCGTCAGCCCGGCCCGCGCGGCATCCAGGCGGGCCGCGGCCTCGGGCTTGCGCTTGCTCCACCGGTTCGCCGGGGGCGGCCCGGTCTGCTCCTCGTTGGATTCCGGCAGGTCGGGGTTCGCCCTGGCCGCGGCCAGCGCCTCCAGCCACACGTTGGCGCTGCGGCGCTGCCTGGGTCCGCCGAAGACCGCCAGCGCGGTGAGCTCATCGACCGTCTTCGGGTCGGTGCCGGCAGCGTCGATGATGGCAGAATCGGGCAGGATGCGGCCGGGGGCGATGTCACGGCGACGCGCGATGTGGTCGCGCACGGTCCACAGCTCGCGAACCGCAGCCAGGCCCTGGCGGTTGCGCACCTTGTGGATACCCGACGTGCGCCGCCAGCGGTCACGCCGGGTGGGCAGCGCCTCGAACGTGCGCAGGTGCTCGAATTCGTCTGCCGCCCAGTCGGTCTTACCCTGCTCGGCCAGCACCGCCGCGACTGCTTCGCGCAGCTCGACGAGGACTTCGACATCCAGGGCCGCATAGTTGAGCCAGGCTGCGGGTAGCGGGCGCTTGGACCAGTCGGCCGCGCCGTGGCCCTTGGCCAGCCCCAGGCCCAGGAGCCGTTGCACCATGGCGGCGAGGTTGACCCGGTCGAAGCCGGCCAGCCGCCCGGCCAGCTCGGTGTCGTAGAGTGCCGGCGGCCGCATGCCGACCTCGGCCAGGCAGGGCAGGTCCTGGTCGGCGGCGTGCAGGATCCACTCGTCGGTGTCGAGCACGTCGGCAACCGGTCGCAGCACGGTCGCCGGGTCGCCGCCGTGGCTGACCGGGTCGATGAGTACCGTGCCGGCACCGGCCCGGCGGACCTGAATCAGGTACGCACGGTTGAAGTAGCGGAAGCCCGAGGCGCGCTCGGCGTCCACCGCAAACGCGCCGCTGCCACTGGCTAGAAGTTCTGCGGCCGAGGCGATTTCATCTGCAGTGACCGAGAGATCCGGCACCCCGTCGGCGGGACGGGAAAGCGGTGTGGGCTCAGGTTCCGCGGCGGCATCGCCGTCAGCGACGGCCATATCACGCGCGCGTCCGGGAGCCGAGGTCGGTGACCCCCACCGGCGGCAGACCCGCGGCGTGCTCGAGC
>CAZDYH010000007.1:18216-21156 GCA_964509355.1 uncultured Mycobacterium sp.
TGGTCTGCGAGATCACCATGCAGCCGGTGCGCCGCCACGACGTCGATGCCGCCATCCTGTTCTCCGATATCGTGGTGCCGCTGCGTGGCGCGGGTATCGACTTGGATATCGTGCCCGACGTGGGACCGGTGATCGCCCATCCGGTGCGGTCGGCGGCCGATGTCGCAGCAATCAAACCCCTTGAGCGGCATCAGGTCCAGCCGGTTTCCGATGCGGTATCGCTGTTGGTGGCTGCGCTCGGCGAGGTTCCCCTGATCGGCTTCGCCGGTGCTCCGTTCACGCTGGCGTCTTACCTGGTCGAGGGCGGCCCGAGTCGCCACCACGAGCGCACCAAGGCGATGATGCTGGGCGAGCAGACCACCTGGCACGCGCTCATGACAGCGTTGACCGATCTCACCATCGGCTTCCTACGGGCGCAGCTGGACGCCGGCGTCGACGCGATCCAGCTCTTCGACTCGTGGGCCGGGACGCTCTCGCTCGCCGACTACCGGCGCTACGTGCTGCCGCACAGCTCGCGGGTATTCGCGACGCTGGCCGGTTTCGGTGTGCCGATGACGCATTTCGGGGTGGGTACGGCCGAGCTGCTCGGGGCGATGTCTGCTGCCGGGGCCACCGTTGTGGGCGTCGACTGGCGTACCTCGCTGACCGATGCCGCGGCCCGAATCGACGCGGGCAAGGCGCTGCAGGGCAACCTCGATCCGGTAGTGCTGTTGGCGGGCTGGCCGGTGGTCGAGCACGCGGCCCGCGCAGTCGTCGACGACGGGCGACGTGCCGTGGACGCGGGCGCGGCCGGACATATCTTCAACCTCGGTCACGGCGTGCTGCCCGGAACGGATCCCGGGCTGCTGACCGATCTGGTCACCCTGGTGCACTCGTTGTGATCCGGTCGTACTGCGTTGTCGGCGGCGGTATCTCGGGCCTGACCGCGGCGTACCGGTTGCGGTCCGCGGTCGGTGCCGACGCGTCGATCACCCTGTTCGATCCCGCCGACCGGCTCGGCGGGGTGCTGCGGACCGAGCGCGTCGGCGGGCAGCCGATGGACATCGGCGCCGAAGCCTTCGTGGCGCGCCGGCCGGAGGTGCCCGCCCTGCTGGCGGAGCTGGGCCTGGCCGGCAGGCAGATCGGCACCACCGGTGTGCGGCCGCTGATCTACAGCCAGCAGCGCCTGCACGGTCTGCCGCGGGACACCCTCAACGGCATCCCGTCGTCGGCGGGCTCGCTGGTCGGGCTGGTGGACGATACGACGATCGCTCGCATCGTCGACGAACGCACCCGGCCGCTGACCTGGCGGCCCGGTTCGGACCCCACGGTCGCCGAACTGGTGGCCGACCGGTTCGGCGAGCAGGTGGTGACCCGGTCGGTCGACCCGCTGCTGGCCGGGGTGTACGCCGGGTCGGCCGCTACCATCGGCCTCCGCTCGGCGACCCCGACGCTGGCCGCAGCGCTGGACCGTGGCGCGCCCAACCTGACCGATGCGGTCCGTCGAGCGCTGCCGCCGGCCATGGCCGGTTCGGTGTTCGGCGCGATCGACGGCGGATATTCGGTGCTGCTCGACGAGCTGGTCCGGCGCAGCCGGCTGCGCTGGGCGCAGGTCGCGGTCAATCGCCTGCACAGCACGGGAACGGGCTGGGAAGTCGTCGACGACGAGGGTGGGTGTTGGCACGCCGACGCGGTGATCCTCGCCGTCCCGCCGCCACGGCTGGCACGGCTGGTCGCCCGGGTCGCGCCACGCACCGCCGCGGCGGCCGGCCGCATCCCGGTGGCCTCGTCGGCGGTGGTGGCGCTGGCCCTGCCGGGCGGCACCCCGCTGCCCGAGCAGTCGGGCGTGCTGGTCGCCAGCGGAGAACGGCTGCACGCCAAGGCGATCACGTTGTCGAGCCGCAAGTGGGGACGGCGCGGCAACGTGGAGTTGGTGCGGCTGTCGTTCGGCCGGTTCGGCGACGACCTGGCCCGCAACGCCGGTGACGACGACTTGTTGTCGTGGTCGCTGCGGGATCTGGACACCGTCTTCGGCATCACGGTGGAGGCGCTGGACTGCCATGTGCACCGCTGGATCGACGCGATGCCGCAGTACGGCCCGGGGCACGGTGAACTCGTCGCCGAGCTGCGGGCGGGGCTGCCCGCGACGCTGGCGGTCGCCGGCAGCTATCTGGACGGCATCGGGGTGCCCGCCTGTATCGCCGCGGCCACCCGGGCGGCCGCAGCGGTCAGCCCTTCCGCCGTGGCACGATAGAAGCCATGGCACGCCTCGACTTCGACGCCCTCAACGCCACCATCCGCTACCTGATGTTCTCGGTGTTCGCGGTGCGCCCGGGTGTACTGGGCGAAGAGCGGCACGCGATCGTCGACGAGACCACGACCTTCCTCAAACAGCAGGAAGACAGCGGCGTGGTGGTCCGCGGTCTCTACGACGTTGCCGGACTGCGGGCCGACGCGGACTTCATGGTCTGGACACATGCCGAGCGGCTGGAGTCGCTGCAGGCCACCTACGCCGATTTCCGGCGCACCACGGCGCTGGGCCGGGCCTGCACACCGGTGTGGAGCAGCGTCGCGCTGCACCGACCCGCCGAGTTCAACAAGAGCCACATCCCGGCCTTCCTTGCCGGGGAGGAGCCCGGCGCCTATATCTGCGTCTACCCGTTCGTGCGCTCGCTCGATTGGTACCTGCTGCCCGACCAGGAACGCCGAAAGATGCTGGCCGACCACGGCATGGCGGCCCGCGGGTACTCCGACGTCCGGGCCAACACCGTGCCGGCGTTCGCGCTCGGCGACTACGAGTGGATTCTCGCGTTCGAGGCTCCCGAGTTGCACCGCATCGTCGACTTGATGCGCGATCTGCGTGCCACCGAGGCAAGGCGCCACGTCCGCGAGGAGATCCCGTTCTTCACCGGGCCGCGGGTCGGCGTCGAACAGCTCGTCGCCGCGCTGCCGTAGCCGGTC
>CAZDYH010000007.1:21256-32239 GCA_964509355.1 uncultured Mycobacterium sp.
CGCAGGTCGGTCGGCGTGGGATAGCCCTCGCCGGCGAACACATGGCCCAGGTGGCTGTGGCAACTGGCGCACAACACTTCGGTGCGGGTCTGCCCGAACGAGTGGTCCGGCCGCAGGATCACCGCGTCGGAGTGCGAGGGATCGAAGAAAGACGGCCAGCCGCAGTGGGATTCGAATTTCTCGCTGCTGCGGAACAGTTCGGCGCCGCACGCGCGGCACTGGTAGACGCCTTCGGTCTTGGTGTCGGTGTACTCGCCGGTGAACGCTCGCTCGGTGCCGGCTTCGCGCAGCACCGCGAATTCCTGGTCGGTCAGCTTCTGGTGCCATTGCGCGTCGGTCAGCTGCACCTTCGGCTGCGGCAGTTCGCCGGCCTCAGAACTCATGCACTTACGCTAGCGCGCGGCCGATCGGGCGTCATCCATGGCGGATCGATGCCGTCATCCAGCCGGCCTTCCTGCTTGGCGTCGAGGTAGCGGAAGTAGAGAACGGCGAAGACCACGATCAGGATCAGCGACCAGCCATAGGTGATCTTGAGGTACTCCAGCATGCGTCCGGTCGTCGGCCAATACAGGAGCAGCCAACGGTCCATCGTCATGAAGCCGTAGACCGCCAGCCATGCGACCCAGCTGCGGATGACGGACCTCGGCAGCACCACCGTCATCAGGAACGGGAACAGCATCATCGAGTAGTAGCCCTGCCCCAGCGAGAGCACCAGCCACGACGCGGTCAGCAGCACGCCCGACGAGGTGGCCATCCAGAACAGCGGATCGCGGGAGCGGTAGTAGCGGTACAGCAGCCACAGACTCCCGGCGGCGAGCAGCGCGAAGATGACACGCAGCAGCACGATCAGCCACATCGGCAGGCCGTAGTAGACGCCGTTGCCCAGGATCGAGCTGTTGAAATAGTCGCGGGTGCCCAGGATGTAGGGCAGCGTGCGCTTGAAGAAGTTCATCGGGTCGCTGATCAGCGGGATCGCCGCGAGGTTGAAGACCAGCGGCACCGCGATCGCGGTGCCCAGCGCCCGCCACTGCCGGTTGAGCAACGGCAGCAGCAGCAACGGTGCCAGCAGCGGTTTGACTACGAGCGACAACCCGATGGCCACACCCGCCCACCACTGGTGGCTGACCTTGCCGTCGAGCAGCCACCGGAAGAACAGCACCTCCAGCAGCAGGATGCAGCCGTTGATGTTGGTGAACACCAGTGTGTTGGTGACGGTTTCGGTGCAGAACATGGCCAGCAGCAGCGCGGGTGCGGCCACCGAGGCCAGCGTGAAATTGAACAGCCGCAGCAACAGGTAGGCGGCGAGCACGATGGCGACGGTGTTGATGGAGATGAACCAGTACCGTGCCGCGGTGACCGGCAGGTAGCCGAACGGCGCCATGATCAGGGTGCCGCCGGGCGGGTAGAGGTAGTGCGGGTCGACGTGGTCGAAGTGTTCGTTGTAGATGTCCAGGCCGCGCCTGAAATTGCTCACGGCCCGGTAGACGGGCCCGAAGTCGTCGGTGATGTAGCCGTTGGTGCCCAGCACGTAGCTGCGGTGGATGACCGACAGGATCGCGAACGGCCACAACGCCGAGCGGACGATCGTCGCCGTGCTCGGTGCGCTGGTGCGGGGACGGAATACCTTCAGCAGGCCGGAACGGATCGAGTCAGCTGCCGCCACGTGCGCACCGTACACCGGCGCCGCTGCCCGGGAGGTTAGGCGGGGCAGTATGTGTCGGTGGTGGGCAGCTTCCCGCTGTCGAGATAGCCGATCACCGGCGGCACCGCGCAGGACGAGTAGATGCTGGCGCCGTGGCCGACGCCCTGCCACATCACGCGTTTGCTGGCCGCGCCGGCGTTGATGATGGTGGCGGCGCTGGCAGCGACGCCCTCCGAGCCGGCGATGGGGTCGTTCTGCACCCCGAGCAGCATGACGTCGACCTTGAGCTTCTTCGGCAGATCCGGCGCCGAACCACTCGGCCAGTTGAGGCACTTGACGAGGTTGAGCGCGCCGACGGTGCCGAACTCGGGATAGAGCTTGCCCCAGGCGACGACGAGTTCACGAACCCGGTCGGGTGTCGGACGGTTCAGGGCGTCACTGCACGAGTTGATGAACTGCCCGTCGGTGTCGCGGGTGGCCTCGGCCTGGTTGATGAGGTTGGTCAGCTGGTTGGCGTCGCCGGAGCGGGCGGACGCCAGCGCGTCGGCGAGTCTGGCGGTGGTACTCGCCCGGTCTCCGCTGGGGAATCCGAGGGCGGTGACGATGGCGCTGGTCACCGAGGCCACCGATGCCCCACCGGGGCCGCGGCCGGCGCGTGCGGCGGCGAGCAGCGAGTTCACGGCGCCCTTCGGGTCGGAGCCCAGCGCGCAGTTCACCGCGGAGCATTGCGCGGCGAAGGCGTCCAGCGCGGCCTGCTGGCCCTTGACCTGCTGCTCGGCGGCGGTTTCGGCGTTGACACCCAGCGGGATGGGGGAGTCGAGGATCAGTCGGGACACCTTGTCGGGGTGCGAGCCGGCGTAGGCCAGCGCGACCTGCGCGCCGTTGCCGATACCCAGCAGGGCCAGCCCGGGCACATCCCAGGTGCTGCGCAGGCGTTCGACATCCTCGGCGGCATGCGCGTTGTCGTAGGCGGAGTCCCCGGGTGCGATGGTGTCGGTGCAGCTGGTGGTGGCGGTCATCGTGATCGCGCCCAGACTGGCCACCGGGTCGTCACCGGATTCGAACTGCGCCTGGTCGCGCATCTCCTGGCGGTCGAACGGGTCGCGACACACCACGGCGCTCGACATGCCCATGCCGCGGCGGTCGATCGCGACGATCGGGTTGCTGCGCAGCACGTCGGCACCGGCCCGCGACAGCCATACCGGCAGTTGCAGGGACGACGGCAGGTCGGATCCGGTGGTGAGCACCAGCGGCCCGGCGTCGGGCGGCGTCTGCAGCGAGCGGGCGCGCACCACCCCGATGTTCAGCGTGCCGGTGGCACCGTTGATCGGGTCCAGGTCGGCGTCATAGGCCGCGCAGTCCAGCGAGATGCCGGGCATCGTCGGCAGTGCGGCGTCGGAGAACACCCGTGACGTGCAGTCCCGCCACGACAGGTCGTTTTTCGGGGCGGCGATCGGGGGAGGGCCGTTGGGCGCCGTCGTGGTGGGCTGGCCCTGCGGTCCCGCCCCGGAGTCGGTGGCATAGCGCGGGTTGGCGGCCAGGCCCGGCGCACAGCCGGCCAGCAACGCGGTCACCGCGACGAGGATCGTGGCGATCTGGGCGTGCCGGCTCATGCTGCCCACAGTAGCGATTGCCGGGTCAGGCACCCCGGACGTAGCGGGTGTAGAGGTAGCCGGCCTGGTCGGTGAGGATGTGTGAGCACCGCATCCGGGTCGTGATCTGGCCGGGACCGGTCGCGATGCGTTGCGCCCGGCCGCCAACGACGACGGGCGCGATGGTCAGGCACAGCTCATCGAGAAGGTCGCTCTCGATGAAAGAACCGAGCAGCGTGGGGCCGCCTTCGGTGAGCACGCGCAGCAGCCCGCGCGCCGCCAGCGCCGACAGCACGGAGGCGTCGTCGACTCGGGCGGGATCCGCAGCTGAGCAGTCCAGCACATCGGCGATGCCGGTGAGCCGGCCGCGGGCGTCCGGCGTGGCCGCCGTGCAGGTGAGCACCAACGGGGGCACCTCGGTGCGGGTGAAGACCGGCATATCGCGGTCAAGACGTCCGGACCGGGTGACGATTGCGATCGGCGGGATTTCGCTCTGTCCGCGCGCCTGGCGCTGCTGCCGTTGTGCGACGGTCAGGTGCGCGCCCGAGTAGTTCTCGGTGCGCACGGTTCCCGCGCCGACGACGATCACATCGGCCAGCTCGCGCATCAGGCTGAACAGCGATCGATCCCCGGGTCCGGCCAGTCCACCCGAAGTGCCGTCGACGGTCGCGCCGCCGTCGAGGCTGGTGATGAAGTTCGCCCGAACCCAGCAGCGGTGCAGTTCGCCGGGGTATCCGTACAACTGGGGCAACCGGCCTTCGTCGACATCGTCGACGGAACCCAGGAGGGTGAGCTGCGTCCCGGCCGCGGCTTCGGGTCTCGGGCAGGGCATACCCACGATTGCAGCACGTCGCTACAGTGCCTGCATGGACGGCCCCATCTCCGCGGGTACCGCCGGCGGGGTCGGCCATCTCGTGGATCGGCAGCCGACGGTCTCCTCGGAGCGGCTGGTAGCCCAGCTCATCCCGCCGCCGACGTTCGCCGATGTGAGCTTCGGCAACTACCGGCCCGATCCGGCCGAGCCGACGCAGGCGGCCGCGGTCGAGTCGTGCCTGCAGTTCTGCCGGGAGGCCGTCGAGCGCCGGGCGGGCAGGAAGAAGCTGTTCGGGAGGCGGGCGGCGCTGCCGGGCGTAGGCCTGTATCTGGACGGCGGCTTCGGTGTCGGCAAGACCCACCTGCTCGCCTCGGCCTACTACCACCTGGCGCAGGATGCGTCTCATCCGAAGGCTTTCGCCACGTTCGGGGAGCTGACCCAACTGGCCGGCGTTTTCGGCTTCGTCGAGTGCATCGACCTGCTCGCCGACTACGTCGTCGTCTGCATCGACGAGTTCGAGCTGGACGACCCGGGCAACACCACGCTGATCTCGCGGATGCTCTCGCAACTGGTCGAGCGTGGCGTATCGGTGGCGGCGACGTCGAACACGCTGCCCGAGCAGCTCGGCGAGGGCCGGTTCGCCGCACAGGACTTTCTGCGCGAGATCAACACGCTGGCAAAGATTTTCACGACGGTGCGGATCGAAGGTCCCGACTACCGGCACCGCGGCCTACCGTCGGCGCCCGAGCCGCCGTCCGATGACGAGGTGGCCGAGCGTGCCGGGCGCGTCGGGCGCGTCGGCGGCGCTACCCTCGACGACTTCGACGCGTTGTGCCGGCATCTGGCGACCATGCACCCGTCGCGGTACCTGACCTTGATCGAGGGCGTGACGGCGGTGTTCCTCA
This sequence comes from uncultured Mycobacterium sp., assembly GCA_964509355.1. GTDB lineage: Bacteria > Actinomycetota > Actinomycetes > Mycobacteriales > Mycobacteriaceae > Mycobacterium. Next base: position 26,210 of record CAZDYH010000007.1, read on the forward strand.
CCGGGGTGCATCCCCTCGACGACCAGAACGTCGCGCTGCGGCTGGTGGCACTCACCGACCGGCTGTATGACGCGGGCATTCCGGTGGTGGCGTCCGGATCGAAGCTGGACAGTATCTTCAGCGAGGAGATGCTGGCCGGTGGCTACCGCAAGAAGTATCTGCGAGCCACCTCCCGGCTGTTGGCGCTGACTGCCGCCGGGGCCGCCGGCGGTAGCTAGAGCTCTCGAACCATCACGTAGTCGTTCTCGACGTGGGCGCCGACCCGAAAGGTCTTGGTGCCGTTGATGCGAAAGCCGTGTTTTGCATAGAAGCGTTGCGCGCGCCGGTTTTCCTGATTGACGCCCAGCCACACGCACTTGGCGTCCAGCTCTTCGGCCCGGTTGAGCGCCGCGGCCATCAGCGCCGCCGAGGCGCCCGCCCCGTGAGCGTCGGTCAGCACGTACATCTTCGACAGCTCCACGGCCGGGCGCAGGGTTACCGCCCGCAGGACGTCCGCGTCGTCGATGACGCCGCGAATCAGCATGACGTAACCCACCATTCGGCTGCCGTCGCGCGCGGTCAGCACCACCCGGTCCGGATCGGCGAGGTACTCGGCGAAGCGGGCGGCGGACAGGTTGGCGTTGATGAACGTCACGATGTTGTCCGGCGTCGACGACGGCGGGCAGGCCAGCGGGAAGGTGCGGGCGGCGACATCGGCGATTTCGTCGATTACGGCGGAATCAGCGGTCGCGACCTCAATGGCCATGAGGCTCTAGGGTAGCGGTGCTCCGGGTTGCCAGATATTCCACTGGGCGAGGTGCGCACCTGTCTGCGGGTTGAGCAGAATCACGTTCGTGACCAGGGCCCGATAGACGTGCCAATACACGGCGCCGTTGACCGTGGAACCCTGAGGCGCGTTCTGCAGGGCGGTCTCCAGCGCGTCGGGCGCGTCGGTGTGCTTGGAGGCGTACGCGTCGGCGTATGGGGTGACGCCGCTGAAGGTGAACGCGACGGCCATCTGGTAGGGATTGGGCACCTGGACCGCGTTTATGGTCACCGGTGCCCGCCAGGGGCCACCCTCATACCGCCAACGCGGTGACCCGTTCCACGTCCATCCCGGCGGAAGGTCGGTCGGCAGCACGTCGTGGACGGTCACATCGGCGATGATGTCGTTGAATTCGACGCGCAGCGTGTCGCCGAGGTTGCCGATCGGAGCTTCAGTCGCCGAGGCGGGCGGCGCGACGACGCCGCTGAGAACCGCGATCGCGGCGAAAACGTTCCCGAACCAACGACGCATCAATGCACTCCCTTGCTGCCTCGCATGATGGCACATGCGGGCCGTCGCGACGGGAGGTTCAGCCGTCAGGATGCCCAGGCGGCTTCCAGGTCGAGCAGGGCCGATTTGGCGGCCGCCCCGCCGACGTACTGGCCGATGGAACCGTCCGAACGGACCACGCGGTGGCACGGGATCACCACGGGCAGCGGGTTGTGCGCACATGCGGTGCCGACGGCGCGCACCGCGCCGGGATTGCCGACGGCGGCGGCCACGGCGGCGTAGCTTTCGTGCCGGCCGTATCCGATATCGCGAAGATGCTCGACGACGCTGCGGCGGAAACCGTCGGTCAGGCGCAGATCGACCGGCAACTCGAAGAACCTGCGCCGCCTGGCGAAGTACTCGTCGATCTGGTGTGCCGCGTCGTCCAGTCGCGCCGGCGCGCGCAGGATGCGCGGGCTGACCGTCTCGGCGAGCATGGCCAGCACAGCGGTGTGGTCCTCGACGGCGTACGCGACCCTGAGCAGGCCCACCTCGGTGGCCGCGAGCAGCAGCGAACCGACCGGGGTCTCCAGGGTGCGGTAGGCGATGTCGAGCAGGCCGTCGGCGTCGGCACTGCGTTCGAGCCTGCTGTGCAGCCGGGTCAAGGTGGCGTCCTCGTCGGGCGACGACATGCTGAAGATGCTGGCGCTCATGGGGTTTGGTCCTCCGTATAGAACTTGCGAAGCGTCTTGATGCCGTCGGCCGCGGCACGGCGGGCGGCGTCGGGGGAGTTGCCGAGCAGGTCGGCGATCTCGGCGAACGGCAATCCGGCGATGTGGTGGTAGGCGACGGCGCGCCGCTGTTTGTCGGGCAGCCGCTGCAGCGCCGACCAGAGGTCCGGATCGCGTGCTGCGGGATCGCCGTGTGCTGCGGGGCGGTCCGGCAGGCCGTCGGTCGGGACGGGTCGCCGCGAGCGGGCACGTCCGGTGTCGATGGCGCGGCGGTGGGCAATGGTGACCAGCCACGCCTCGACGTTGGCATCTGGCGGGAGTTCGGGGTAGGCGCGCAGCGCCGACAGAAAGGTCTCCGACCAGGCGTCCTCGGCGTCGTCGGGGCCGACGACGGCGCGGCAGACCCGCAGCACGGTCGCGCCGTGCTGGGCCACCACGTCCTCGAACGGCCTGCTCATTGCGACCCTCACATCCGGTAGACGCCGGCACCCGACCAGATGTGAGACGGCCGTCGGCGCGCCGCCGGTGAGCCTCCCGTTCAGGTGCCTTACCCGCCGCTAAAATTACGCGGTGTGTTTCGGGTGGACGTTGATCGGAGGTCTGCGGTGAGTCGGGTCATCGGGCGCTGGGCGCTAGCTGCCTTCGGTGCGTTTGCGCTGTTCGTGGCGCCGTTCTCGGTTGCGACGATCAGCACCCCGGCGCTGGCGAATTCCGCGCCTGGGAGCTGTCCGGTCGGCGAGGGCTCCGACGCCGAGGACACTGGTTGGCCGTGCCAGCCCGATTGCCCGCCGGGCATGCTGCTCGACGGCGTAACCCAGGTCTGTGTGGTCGCGCCCGGGGTGCCGCCACCCCCATTGCCCGTGGGGGCGTATTCAGCGGAGTAGCTATTCGATCTTCGGATCGGTCGTGTCCAGCGCAGCCCGCGCCCGCACCAGTGCCGGCCACGCGCTACCGGCGGGGAAGTGATTCACCGCGTCGGTGAGCGCGGCGCGAGCCGGCTCGCCGCGTAGCTCGAAATCGTCAACGGCGGCGCGCATTTCGAACAGGGTAGCGCCCTGGCGGCGGGCCAGCCCGAGGGCGGCGCCGATGTCGGCCGCGCGTGCGGCTCGGTCGGTGTGGGTGTCGGCGCGCAGCCGCAGTAGTTCGGCGTCGTAGAAATGCATTCCGGTGTCGCGGGCAAGCACCAATGCGGTGTCCAGGCGCTGGCGGGCCTGTTCGGGTTGGCCGGCGGCGGTCAGCAGCCGGGCCAGGACGCTGTCGAAAAAGGTGAGGTAGGCGTTGAGCCCGAACGTGCGCAAAGTCTCGACGAACGTGGTCATGGTCGCGACGTGAGCCGACAGCCCGGTCGGGTCGCGGTCCTCGCTGTCCAGCGCAGCCAGGGCGCTGACGGCGGCCTTCTGGGCACCCCCCCACAGCTGCCACGCGTCGAAGCCGCGCCGCTCGGCTTGGGCGGTCAGGTCGGCGGCCAGGACCGCGGCCCGGTCGAGCTGACCGGCTTCGATGCGCATCCAGATCTCTACGAAACGCACAAAGGCCAGGCTGAACGGGCCCTGGGGGAAACCGAGCTCGTCGGCCCGGTGTGCCGTTCGCGTCAGCTCGGCTTCGGCGCCGGTGAGATCACCGCGCACGAAGCGGGTCACCGCCAGGTGGACCTGCGCCGTCGCGATCGGGTCGTTGGGCTGGAACCACACTGCGTCGATCTCGTGTTGGTCTGCTGCGACCAGATCTGCCATGGCCTGCTCGAGGTGCGAACCGGCGGCCTCGAACTCGCCGCGAAACCACGACAGCACCCCGAACGAGGCTTCGATCATCGGGCGCAACCACCGCCGGCCCTGCTCGAGGCCCGCGCGCAGCGACTCGAGCACCTCGACCACCCGGCGCAGGTCGGCGCGTGTGAAGTAGTAGACCATCAGGGCAACCATCGTCGCGACCAGTTCGTCGCCCCGCAGTTTGGTCCCGCACAGCTGCAGGCACCGCTCGAAGTCGCCGACTGCGGCGCGGGTTTGATTGCCCTCTACGGCTGCGGTGAGGAATCCCCGCTCCAGCCGCACCGCGATTTCCCGCCAGTCGCGGTCCGGGCCGGGTGTGGCGCGGTCGAGCCCGGCGAGGGCGAGGGTCAGGTAGGTGCGCGCTTCGGAAAGGGCTCCGCGGTGCCGGGCAGCCGCTGATGCCTGCCGGTAGGCCGAGGCGGCCTCGGCCAACCGTTCCGCCTGCTCGTAGTGGCCCGCGACCAGCCGCCAGTCCGGGTTCCCGCGAGCCACACCTTGCACCAGGGCATCAGCCACCTTCGCGTGCAGCCGCCGGCGCACGCTCGGGGGCGTCAGTTCGCAGGCCACCTCGCGCAGCAACTCGTGGCGAAAACGCCAGCCGTCGGTTCCGCACGGCTCCAGCACCTGCGCAACCTCGAGTTCGTCGATGACGTCATCGACCTCGTCCTCGCTCAGGGTGCACGCCGAGCACAGCAGGCCGCGATCGACCTGGCGGCCGATGACGCCCGCCGCCTCCACCACCGGGACCACATTCGCGTTGGCGTGCAGACGCAGCCGCGCGAACAACGGCTCGTAGAGCGCATCAGGCACCCGCGTCTCTGGCGTGGTGTCGGCACGTGGCTCGCCGAGCCTGGCCACGACTTGCTCGATGTAGAGCGGCACGCCGTCGCAGCGGCTGGCCACCGCCGCCCGGTCCTCGGTCGACAGGCTCGGATCCAGCGCGGTGATCAGTGTGTCGGCCTGCTCGTCGGTCAACGGTTTGAGGTCGAACACCTTGACCGGCCAGCAGGCCGGCAACCAGCCCCCATCACACCCGGTGATCACCACCAGCAGCCGACCGTTGGCCGCGTCCAGCAGTGAGCCGAGGACCTCCATGGTGGACGGATCGAACCAGTGCACATCCTCGGCCACCAGCAGCCCCGCACCGCCCTCGAAGCAGGCCAGCAGATACTCCTGCACCGCCGCTGCGATCAGCTGATAGAGCTTGCGGCCCTCGGCGACGACCGGCTCATACCCGGCCTCGGCGCCGATCCCCAGCACCGGCGCCAACAACGGGACCACGCGCACCGGATCCAGCGACCGGGCCCTCGACTCCGCTTCGAGGAGTTGGAGCCGCTCACCCTGCTCGGTGAGGCGCCCGATGCCGCAGCGGCGTTCCAGCAGGGTGCGCACCGGGTGCAGGCCGGCGTCGGTGTGAAACGGCGACCCGATCAACTCCAGCACCACCGCACCGGAGTCCTCGGCCAGCTCGGCGGCGGCCGCCGCGAGTCGGCCCTTCCCGATCCCGGGCTCACCACGAAACACCACCCCCGGGATGGTCAACGTGCCCGCCTGTGCGCGCGCCCAGCTCTTCTGCAGCCGCGCCAGCTCCCGTTCGCGACCCACCAGCGGACCACGGCCCACCCCCACCCGGGCCGCGTCGGCCCGCTCACCCAGCACCAGGTGATGGGCGATCAGCCCCTCAACACCCTTGACTGCGGCGGGCGGGCGGGCCTGCAGCTCGAACGCCTCGCGGATCAGGGGTGCGACCGCGTCGGAGACCACCACCCTGCCGGGGGGCGCCAGGCCCGACACCCGTGCGGCCAGATTGGCCGCCACCCCGTACACGTCATCCTCGGAGGTGTCCAGATACACCAGCCCACGGTGCACCCCGACCCGAACGTTGATCTCCACCCCGAACCGGCGCTTCGCTTGCTCACTGAGCCTGGCTACCTCGCGGGTGATCTCCAGCCCCGCCAACACTGCCCGGTGCACATCGTTTTCGTGGGCTTTGGGGTGACCGAACACCGCGAGCAGCCCATCACCCTTCGTCGAGCCGACATGCCCCTCATAGCGGTCTACGATGCCCAGCACCAGGTCGCGATAGCGGCCCACCAGCATCCCGTACGTCTCCGGCTCAACCTGGGTGGAGAGCACCGTCGAATCGGCCAGATCAGCGAACAGAATCGTCAACCGCCGGATCTCACCAGCATCGCCAGGAGCGGCCAGCAGGTCGTCAACTGACGCACCGCCTTCGGCAGTGCCCATACGCCCCCCACTCCCAGCCGCGCCGACAGCCGCCAATTTTCAGCAATTC